>DATFGV010000046.1:0-5348 GCA_035249115.1 Vineibacter sp.
AGTGCGTTGTGCACGAACATCAGGCCGTCGCGCAGCGGCATCCCGATATGGTCGATGAACTCCAGCGGCGCGGCACCGGTGCCGCCCTCGGTCCCGTCGACGACGATGAAGTCAGGGTAGGTCTGGCTCTGCAGCATCGCCTTGCAGATGCCGAGGAACTCCCAGGGGTGCCCGATGCAAAGCTTGAAGCCGATCGGCCGGCCGCCCGAAAGCTCGCGCAGGCGGGCGATGAACTCGATCATTTCCAACGGCGTCGCGAAGGCCGAGTGGCTTGGCGGCGAGATGCAATCGACGCCCGGCGGCACGCCGCGCGTGGCGGCGATTTCGGCCGACACCTTGGCGCCGGGCAGGACACCGCCATGCCCGGGTTTGGCGCCTTGCGAAAGCTTGATCTCGACCATCTTGATCTGCGGCGCCGCCACGGTTTCGGCGAACCTCTCGGCACTGAAGGTGCCGTCGAGGTCGCGGCAACCGAAATAGCCGCTGCCAATCTCCCAGATGATGTCGCCGCCATACTCGCGGTGATACGGGCTGAAGCCGCCTTCGCCGGTGTCGTGGGCAAATCCGCCCTTACGGGCGCCCTTGTTCAGCGCGCGGATCGCGTTGGCCGACAGGGCGCCGAAGCTCATCGCCGAAATGTTGAACACCGAGGCCGAATAGGGCTGCGGGCAGTCCGGCCCGCCGATCGTGACGCGGAACGGCTCTTTCGAGGGGCGGCGCGCCGCCACTGAGTGGTTCAGCCATTCGAACGCGGTGTCGTAGACGTCAAGCTGGGTGCCGAACGGCTTCTTGTCGAGCTGACCCTTGGCACGCTGGTAGACGATTGAGCGCTTGTCGCGGCTGAACGGTGCACCGTCGGTGTCGCTTTCCAGGAAGTACTGGCGAATCTCGGGCCGGATCTCCTCCAGCAGGAAGCGGATATGCGCGGCGATCGGGTAGTTGCGCAGGATGCTGTGCTTCTTCTGCACCAGGTCGTGGACACCCAGCCCGGCCAGCGCCGCCGCCACGATGAACGGCGTCAGGAACCAGGGCCAAAGGAACGACAGCGCCAGGCTGGCGATGGTCGTCATGATCGCCAGGGTGAAGACGACATAGCGTGGCGAGAAGGCGACAGCGATCGTGCCCATCAGGCGTCTCCCCTTGGCCGCCATCCGCGGCGGCCGCGAGCTTAGCCGGAAACCCGTCGACGGCGGCGGCCGTCGTGCGCCGGGCCGATGTGCGACTTGGCCCGCCGTGGGCACGCATCGTTGGCTCGACGACCAATGCCCCATTGTGGGTAGGGGCAAGTGTCAGATTTGCTGCGGGCACATGTCGGCCCCGGGCCGATCCGTCCGTCCTCAGGGCAAGGCGATGAACAGGCGCGAGGACCAGCGATGAAGGTCTACTACGGTTGGGTGGTGGTCGCGGCGGGCGCCTTGATGGGCTGCGTCGCCATTGGCACGATGTTTTCGCTGGCGGTTTTCCTGCAGCCGATGTCCGAGGCGACCGGCTGGTCGCGGACCGGCATCTCCAGCGCCATGACGCTCGACTTCCTGACGATGGGCGTTGCCGCCTTCGGTTGGGGGGTGCTGACCGACCGTTACGGGCCGCGCATTGTGGTGCTCGCGGGCGCCGCCCTGCTGGGGCTCGGCCTGGCGCTGGCCAGCCGCGCTACCAGCCTGCTCGAGTTCCAGCTGGCCTATGGCGTCGTGGTCGGCATCGCGGCCGGCGCGATCTTCGCGCCGACCATCGCCACCGTGACGGGCTGGTTCGAGAAGCGCCGCAGCCTCGCGGTATCGCTGGTCTCGGCCGGCATGGGCATGGCACCGATGACCATCTCGCCCTTCGCCAGCTGGCTGATCTCCGGCTGGGACTGGCGCACAGCGCAGCTCGTCATTGCCGTCTTGGCGTGGGCATTGCTGCTGCCGGCCGCGCTGCTGGTGCGTCGGGCGCCGCCAGTGGCGGGCGACGGCGCGGCGGCAGGCAGCGTTGCCGCGGGTGATCCCGGCATGACCGCGGGGCAGGCGCTGCGTTCGATGCCGTTCATAGTGCTGTCCCTGACTTTTTTCTGCTGCTGCGCCGCGCACTCCGGGCCGATCTTCCATACGGTAAGCTATGCCATCGCCTGCGGCCTGGGACCGATGGCGGCGGTCTCGATCTACAGCGCCGAGGGGCTGGCGGGGCTGGGCGGCCGCCTGCTGTTCGGCCTGGCCGGCGACCGGTTTGGCGCCCGGCAGGTGCTGGTCGTCGGGCTGATGATCCAGGCGCTGGCGGCGGGCGGTTATTACTTCACGCGGCAGCTCGGCGAGTTCTACGCCGTCGCCCTCGTGTTCGGCCTCGCCTATGGCGGTGTGATGCCGCTCTACGCCGTGATCGCGCGCGAGTACTTTCCGATGCGGATCATGGGCACCGTCTTCGGCGCCGCCTCAATGATCTCCAGCCTCGGCATGGCGCTCGGCCCGGCGCTGGGCGGCTGGATCTTCGACACCTTCGGCGGTTACGGCTTTCTCTATATTGGCTCGCTTGGCATCGGCATTGGCGCCGCCGCCATCGCGTTGGCGTTCCCGCCGCTGCCAGGTCAAACCGCGCCGCGACCGCAACCCGCGTAGCCGTAGCGAGGCGTGCTTTTGGCTACGGCCGGAACTGCAGCGGACGCGGCACCAGGCGCGACGGCTGCGCGACGCTGCGCCAGATGTCGGTGACCCAGTCGCAGACCAGCCGGCGAGTGTCACGCGGGTCGATCATCTCCTCGACCTCGAAGCGGTTGAGCGGGCCGATGGGGCCGCGCACGCTTTCGATGCGTGCGTTGATCTCCGCACGAAGCGCAGCAGGGTCGGCCGCCTCGGCGAGCTGGCGCTTGTAGGCCGCCTCGATGCCGCCTTCAGGCGGAATGCCGCCGACATCTGCCGCCGGCCAGGCCACCCGCACCGACGCCGCCGCCCGGGGCGTAGCGTAGTTGTTGCCGGCGACGCCGAAGCTTCGGCGCATCAGCACTGTAAAGATCGGCACTGTCACCTGGGCGAAGGCGATCATCCACTCGCCGCCCTTGCGGATCGTACCGGCGATCTCGTGCTCGATGCCGACCGCGAAACCCGGATTGTCGATCAGGTTTAGCACCGGCAGATGGAAGAGGTCGCACAGATCGAGGTGCCGTCGCAGCTTGTCACAGCCGTCCGCGGTCAGCGCGCCGCCGTTGATGTGCCGGCTGTCGGACGCGATCACGCCCATCGGGCGGCCGGCGAAGCGCACGAAGCCGGTCACCTGGTCGGTGCCCCACAGCGGACCGATCTCGAAGAACGAGCCGCGGTCAGCCATCAGCCGGATCGCCTGGCGCACGTCGAAGGTCGCCGTGCGCTTGCGCGGCACCAGGCTCAGCAGCGCTTCGTCGCGGCGGTCGGCGGGGTCGGACGGATCCGCCGGCACAACCGGCGGCGCCTCGTAGACGCTCGACGGCAGGTACGACAGGAATCGCCGCGTCTGGGCGACGGCGTCGGCTTCCGACTCGGCGAGGTTGTCGACCGAACCGTTGCGGCAATGGATATGCCAGCCGCCGAGGTCTTCCTTGCTAACGTCATAGCCCATGGCGTGGCTGACCACCGGCGGACCGGCGACGAACAGCTGCGAGATGTCGCGGACCATCACCGAGAAATGCCCGAGCACCGCCTTGGCGGCGCCGATGCCGACCACGCTGCCCAGTAGCATGTTGACCACCGGCACGGTGGCGAGCTGCTCGACATACATCGTGCTGCCGAGGTGGCCCGGCAGGAACGAACCGCCGCCGCCGACCACTCGCGGCCGGCCGGCCTGGATGGCGCCGGTGCTTTCTTTGGCGGCGCTGGCGGCCACACCGTCCTGCTTGGGAACCATGGTGGCGACGCTGCCGCCGCCGGACGAGCCGTCGAGCAGGCGGATCGAGGGCACGCGGAGGTCGAGCGACAGCTGGTCGATATGACGCGACTTCTGGCCAATGGCACCGTCGGCATGGCCACCACGCGAGGTGAAGTCGTCGGCGCAGACAACACAGGCCCGACTTTCGATGCGGCCTTGGCCACCGACATGGCTTGCCGGCGTGAATGCCAGGACCTCACCGTCCTCGTCGAAGGTCGCGAAGCCGGCGAGGCTACCGATCTCGCGGAAGCTGCCTGGGTCGAGCAGCAGATCGATGCGCTCGCGGCACGTCAGCTTGCCGCGGTCGCGCTGGCGCACCACGCCGAGTTCGCGCGAACCCTGAGCCAGCCGAGTGCGTGCGATGGCGCGCAGCGCATCGACCTTCTCGAGCATGGGCAGCCAGCTCTCATCCGGGTGGCGCGACGTCGGCGTGGGGATCGTCGCGACGGCGCCGGCCGCCGGGCGGATCACCGCGAGAAGCTGTCCCGCCTCGACAGAGGTGCCTGCCGCGAGCCGGGCCAGGCCGGTGATTGCGCCGGAGACCGGCGCCTTGACCGCCGTTTCCATCTTCATGGCGGTGACCACGAACAAGGTGGCACCCGCCGTGACATCATCGCCCTCGCGTACGTCGATGGTCACGATGGAGCCGGCCTGTGGTGATTCAATGCCGACATGGCCCTCAGGCACAGGCAAAGGCGCGGCGGGACGCGGCGGCGCACCCGTCGGGCCGCGCCCGCGGCCCAGCGCCGCGACCTGCTGGTCAAGAAACTGCAACGCACCAGCGCCCGCCGCGCTCGGCACCGCACCGGCAACCTCGGGCGCCTCGGACAGCATGGTCGTGCGCGCATCGCCGGCGCGGAAGGCAGGATGATCGAGGATGGCGCGCAACTGGCCGCGATTGGTTGGCACGCCGGCGACGTGGAACTCGTCGAGCGCGCGCAGGGTGCGTTCGACGGCCGAGCCAAAGCTGCCGGTCGAGCCGGACTGGCCGATCAGCTTCGCCAGCAACGGATCGAACTGCGGCGGCGGTGCCAGACCGACGTAACCGCAGGAATCGACGCGGATGCCCGGCCCCGACGGCTCGCGCCACGCAGACAGCGTGCCGGTGCCCTGGGCCACCAGCCGCGCCTGAATGGCAAAGCCGCGCGGTGCCGGCACGGCGCGCTGATTGGCGAAACCAATCGACGCTAGCGCTTCGCCGGTGGCAATGCGGAACTGTGCTTCGACCAGGTCGAGGCCCAGCACCTGCTCGGTGACCGTGTGTTCGACCTGGATGCGCGGGTTGCATTCAATGAAGTAGTGGGCGCCGGACCCGGGGTCGACCAGGAACTCGATCGTGGCGGCGTTCGCGATGCGTGCCGCGCGCGCCAGTTTCAACGCGTCGTCGAACAGGCGCTGCCGCAGGCCGTCGTCGAGGTTCGGCGCCGGCGCCACCTCGACCACTTTCTGGTGGCGCAGCTGCACCGAGCAGTCGCGCTCGT
>DATFGV010000047.1:0-2706 GCA_035249115.1 Vineibacter sp.
TCGGTCGCCCGCCTGGGCTCCGGCATCACGACGGATTTCGCCAACCAGGGCGACTTGGCGCGCGATCTGCTGCTGGGCGCGGCGCGGCGCAGCATCCGTATCGTGCAGCAGGACCTCGCATTCACCCTCGGGCGGCTCGATCCACTCTATCCTGAAAGCACCCTGGAGCGCCTCGCCGACTTCCTGCTTGCCGATCAGGGCGACCTCTACATCGTGCTGTCGGATCCCGGCGCGATCGGCAACAGCGGCTCAAGCTACGGCAACGGCGTCAGTCTGGAGACGGTCGCGCGCAAGTTCCGGCAAGTGGCGCGTGAGCGCAGCAGCCTGTCCGACCCGGCACTGTCGGCCTTGCTGTGCCGGCGCCTGCATCTGGCATCGTTCCGGTTCAGCGCCGATGCCACCTGGCCAAAAAAGAAACCGATCGGCAACCATGCCAAGTTCTGGATGGTCGACGACCACGTCTTCTATATCGGCTCGGACAACTTCTATCCGGTCGACCTGCAGGAGTTCGGCTACGTGGTCGACCAGCGCGCGGCAGCGGCCGAAGTCCTGCGCGACTACTGGACGCCGCTCTGGCGGTGGTCGCGAGAGGCGGCGATTTCCGGCGCCGACGCCCCGAAATGCGTCTTGGCGATGGAAGGCGGAAAATAACGCCAGCCGTTGTCACGGCGGCGCGGCGCCCGCCTCCTCGACCAACGACGCCAGGCCGATGAAAGCCGCGTCCGGTCGCATGATCACCGCCGCCGGAACCGCGACAAGGTAGTCGCGAAAGCGACCTTTGGCCTCGAACTGATCGCGAAAGTCCGAGCGCGCCAGGTGGCCGACGATGCGCGGCGCGATTCCGCCCGCGATGTAGACCCCGCCGCGTGCGCCGAAGCTCAGCGCGAGATTGCCGGCGACGGCGCCGAGCCAGCCACAGAACAGGTCGAGCGCTTCGCGGCAGGCGGCGCAGCCGCCATCTGCCGTGCTGCCGGTGATGGTCGGCGCGTCGTGTGACGGGATGTTACCGCCATCGAGGGCGGCGACGGCCTCGTGCAGGTTCACCAGCCCGTTTCCTGACAGCACACGCTCGGCCGACACATGATCAAAACGCGTTCGCAGCCAGGTGATGATGGCGTCCTGGCGCGGGCGCGTCGCCGCCAGCGTCGCGTGCCCGGCTTCGGTGGCGATCACCTGCGACGGGCGTCCAGGCAGCAAACAGGCGACACCCAGGCCGGTCCCGGGCCCCAGCACGGCGCGCGGCGACGCCGGCTGCCCGTCGCGACCACCGAGCCGGAAAAGGTCGTCTGGCACCAGGCGCGGCAGCGAACGGGCGGTGGCTTCAAAGTCGTTCACGACGTGGACCGAGCGAAATCCAAAGGCAGCGCGGAGCTGAGCCGTGTCGACCACCCAGTCGCTGTTGGTGAAGACACCGCGACCGGCCTCGACCGGCCCGGCCACGCCGATGGCAGCCGCGGTGATGGGTCCGGCGGCGCGATGGCGGTCGAGAATGACTGCAAACGCGTCGGCTGCGGCTTTGTGATCGGCCACCTGCAGGACCTCGATCGGCCCGACGACACCGCCCTCAAACAGGGCGAAGCGGGCGTTGGTTCCGCCGATGTCGGCCAGCAGGTACCGCGTCAACGCCGAACCTCATCTGCCAGAGGAGAGGACTGCCACAGGAACCCGTCAGCCGGCCCCTCGTTCCAGCCTATACCGATCCGGACGTCCGTAACGCGTCCGTGTTGCCCGCGAGATGGCCATGCCGAATCAACACACTAGCAGCAAGTCCAACAACCCGGCGCCGGCCGTGGTCAGCCCTGACAGCGCCCGCTCGGCCGTCAAGCTCGGCGTCATGCGCTATGTCCTGGCCATTTCGTTGGCGGGCGTCATCCTCGGGATGTTCGTTGCATGGTTTATCTACGCCTGAACCCGTGGTGCTCGGTGCCAAGCGATGGTGAATCCGAGATCGGTCCAGAGTGAACGATCTGAGTCATGGTCGTCGCTTGCCTGCAAATTGATGATTTCATTCGACTTTTGGTCTGATGTTACGGGCTGGTTGCAGCGACTGACCCGCGCCCCAGCACGGCGACTCAGGTATTGATAAAAATGGCACAGTTGCCAATATTGAAGCCTGTTATTTGGACGCGGCGAGAATCCGTGCCTAGGAGGCAACGTATGGCTCAATGGGACAACAACGCACAGGCATACGGCCAACCTCGGCCGGTGTATGGCGCGACCACCGTCGACCAGGCGACATTCGACGCCGGTCTGCGGGCGCACATGCTGCGCGTCTACAACTACATGGCGTCGGGCCTGGCGCT
This sequence comes from Vineibacter sp., assembly GCA_035249115.1. Taxonomy (GTDB): domain Bacteria; phylum Pseudomonadota; class Alphaproteobacteria; order Reyranellales; family Reyranellaceae; genus Vineibacter. The sequence goes on from DATFGV010000047.1 coordinate 2,304, forward strand.
GTCGGGCATTGTCGCCCTGCTGGTGCATCAGGTGCCGGCGCTGAACCAGCTGTTCTTCCAGACGGTGCAGACGGCGCGTGGTCCTGCCATGAGCATGACCATCCTTGGTTGGGTGGCGGTGCTGGCGCCGATTGGCTTGATCCTGTGGGCGAGCTTCCGGTCGCACGCGATGAGCGTCGGCACGATGAAGGGGATCTACTGGGCCATCGTCGCACTCAACGGCGTCGGCTTCACGATCCTGCTCTATCGCTACACCGGGGTCAGCCTGGCCCGGACGTTCTTCATCACGGCCGCCGCCTTCGGTGCGCTGAGCCTGTACGGCTACACCACCAAGCGCAGCCTGTCGGGGATGGGCACGTTCCTGTTCATGGGCATGATCGGCCTGTTGATCGCGATGGTGGTC
>DATFGV010000048.1:0-5517 GCA_035249115.1 Vineibacter sp.
CTTTTTTCTCGCCGGCCGCGGGAGGGCAGCCGGCTGGCGTTCCGCAGCAAGGAATGGCGAGACGGTGGGCCAGGGGACGGGCTATGATTGCGCCTTCAGCCGTGGACCGTCGTTGCGGATTTAGCGCGGCGGCTGGGCTGCCAACGGGAGGATGAAGGGAACATGGATCGTAAACTGGTGATGGCAGCGGCCGCCGTATTGATGGCCGTGTCGGCGGGCGCATCGGCGCAGACGCGCGGCGTGAGCAAGACCGAGATCGTGATCGGCACGCACAGCGACCTGTCGGGCGTGGCCGCGACCTACGGCGTCTCCTCGACCAACGCCATGAAGATGCGCTTCGACGAGATCAACGACGGCGGCGGCATCCACGGCCGCAAGATCCGCTCGATCATCGAGGACCAGGCCTACCAGGTGCCCAAGGCGGTGCAGGCCTGCAACAAGCTGATCAACCGCGACAACGTCTTCGCCTTCGTGGCGGCGTTGGGTACGCCGATGAACAACGCCTGCTTCAACGACCAGCTGGCGGCCAACGTGCCGAACCTGTTCCCGCTGTCGGCGGCGCGCTCGATGTACGAGCCGTACCACCGGCTGAAGTTCTACAGCGCGGCCTCCTACGTCGACCAGATCCGCTCGGCCGTGAACTACTTCGTGAAGGAGAAGGGCAAGAAGGCGATCTGCGTGATGTACCAGGATACCGACTTCGGCAAGGAGATCGTCGAAGGCGCGGAGCAGCAAGCCAAGGCGATGAACGTCAAGATCGTCGAGTCGATCGGCCACAAGCCGACCGACCAGGATTTCACGGCCCCGATCACCAAGATGCGCCAGGCCGGCTGCGACTTGATCCTGATGGGCACCATCGTGCGCGATTCGATCGTGCCTTACACCACGGCCCGCAAGATGGGCTGGACCGAAGTCGACTTCGTCGGCTCGGCGGCGGTGTATGACCTTGTGGTCGGTGCCGCCCAGGGCATGGATGGCTTCTACGGCATGGGCCTGACCGAGATGCCCTACGCCGACAGCGACGTACCCAGCGTCAAGGCGTTCGTCGAAGCCTACAACAAGAAATTCAACATCATTCCCAACATCGGCGCGGTCTACGGCTACGTCGCCGCCGACATCACCGTGGTCGGCCTGAAGAACGCCGGCGCCGACCTGACCCTGGACAGCTTCGTCAAGGGCATGGAGGCGATCCAGGGCTACAAGGACATCTTCAACGGCCCCGAGGCCAGCTTCGGTCCCAACAAGCGCCAGGGCGCCAACTCGTCGTTCCTGGCGCAGGTCAAGGGCGGCCGCTGGACGCGGCTCACCCAGCCGCTCGGCTTCTAGCCGTCGGCGACACGCCTCGCGCACGGCCCGGGCGGGCGACCGCCTGGGCCGTTTCCGTTTTGGCGGTACGTGGCGGCGATCTGCCATGCAGAGATGGGCTGCTGGACCGGTGGAGGGCGGCCCCTATCATGCCTCCGCAATGCAATGGAGGAACCGGCGATGGACATGAGACTGGCGATGCTGGCGGCCGCTGCCCTGACGGCCATCTCGACCGGCGCCGCGGCGCAGACGCGCGGCGTGAGCAAGACCGAGGTCTTGCTCGGCATGCACACCGACTTGTCGGGCGTGGGAGCGACCTACGGGGTCTCCTCGTCGAATGCGATCAGGATGCGGCTCGACGACGTCAACGACGCCGGCGGAATCCACGGCCGCAAGATCCGGCTGATCGTCGAGGATCACGGTTACCAGGTCCCCAAGGCGGTACAGGCCTGCAACAAGCTGATCAACCGCGACAGTGTCTTCGCGTTCATCGCGCCGGCCGGTACGCCGATGAACAACGCCTGTTTCAAGGACCAGCTGGCGGCCGACATCCCCAATCTCTTCCCGTTGTCGGCGGCGCGCTCGATGTACGAGCCGTACCACCGCCTCAAGTTCTATGGCGCCGCCACTTATGTCGACCAGATGCGATCGGCCGTGAACTACTTCGTGAAGGAGAAGGGCAAGAAAGCCGTGTGCGTGATGTATCAGGACACCGACTTCGGCAAGGAGATCGTCGACGGCGCCGAGATACAGGCCAAAAAGCTAGGGATCAAGGTCGTGGAACTGGCCGGCCACAAGCCGACCGACCAGGATTTCACGGCGCCGATCACCAAGATGCGCCAGGCCGGCTGCGACCTGATCCTGATGGGCACCATCGTCCGGGATTCTATCGTGCCCTACACCACGGCCCGCAAGATGGGCTGGACCGATGTCGACTTCGTCGGTTCGTCGGCGGTCTACGACCTCGTGGTCGGCGCCGCCCAGGGCATGGACGGCTTCTACGGCATGGGCCTGACGGAGATGCCGTATGCCGACAGCGCGCTGCCGGCGGTCGCCAAGTTCGTGGCCGACTACAAGAAGAAGTTCAACATCGACCCCAACATTGGCGCGGTCTACGGCTACGTCGCCGCCGACCTGACGGTGGCGGGCCTCAAGAACGCCGGTGCCGACCTGACCCTGGACAGCTTCGTCAAGGGCATGGAAGCGATCAAGGGCTACAAGGACATCTTCAACGGACCTGAGGTCAGCTTCGGCCCGCAGATCCGCCAGGGCGCGAGCTCCTCGTTCCTGGCCGAGGTCAAGGGCGGACGCTGGACGCGGGCGACGCAGCCGCTCGGATTCTAGCCGGCGCGAAGCCTCAACACATCCGGCCCGGGCGATAGAACACCCCGGCCACCTTTCGCGGGGCAAAGGACCCGCGGCGCGGCGGTGGCGCCGGTGGTTGCGACACGGCTAAGGTCCGGCGACGACCGAGGGAGACGACGATGGCGGGCCGCGTCGCGGGCAAAGTGGCGTTCATCACCGGCGGTGCGTCGGGCCTGGGTTTCGCCACCGCCCGCCTGATGGCGGCTGAGGGCGCCAGGGTGGTGATCACCGACATCCAGGCCGACAAAGGCGCCGACGCCGCGCGCGCGATCGGCGGCGAGACACTGTTCCTCGAGCACGATGTGTCCAGCGAGTCGAGCTGGACGGTGGCGTTCGACCGCGCCCTGGAGCGCTTCGGCAAGATCAACGTGCTGGTGAATTCAGCCGGCATCGCCGGACCGGACGGTTCGATCGAGCAGATGTCGCTCAAGCACTTCAAGCGCATGATGGCGGTCAACGCCGAGGGCGTCTTCCTCGGCTGCCAGAACGCCGTGCGGGCGATGAAGTGCAACGGCGAGAAGAATTCGATCGTCAACATCTCGTCGGTCGCCGGCATCGTCAGCGGCTGGCAAATGGTGTGCTACAGCCCATCCAAGGCGGCGGTGCGGCTGCTGACCAAGAGCGTCGCCCTGCACTGCGCCCGCGCCGGCTACGACATCCGCTGCAACTCGGTCCATCCCGCGTTCATCGACACGCCGATGGTCCAGGACGGCCTGGCCGCCGATCCCGACCCTGATAAGGCGCGCAAGCGGCTGGTCCGCATGGTGCCGATCGGCCGCATCGGCGAACCTAACGACATCGGCTACATGATCCTCTACCTCGCCTCCGACGAGTCGAAGTTCACCACCGGCGCCGAAATGGTGGTCGACGGCGGCTGTACGGCGATGTGAGGCGCGGATGGCATCCTCCAGCGACCTCGACGGCCGGATCGCCATCGTCACCGGTGGCGCCTCGGGCATCGGCGCCGCCACGGCGCGCGTCCTGGCAGGCGCCGGCGCCACCGTCGTGGTCGGCGATGTGCAGGACGACCTCGGCGCTAGAGTGGCGAGCGAGATCGGCGCCCGCGCCTCGTTCCGCACGCTCGACGTCACCATCGAAGCCTCGTGGCAGGCGCTGGTGGACGACACCTTGGTCCGCTTCGGTCGGCTCGACATCCTGGTCAACAACGCCGGCATCACCGGCGGCTACGGCACGGTCGAGGACACTACGGTCGAGGTGTGGGAGCGCGTGCACGCGGTGAACCTCGACGGCGTGTTCCTGGGTTGCAAGTTCGCGATCGCCGCCATGAGGCAGACCAGGCCCGGGAAGCCGGCCGCCATGGGCGCCATCGTCAACGTCTCCTCGATCGCCGGCCTGGTCGGCGGCGCCGGCCCCTGCGCCTACACCGCCAGCAAGGGCGCGGTGCGGCTGTTGACCAAGGCCGTGGCGCTGCATTGCGCCGAGCAGGGCTACGACATCCGCTGCAATTCGGTGCATCCCGGCGGCATCGACACGCCGATCTTCAATCCGCTGTGGCAGCTGGTGGGCCGCGACTGGGGCAAGGCGATGATCGACTCGCGCCATCCGGTCGGCCACATGGGCGAGCCGGAGGACATCGCCGAGGCGGTGCTGTACCTCGCCTCTGACCGGTCGAAGTTCGTTACCGGTGCCGAGCTGGTGGCCGATGGCGGCATCACCTCGGGTATTCATAGGAAGTCGCTGCTTGCCCCGCCTTGAGGGAAAGACCGTGGTCATCAGCGGCGGTGCCTCGGGCATTGGCGCCGCCACTGCGCGCCTGGCCGCCGGCGAAGGCGCCAATGTCGTGCTGGCCGACCTGCCGGCGCAGGCCGAGCAGGCCGCCGCTGTGGCGGTCGGGATCGGCGCTCGCGCCGTGGTCGTGCCACTCGACGTCACCGTCGAGGCGGACTGGCAGCTTGTGATGGCCGATACGCTGGCCCGCTTCGGCCGGGTCGACGGGCTGCTGAACGCCGCCGGGATCGGGGTGGCCCAGAGCATCGAGGAGTGCTCGCTGGAGGACTTCCGCCGCGTCAACCGGGTCAATGGCCTGGGCGTGTTCCTTGGCTGCAAGCACGCCGTCCCCGCCATGCGCCGCTCCGGCGGTGGTTCGATCGTCAACATCTCATCGGTACTTGGCCTTCGGGCCCGGGCGGGCGCGCCGGCCTATGCTGCCAGCAAGGGCGGCGTGCGGCTGCTAACCAAGAGCGTCGCGCTGCATTGCGCCCAGTCCGGCAGCAACATCCGCTGCAATTCCGTGCATCCCGGCTACATCGACACGCCGATGATCGCGCCCCGCCTGGCGCAGACCATCGACAACATGACCGGCCGGCAATACCTCGAGAGCCTGCACCCGATCGGCCGCCTCGGTCGCCCGGAGGAGATCGCGCAGCTGATCGTCTTCCTGCTGTCGGACGAGTCGTCATTTTCGACTGGCGCCGAGTTCGTCGCCGACGGCGGCCTGACGGCCTGATGCTCTTCCTTCCCCACGAAGTGGGGAAGGTGCCCGAAGGGCGGATGGGGACCCGACGTGGTGCACTCAAGGAGGAACCACGTCGGCTCCCCTCCGGCCCTTCGGGCCACCTCCCCAACTTCGTTGGGGAGGCAACGCCAAAAAAAGAAGAGGCGGTCACCCGCCGGGGAACGGGTCGACCGCCTCGACAAGTGGCGCCGCCAGCGCGGTGGCACCACTCTACTGCGGACCTCCGGGGAGAGGCCGTTGGCGACAGGTCCAGCCGGGGAACCGGAACCAGTCACCTTGCTCGCGCGCCGCGTGCGTTCGGCGCGCCGCAGAACTTCTTACTGGGGCCCGTGAGGGCCGCTGGCGCCCTCACCGGCCGGGGAACCGGTTTG
>DATFGV010000049.1:0-8582 GCA_035249115.1 Vineibacter sp.
CAGCAACAGGGCGCGCGGCGCCGGATAGCCCTGGGCCACCAGCGCGTTCTGGATCGCGGCTTCAAGGCGGATCTGGCGCGGATCGCGCAGCGGACGCAGCGCGCGCAGGATCAGCGGGCCGGCCAGCGTCGCGGGCGGGTCGGCGAGGCGGAAGCCGAAGATCGACGTCTCGAACCCGCCGGTGACCCGCGCCGGTGCCTCCGCATAGGCCAGCGCCGGCGCGTCCATGCGCGCGCGCAGATGGCCCAACAGGCGGTCGGCGACGTCGGCATCGGACAGGGCGGCGGGACTGGTCAAAGTGGTCTCGTCACGATCGGGCCGGCATACGCTATCGACCATCCGACCCGACGCCAACGCATCCGCTTTGGCAGCAGGGCGATCGCATTTGGCGGCGCTGCCCCTTCATACCTTCCCCCGGAGGGCAGGAGTATCGCATATGGCATAGACCTCACCCTGAGGAGGCCGCGCAGCTTCCGTCTCGAAGGGTGGGCGACTGCACGAGTGTTGCAGCAACCGCCGGAACGATTGAACGAGACTGTCGCCCATCCTTCGAGACCCTTCGGCAAGCTCAGGGCAGGCTACCGGCTGCGCCGGCTCCTCAGAGGCTGGCCGAGAATGAACTGAGTCATTTCAACCTCTTGCGATCACCGAGGGCCGCTTCATGGTGAGCCTGTCGAACCATGAAGTGGCCCGCACTACGGCCGTGCGAGGCTTCATGGTTCGACAAGCTCACCATGAAGGCATCCTGGCAATGCGATCGTAAGGCTCTAGTTTGGCTGCATTCATTTTGAGTCAGACTCTCAGGATGAGGTTGTGCGTGGCCATCTGCGATACCCCTGCCCCCTCCGGGGGAAGGCAACGGACGCCTTATGCGATCCCCCTGGCTTTGACAGGCTGCTACCGCCACCTCTAAGTCGCCGCCATGACCTCCACCTTTCAGGATATCGCGCCGGGCAAGGTCGCGATGATCGTGACGGCGCTGGAAATGACCGCGCCGCCGCCGCCGCGACCGGCGCGGGCGGCTGGGCCGTTCATGGTGCGGCGGGTCGGGCGGCCCGACCTGTCCTGGTATCGCGATCTCTTCCGGCGGATCGGCACGCCGTGGCTGTGGTTCAGCCGGCTGCGGATGGACGATGCGGCGCTGGCCGCCATCCTGCACGACAAGGCGGTCGAGGTGTCGGCCCTGGTGGTCGAGGGCCGCGACGAGGGCCTGCTGGAGCTCGATTTCCGCGTCGCCGGCGAGGTCGAGCTGGCGTTCTTCGGGCTGACGCCGCCGCTGATCGGCCGCGGCGCCGGCCGCCTGTTGATGGACACCGCGCTCGAGCGGGCCTGGGCTGGCCGGCCGCGGCGGGTCTGGGTGCACACCTGCACGCTCGACCATCCCGGCGCCCTGGCGTTTTACCGCCGCTCCGGGTTCGTCCCCTACCGCACGCAGCTGGAGATCACCGACGATCCGCGGCTGGATGGCACCCTGCCCGAGACGGCGGCACCGCACGTGCCCCTGATCCGGCCAGCGGCGCGCGGCTGACCGACCGGAACGCGAAAAGCCGGCACGCCGCCAGCTGTTTCTTGCATCGCGCATCGTGGCGGCGCAAAAAGTCGGTAACGGGTCGTAGAGGCGTTGACCGGCAACCGGCGCGGAAGCAAGGCCCGTCGGAGGACGCGGCCGCGTGGACGTCTACCTGCCCATCGCCGAAGTATCGCTGAACGTCTTCCTGCTGATCGGCCTGGGCGCCGTGGCGGGGGTGCTGGCCGGCATGTTCGGGGTCGGCGGCGGCTTCCTGCTGACACCGCTGCTGATCTTCGCCGGCGTGCCGCCGACCGTCGCCGTGGCCAGCCAGGCCAATCAGGTGATCGCCACCTCGGTCACCGGCCTGCTGACCCAGTGGCGGCGCGGCAATGTCGACGTCCGCATGGGCATGGTCCTGCTGCTGGGCGGCCTGGTCGGATCGACCGTCGGCGTGCAGCTGTTCGCCGTGCTGAAGCGGTTCGGGCAGGTCGATTTCGTCATCCACATCGGCTACGTGCTGCTGCTGCTGTCGATCGGCGGCATGATGGTGGTCGAATCCTGGCGCACCTGGCGTCGCCGGCAGAGCAACGCGCCGGCGCGGCGCAAGCTCCACCAGCACTTCCTGGTGCATCGGCTGCCGCTGAAGCTGCGCTTCTACAAGTCCAAGCTGTATATCAGCGCCCTGTTGCCGGCCGGCCTGGGGTTTGCCGTCGGCGTGCTGTCGGCGATCCTCGGCATCGGCGGCGGCTTCGTGCTGGTGCCGGCGATGATCTATCTGCTCGGCATGCCGACGGTCGTGGTGATCGGCACGTCGCTGTTCCAGATCCTGTTCGTCGCGGTCAACGTCACCTTCCTGCAGGCGGTGCAGAACCAGACGGTCGACGTCATCCTGGCCCTGATCCTGATCTTCGGCGGCGCAATCGGGGCGCCGATCGGCACCCGCCTGGCGGCCAACCTGCCGGGCTTCCAGCTGCGCGGCCTGCTGTCGTTGCTGATCCTCGGCATGGCCCTGGAACTGCTGTTCGAGCTGCTGGCGCCACCGGCCGCGATCCACACCCTGGGCGACACGGTGCGCATGCCATGACCGGCGCCGCCACACCGCCCCGCTTCAGCCGGCTCGCCGCCGTCCTGACGGCCGTGATCGCCGCTGTCGGGGCGTTCGGTGCCGCCGGGACCGCGGTGGCGCAGCCGCTGTTGGTCGACCTGTCGCGGCCGCGGGTGTCGATCACCTCGGCCTTCCGAGGCGCCGACGTGCTGGTGTTCGGCGCCATCGACGGGCCCGGCGACGTGGTGATCACGGTCAGCGGCGCGGCCACCCGCCAGACGGTGCTGCGCAAGGAGCGGGTGTTCGGTCTCTGGGTCAACGCCAGCCGGCAGACATTCGACGACGTGCCGGCGTACTACGCCATTGCCGCCACCCGGCCCCTCGAGCTGTTCGTCACCGAAGGCGGCACGGCTGGCGCGCCGCTCACCCTGGAAGAACGCCTGGCGACCATGCGGCCGCTGGACGCCCAGCGCCGCCGGGGCTTCGACCTCACCGACTTCCGCCTCGGCCTGATCACCGCCAAGCGTCGGGAGGGGCTGTTTCCGGACAGCGTCAGCCCGATCACCGTGGTCGGCGGGCGGCTGTTCCGGGCCGAGCTGCGGTTTCCCTCGAAGCTGCCGGTCGGCGACTACGAGGTCCGCGCCTATGTGTTCCGCGACGGGCAGGCGGTGTCCGGTGTGTCGCGCTCGCTGGTGGTCAGCAAGGCCGGCTTCAGCGCCCGGGTTTCAGAATGGTCGCGCGATCTGGCGCCGGTCTACGGCGTGGTGGCGATCGGCCTTGCCCTGCTGATCGGCTGGCTGGCCGGCTTCGTGACCCGTCGACTTTAGAGGAGAACTGCCATGTCGGACGCCACAGCCGACCGGATCTTCCTGGTCGTGGTCGACGAATCCCCGGAACTGCGGGTGGCGCTGCGCTACGCCTGCCGGCGCGCCAAGCGGACCGGCGGACGCGTCGCCCTGCTCTACGTCATGGAGCCGCCCGAGCCGCAGCATTGGGCCGCCATTGGCGACCTGATGCGCGAGGAAGCGCGCCAGCGCGCCGAGGATGTGGTCGCTGGTGTCGCCGATCAGGTGGTCGCGGCGACCGGCCTGGCGCCGATCGTCCACTTTCGTGAGGGCGGTCGACGTGAGCAACTGCTCAAACTGTTGGCCGAGGACACCTCGATCTCGATTCTGGTGCTGGCGGCGGGTACCGGCACCGAGGGTCCTGGCCCCCTGGTATCGACACTCGTCGGCAAGTATGTCGGGATCCTGAAGGTGCCGTTGACCATCGTGCCGGGCAGCCTGTCGGACGCTCAGGTCGACGCCGTCACCTGATTTCCGAGACGATTCGCCTCGCTTTTCCACAGGCAAACTGATTGACTTCGAAAAAAATTCGGTGGGTCGCCACTTCCACAAAGGTTCGTTATGGATAGATAATTCATGAGGTTGGACTTATTTTCCAGAATACATGACTATCGGCTCAACCTTTTGCGCTTGAAGGCATGTTGAACGCCGCCTAACTCGAACGAGTCCAAATGATCCGGTGCGTCGGATCAGGCGGGTCAGAACACACGTCGGGCGACTGTTCGCATGTCTGGCGCTTCCGGAGACTGACATGTTCATCCAGACCGAACAGACCCCGAACCCCGCCACCCTGAAATTCCTGCCTGGCCGCGTCGTCCTGGAAGAAGGCACCGCCGACTTCCCGAATGTCGAGTCGGCACAGCGCTCGCCGCTGGCCCGTCGGCTGTTCGACGTCGACGGCATCGAGCGCGTGTTCCTCGGATCGGACTTCGTGACGGTGACCAAGGCCGACACCCTCGACTGGCAGGTGATCAAGCCCGCCGTCCTGGGCGGCATCATGGAACATTTCACCTCCGGCGAGCCGGCGGTGCGGCCGGCCGACGGCGCCTCGGATGGCGCGCCGGCCGAAGCCGACGACGAGATCGTGGCGCAGATCAAAGAGTTGCTTGATACGCGTATTCGTCCGGCTGTGGCGCAGGACGGCGGCGACATCGTGTTCCACTCGTTCGAGGACGGTGTCGTCTACCTGCACATGCAGGGCTCCTGTTCGGGGTGCCCCAGCTCGACGGCGACCCTGAAAATGGGCATCGAGAATCTGTTGCGGCATTACGTGCCTGAAGTGGTCGAGGTCCGACCAGTCGCGTAGTCCAGGAGTTCCCCGAGTTCCGTAGCGGCGGTGACTACCGCCGGCTGTCCGCCTGATCGCGGACCGCCGGGAGGAGACGTGCGTCCTCGTGCCAATCAGAACAAACAGGTCAATCATGCTGTCCCCCATCACCCGGATCGCCGATTTCGGCCGAAACTACGCGCTGCTCGGCGCCTTCGGCGCCTGCCTGGCGGGCGCCTGGTCGCTGCCGCTCGACGGTCCCACGGCAACGGTTGACGAGGCGGCGACGCCGCTCGACGAGGCAATGGCGAGCGACAGCTGGCAGATGGCCGACGTCCGGCTGGTGTCGGACGATGCGACGCCGCCACGCCTCGAGGTCGCGATCGCCGAGTTGCCGATGCCGGAGTTGCCGCCGTTCGATTGGTCGGCGCTGGAGCGCGGCGAGCCGGCGCCGCCCGGCGAGGCGCGGCCGATGCATGGACGCTTCTCGCACGCGTTGACGCCGTTGCGGCGGCAGGTCACGACGATGCGCGTGGCCAGCGCCAGCGAATTGACCCAGGCCTTCGAGGCGCACGACTACACGCTCGACCGGGCGCGGCGCGGCGGACACGTGCCGGCGCTGGAGATCGATCGGGTGCCGGCCGACCTGGTGCAGGTGCGCGACGGCAACGAGCGCAAGGAGCTGTTCATCAAGGCGCTGCTGCCGATGGTGCTCGAGGCCAACGAGCGCGTGCTGGCCGAGCGCACGCACCTGAAGCGCCTGCGCGACCGGCACGGTGCCGGCCGCGGCCTGAGCGTGATCGAGCGGATGTGGCTGGCCGAGGTCGCCGACCGCTATGGCGCGCCGTCGGCCGAATTCGACGAGCTGCTGCAACGCGTCGACATCGTGCCGCCGTCGATGGCGATCGCCCAGGCGGGGGTCGAGAGCGGCTGGGGCACGTCGTACGCCGCCCGGGTCGGCAATGCGCTGTTCGGCCAGATCCAGGTGACAGGCCGTCACTCGGTCGCCGTGCCGTGGCAACCGGGCCGGGCGATGCCGCAACCGTTCGGCAGCGTCGCCGAATCGGTCGAAGCCTACGTCATGAACCTCAACACCCACTTCGCCTACGCCGACTTCCGCGTCGAGCGCGCCCGGCTGCGCGCCGAAGGCAAGGAGCCGGACGGCTACCATCTGATGGGCCAGCTGCGCCGCTATTCGGAGCTGGGGCAGGGCTACATCAACTTCGTGCGCAATGTGATCCGCGAGAACCGGCTGTCGGACTTCGACGGCGCCAAGCTGCCGCCGATCTGAGGACCGCCGTTCCTTACATCATCGGCTCCGGCAAGTCGGCATCGGCCAGCAGGCCGAACCGGCGGGCCTCGAACAGCTGATAGTGCCACCATTCGTTGCGATAGAAGTCCCAGCCCGCCGCCGTCATCAGGCCCAGCAGCAACAGCCGGTTGCGCTGCGCCTCGCCGCCGACATCGCGATTGCCGTGATGCGCCAGCGGTGTGAAGGCGTCGAACGGCGTGCCCATGTCGAGCGGCCGTCCGTCGCGGTCGAGCAAGGTCAGGTCGACGGCGACACCGCGCGTGTGCGGCGAGCCGCGGCGCGGGTCGGCAAGGAATTCCGGATTGGGATCGGCCCGCCATAGCGCCCATTGCGCCTCACCGGGCCGCAGCGCATCGAAGATCCGCAGACGAAGGCCCAGGTCGGCGGCCAGCGCGATGGCGCGGCGCAGATGCTCGGCGGCCGCAGCCCGCAGCCAGCAGCGGGGATTCCGGTAGATCGCGCGTCCGGTTATGTTGGCCGCCGTCGCGTAGGCCAGCGCGACGTCGACGTCAAACTCGGGCGGCGCAATCTCGACGATGTCCATGTCTGCCACCATGCCCTCGCCCGCCGGCCGACGCCAGACGGCGCCAGCCTCGCCATGGCGGCGGCGATGACCAGCAAGCCCGTCCTCGCGTTCGATTGCGCCGCCGGCGCCTGTGCCGTCGCCGTGGCAATTGATGCCGGCGCAAGCGACGTCACTGTCCTGGCGCGTCGGGTCCAGGCGATGCAGCGCGGTCACGCCACAGCGTTGGCGCCGATGATCGAGGCGACGCTGGCCGATGCGCGCATATCGGCGCGCGATGTCGGGCTGGTCGCCACCACGGTCGGGCCCGGCAGCTTCACCGGCGTGCGCATCGGGCTCGCCACGGCGCGCGGCCTGGCCTTGGCGCTGGCTGTGCCGCTGGCCGGCTTGACGACGATCGAAGCCTTGATCGCCGCGGCCGCGGACCGGCGTCCACTCCATGATCGCCAGCGGCACCTGGTGGCCGCCGTCGACACGCGCCGCGGCGACTACTATGTCGGCTTCGAGGACGCGCCGACACCGCGCATCGCCGACGCGGCGGCGATCGCGTCGCGTCTCGAGGCCGGCCCGGTGTTGATCGCCGGCGATGGCGCCGCATCGCTGTGCCCGCTGCTGGCGCGGGCCGGCATCGACGCCATCGCGGCCAACGAGTCGGACACCGTCGATCCCGTGGTCCTTGCGCGACTGGCGCTGCGCAACGACGTCGATCAGTGGCGTGCCGCCAACCGGCGTGACGGCATGCCGCGCCCGCTTTATCTGCGTGCCGCCGAGGCGATCGCCGCGGCGGGCCGCGCATGACGACGCCGACCGACATCCGCGACCTGCGATCCGACGACGCCGAGCTGGCGGCGGCGCTTTATCGGCAATGCTTCGATTCTCCGTGGGAGCGTGCATGGACGGCGGAGGAGTTCGCCCGACTGCTCGCCGCACCCGGCTGCTTCGGCTCGCTGTGGCTCTGCGACCGAACGGCTGCCGGTTTGGTGCTTGCCCGAATCGCGGCCGACGAGGCGGAGGTGCTGACCTTGGGCGTCACACCGCCCTTCCGCCGGCGCGGCGGCGCAAGGCGGCTGCTGGCGGTGGCGCGGGCGCGTTGCCAGCGCGACGGCGCGCACAATCTTTACCTCGAAGTCGCGGATGACAACGTGCCGGCGCGGCGACTCTATGCGGCGCAGGGACTGTCGGAGGTCGGACGCCGGCCGGCCTATTTCGACCGCGGCGCCGATCCGCCGGCGGCGGCGATCGTGCTTCGCCTCGCGCTCTGACCGGGCGGCGCGGCGATGCGCACCATGCGCCCGCTCAGGCCCGACGGATGATCAATCGGTGCACCGACGCACCTCCGGCCTCCGGCGCCAGCTCCAGGATCTCGTGCCCTTCCGATTGCGCCGAGCGCGGCACGTTGCGCAGCGGTTCGCCGTCGTTGAGGCGCACGCGCAGGACCGCGCCGCTTGGCAGCCGCTCCAGTGCCAATTTCACGCGCACGAACGTCATCGGGCACACGTCCCCGGTGATATCGAGATCCGAGTCGGGAGGTGGCAGGGGATTGGACATTTTTCTTGGTCGACAAAGTCAAGGTTGATGGCCTACATAAGGAGTACTATATCGTCTTGGTCCAGTAATGACTGCTGTCGCTTAAAGGAAAAAACATGCGAGAGGAAAGCAAAACGAGTGCAGATCTTCTTGCGCTCACAACCCAGATCGTTTCGGCGCATATCTCCAAGAACTCGATTTCTGCCAACGATCTGCAGAAACTGATCGAGCAGGTGCACGCCTCGCTGGCGGCGCTCGGCACCGGCCGCAGCGTGGCGCGCGGCGAGCCGGCCGTGCCGATCAGCAAGTCGATCAAGAAGGACTACATCGTTTGCCTCGAGGATGGCACCGAGCACAAGATGCTCAAGCGCCACTTGATGAGCGCTTTCGGTCTCACGCCGGAACAATACCGCGAGCGCTGGGGCTTGCCGGCCGACTATCCGATGGTGGCGCCCAACTACTCCAAGGTTCGCAGCGCGCTTGCCAAGAAAGTCGGCCTGGGCACCAAGCGGATGCGGGCGCGCGTCGCGCGCGGCAAGGACTGATTGGTCAC
>DATFGV010000050.1:0-3340 GCA_035249115.1 Vineibacter sp.
AGCCGCGCGCCGCCGAAGCGATCAGCACCAGGGTCGCCCACCAGGCGAGCGCCCCGACCAATACGCCGGCGATCAGGATGGCGGCCGCCACCATGCTGCTGCCGACATTGCTCAGGCCGCGGCCGGCGAACGCCGCGCCGAACGCCATGACGGTGATCGGATTGAAGATGGTTATGAAGAAGCTTGAGCTGAGGTAGTGCAGGTCGGTGAGATAGGGATGTGCGCGATCGGCAGCGACGGGATCGCCGATCGCCCGTGGCCGGTGCCGGTAGTACGACACGCCCATCCACACCAGCAGCAGGCCGCCGATGGCGCGGATCCAGACCTCGTAGTGCGCGATGAACTCGGCGACGTAGCTGAGGCCGAAGGCCGCCACGCCGCCGAAGATGGCGTCGCCCATGGCGGCGCCGATGCCGGTGGCGTATCCGGCGATGGCGCCGTGCGAGATGGCGCGCTGGATGCAAAGGATTCCCGCCGGTCCGATCGGCAAAGCGATCAGGAAGCCGATGACGGCACCTTCGATGCCCAGCAGGATCGGATCGAAGCCGCCGATCAGCAAGGCCGCCTCAGAGCCGCGACGCCGCGAAAGTCCGCGGCGGCCTGACCAGTGCCTCCTGCGCGTCGATCAGCAGGAGCTCGCGGGCGCCGGCGCGCGCCGTCGTCTCGAGTACGGCGAAGATGGCGGCGGCGGCGTAGGACAGGGATGTGGCGATGTCGCGGGCCTTCAGCCACTCGGCGAGGAACAACGCGGCGAAGGCGTCGCCGGTGCCGTTGGGCGCCACGGCGAACGACAGCAGCGGCGTCACGATCCGCCAGGCGCCGGTATGCGTCACCGCCAGCAGCTCGATCGTGCCAGCTTGCGTTTCGGCGTGGCGCAAGCTCGTGACCACCGCGATCTTCGGTCCCGCGGTATTGGCGTCGGGCGCCAGCAATCGCGTCGCGGCCTCGCGCGCGGCCGGTAAGGTGCTGATGCTGCCGCCGGACAGTATTTCCAACTCGAAGTGGTTCGGTGTCACCAGGTCGGCCAGCGGCACCGCGCGCTGGCGAAAGAACTCCGGGATGCCCGGCCGTACGAAAACGCCGTGGTCGAAGTCGCCGATCACCGGATCGCAACACCACACCGCCGCCGGGTTGGCGTCGCGCACCGCCGCGACCGCGTCGAGCACCACCTCGCCGAGCGAGGCGTCGCCGAGGTAACCACTGAGCACGGCGTCGCAGGCCGCGAAAACGCCACGCTCGCGAACGCCTTCGATCACATCGCGCACCTGGTCGGGCGCGGCGACGCGGCCCTTCCAGGCGCCATAACCGGTGTGGTTGGAGAATTCGACCGTGTTGACCGCCCACACATCGTGGCCCAGACGTTGCAACGGAAACGTCGCGGCACGATTGCCGACATAGCCGTAGGCCACATGGGACTGGATCGACAGGATTCGCATGCGGCGCTTTGTGGCAGGTTGTCGCGTCGGCTCCCGGCTATATAGTCCGCCGCGCCCGCCGGGGGGAGAGGATTTCGCCATGGCCGAAACGGTTCGTCCGCGCCGCAGCGTACTCTACATGCCAGGCGCCAACACCCGCGCGCTGGAGAAGGCGCGCACCCTGCCGGCCGACGCGTTGATATTCGACTTGGAAGACGCGGTGGCGCCCGACGCCAAGGAAGCAGCTCGTGGCAACGTCGTCGCGGCGGCGCGCAGCCGCGCCTATGGCCGACGCGAGATCGTGATCCGCGCCAACGGGCTCACCACGCCATGGGGTCGCGAGGACGTGCTGGCGATCGCCGGCTCGGGCGCCGACGCGGTACTGGTTCCGAAGCTGGAAAGCGCCGCCGACGTCGCGGCGGTCGTCGAGCTGCTTGACGAGGCCGGCGCGGCGCCGGCGATGGCGATCTGGGGCATGATGGAGACACCGCGCGGCATCCTGCGCGCTGAAGAGATCGCCGCGGCCTCGTCACGGCTTGCCTGTTTCGTGATGGGCACCAACGATCTGGTCAAGGACCTGCGTGCGCGGCACACACCGATGCGGCTGCCGATGGTGACAGCGCTGGGCATCGCCATGCTGGCAGCGCGCGCCAACGGCATCGCGATTCTCGACGGGGTCTACAATGACATCCAGGACGCCGACGGATTTCGCGCTGCCTGCGTGCAGTGCCTGGAGATGGGCTTCGATGGCAAGACCCTGATCCATCCCAGCCAGGTCGAGCCCTGCAACGAGGTCTTCGCGCCGAGCGCCGCCGACCTGGCGATGGCACAAAAGATCGTGGCCGCGTTCGACCAGGCGCGCGCTGCCGGCAAGGGCGTCGTCACCGTCGACGGCCGCTTGATCGAGAACTTGCATGTCGAACAGGCCCAGCGCCAGCTTGCGCTCGCCGAGGCGATCGCCCAACTGGCGGCGGCCTAGATATCGCTTCCGGGAACGCGAGGCCGTTGCCTCGACCATCACCGTGCGGCACGCCGAAGCTTTCGGAGTTCCGAGCTTCACGCTTGAGCGACGCGGCGCCGACAGACCTTTCGGATCCTGACGATGAGCAAGACAAACCCCGGCCACTTCTTCGAGGATTTCCGCGTCGGCCAGGAACTGGCGCACGCCACGCCGCGGACGATCACGGCGGGCGACGTGGCGCTGTACACGGCGCTGTACGGGCCACGCTTCGCGCTGCAGTCATCGGACGCATTTGCCAGGTCGCTCGGCCTGCCGGGCGCACCGGTCGACGATCTGCTGGTGTTTCACGTCGTCTTCGGCAAAACCGTGCCCGACGTGTCACTCAACGCCATCGCCAATCTAGGCTACGCCGAGTGCCGCTTCGGCGTGCTGGTCTATCCCGGTGACACCTTGTCGGCGCGATCGACGGTGCTGGGCCTGCGCGAGACTTCCAATCGCGAGAGTGGTGTCGTGCACGTGCGCTCGACCGGCCGCAACCAGCACGGCGAGGTCGTGCTCGACTACGTGCGCTGGGTGATGGTGCGCAAGCGCGATCCGCGTGCCGAGGTGGCGGCCGTGTCGCCGCCGCCTCTGGTACCGGCCGTGGCCGCGGCCGATCTCGTGGTGCCGGCCGGCCTGTCGCTTGGCGGCTACGACACGGCTCTGGCAGGCGCGCCGCATCGCTGGGGCGACTATGCGGTCGGCGAACGGATCGACCATGTCGACGGCATGACGATCGAGGAGGCCGAGCACATGATGGCGACGCGCCTCTATCAGAACACCGCCAAGGTGCATTTCGACCAGCGGCTGGCGGCTGGCGGTCGCTTCGGCCGCCGGCTGATCTATGGCGGCCACATCATCTCGCTGGCCCGCGCTCTGTCGTTCAACGGCCTGGCGAACGCCATCCGCATGGCCGCCATCAATG
>DATFGV010000051.1:0-4464 GCA_035249115.1 Vineibacter sp.
TGCCGCGGCCGACCGATGATGGTTCGACGGTCCTGGTCGTCTTGCACGACATGACGGCGCTACGCCGCGCCGAGCGCATGCGCGCCGACTTCGTGGCCAACGCCAGCCACGAACTGCGCACGCCGCTGGCCAGCCTGGTCGGCTTCGTCGAGACCCTGCGCGGACCGGCGCGCGACGATCCCGAGGCACAGGACCGGTTCCTGGCCATCATGGGCGAGCAGACCGGCCGCATGCGCCGGCTGGTCGAAGACCTGCTTTCGTTGTCGCGCATCGAACAGCGCGAGCACGAACCGCCCACCGGCCGGGTCGACGTCGGTCCGCTGCTGAAGAGCCTGGTCGAGATGCTGGAGATGAAGGCCCGGCCGCGCGATGTGGTCGTGAACCTGGATGTCGCCGCCGACCTGCCGGTCGTCACCGGCGATCGCGACGAGCTGGCGATGGCGTTCCAGAACCTGATCGACAACGCGATCAAGTACACGCGGCCAGGCACGACCGTGACCATCGCAGCCTTGCCGGCGGACGACGGCGTGCAGTTGATCGTGCGCGACCAAGGCGAAGGCATCGCCGCCGAGCATCTGCCGCGCCTGACCGAGCGCTTCTACCGCGTCGACACGGCGCGCTCCCGGCAGATGGGCGGCACTGGGCTTGGCCTTGCGATCGTCAAGCATGTACTCAATCGGCACCGCGGCCGGCTGGCGGTGGACAGCGTCGTCGGCGACGGCTCGACGTTCACGGTTACGGTCCCCACGAGCGATTTTTCCACCGCCAGGGAAAACGCCCCCGGCCGGTAAAAGCCTTGGTTCGTCAACGGCGACGGCACCGATCCGCCGCCGCAGGCAAGAATGGGTCGGGACCGGGTGTCACTGAACTGAAACAATTCAGCAATAAAACCATGTTGTCCGATCCATAGGAGTCGCCGCCAACGGCGGTTGGCGGCCCGCTGCCCGAGGTGACGACGGGGCCGCATTCTCGCAGGAGGACAGCATGTTCCTGAAAAGGATACTGCCCGCGGCGGCGTTGATCAGCGTTGCGGCGGGCGGTGCGCAGGCACAAAGCACCATCAAGATCGACGGCTCCAGCACAGTGTTCCCGATCACCGAGGCAGTGGCCGAGGAATTCCAGAAGGTCCAGAAGGGCAAGGTCCGCGTGACGGTGGGCATCTCCGGCACCGGCGGCGGCTTCAAGAAATTCTGCCGCGGCGAGACCGACCTGTCGAACGCTTCGCGCCCGATCCTGAAGGAGGAGATGGAGGCCTGCACCAAGGCGGGTATCGAGTACGTCGAGATCCCGGTTGCGTTCGACGCGCTGACCGTCGCCGTCAATCCCAAGAACGACTGGATCAAGAACGTCACAATTGCCCAGCTCAAGAAAATGTGGGAACCGGCGGCCCAGGGCAAGGTGGTGAAATGGAAGGACGTCGATCCGTCGTGGCCCGACGTGCCGCTGAAGCTGTTCGGCGCCGGCGCCGATTCCGGCACCTTCGACTATTTTACCGAGGCGGTTAACGGCAAGTCGAAGGCCAGCCGCTCCGACTTCACCGCCAGCGAAGACGACAACGTGCTGGTGACCGGCATCGAGAACGATCGCGGCGCGCTGGGCTTCATCCCCTACGCCTACTTCCAGCCGCATGCCAGCAAGATGCGGGCGCTGGGCATCGACGAAGGCAAGGGCAAGGGGCCGGTACTGCCATCCGAGAAGACGGTGGTCGACGGCACCTACAGCCCGCTGTCGCGGCCGTTGTTCGTCTACATCAACGTCAAGGCGATCGACCGGCCCGAGGTCAAGGCCTTCCTCGACTTCTACCTCAAGTCCCAGAAGCTGATCACCGAGGTCAAGTACGTGCCGCTGCCGGACAAGGCCTACGAGATCGCCAGGGACCGCATCGTCAGCAAGGTCAAGGGGACGGCGTTCGGCGGCCATCCCGAGGTCGGCCTGCCGATCCTCGACCTGCTCAAGCGCGAGCCGAAGGTCTGATCGGGTGACCGCCGGGCGGCACGACGCCATCCGGCGGTTAGCCCGCTGCACAATCAGGGGGAGCTGACTGCATGTCGATTGCCCAGATCGCCAAAGGGTCAACGGCCACGCGGTTCAACTCGCCCCAGGCGCAGGCGCGCCGGGCCCGCCAGCGCCTGCGGGAACGTCTGATCGAATTGCTCCTGCTGGCGTGCGGCGCGGCGTCGGTCGCGATCACGATCGCGATCGTGGTCGTGCTGCTCTACGAGTCGGCGCTGTTCTTCCGCCATGTGTCCGTCTTCGAGTTCCTGACCGGCACCGTCTGGACGCCGCTGTTCGCCGACGCCAAGTACGGCATCCTGCCGCTGGTCAGCGGTACCCTGCTGTCGTCCGGCGTCGCGCTGCTGGTGGCATTCCCGCTCGGCATGGTGATCGCCATTTATCTGAGCGAGTTCGCCGACGAGCGCGTACGCGAAACCCTGAAGCCGTTCCTCGAGCTGCTGTCGGGCATCCCGACGGTGGTCTACGGCTACTTCGCGCTGCTCTTCATCACGCCGCTGCTGCAGGCGACCATCCTGCCCAACCTGCCAGGCTTCAACGTGCTGAGCGCCGGCATCGTCATGGGCATCATGATCATCCCCTACATCAGCTCGCTGAGCGAGGATGCGATGCGCGCCGTGCCCAACGCGCTGCGCGAGGGGTCGCTGGCGATCGGCGCCACCAGGCTGCAGACAGCCGTGAAAGTCGTGCTGCCCGCGGCTTTCTCCGGCCTCGCTGCCGCCGCGGTTCTGGCCGTCGCCCGCGCCGTCGGCGAGACCATGATCGTCGCCATCGCCGCCGGCCAGCAGCCGAACTTCACCTTCGACCCCACCGAGTCGGCGGCGACGGTCACCGCCTACATCGCCCAGGTGGCGCTGGGGGACCTGCCGCACGGATCGATCGCCTACCAGTCGATTTTTGCCGCCGGCCTGACCTTGCTCGGCATGACGCTGGTGTTCAATCTCGCCGCCTACGCGCTGCGACGACGCTTTCGGGAGGCGTACTGATCATGGCCGTCGCCCAGGTCGAAGAGGCCGCCGTGCGCGCCGACGAGGGTTTCTCTGCCACTGCCCGCATCGCCCGCGCGCGGCGCGCCGAAGCCGTCTTCGTCGCCACCGGCATCGCCGTCACCTGCATCGGTGTCATCACCCTGATGGCCCTGATGGCGGGCCTGGCGTACGACGGCTGGAGCCGCATCACGCCGGACTTCTTCCTCAATTTCCCGTCGCGACGCGCCGGGCAGGCCGGAATTCTGTCGGCCTGGGTCGGGTCGATGGTCGTCATGCTGGTGTGCGCCGCGGTCGCGATCCCGATCGGCGTCGGCGCCGGCGTCTATCTCGAGGAATACGCGGCCAAGAACTGGTTCACCGACCTCATCGAGATCAATGTCAACAATCTCGCCGGCGTGCCGTCGATCGTCTACGGCCTGCTGGCACTGGGCTTGTTCGTGTATGGGCTCGGGCTCGGCCAGAGTGTCGCCACCGCCGGCCTGACCCTGGCACTGCTGATCCTGCCGATCGTGATCGTCGCCACCCGCGAGTCGGTGCGCGCCGTGCCGTTCTCGATCCGCGAGGCGGCCTATGGCGTGGGCGCCACCAAGTGGCAGGTGACCCGTCACCACGTTCTGCCCTCGGCATCGTCGGGCGTCGCCACAGGCGTGATCATCGGCCTGTCACGGGCGCTGGGCGAGACTGCGCCGCTGGTGACCATCGGCGCGCTGTCGTTCATCGCCTTCCTGCCGACGCCGCCGGTCCAGGCCGAATTCCCGTTCGTCTCCTTCCAGTGGCTGATGGACCCGTTCACCGTGATGCCGATCCAGATGTTCAACTGGGTGTCGCGGCCCGATCCGGCGTTCCAGTCCAACGCCGCCGCCGCCGGCCTCGTGCTGCTGGTGATGACCTTGCTGATGAACGGTTTCGCGATCTGGTTTCGTATCCGCATGCGCCGCAAGGTCCAGTGGTAGGGCGCGCCGATGTCTCCGCTTGACGACCCTATGAAGCAACCGCGACAGGATGGCTCCATGTCCGCCCCGGCCGCCGCTCCAAGTCCCAAGATCGAGGGCAAGAACGTCAATGTCTTCTATGGCGCCAAACAGGCGCTGTTCGACGTCAACATCCCGATCAAGACCAACCAGGTGACGGCGCTGATCGGCCCGTCGGGCTGCGGCAAGTCGACTTTCCTGCGCTGCATCAACCGCATGAACGACGTCATCCCGTCATGCCGCGTGGACGGCACGATCACGCTTGACGGACAGGACATCTACGATCGCAGCGTCGATGTTGTACAGCTGCGGGCACGCGTCGGCATGGTGTTCCAGAAGCCCAACCCCTTCCCCAAAACGATCTTCGAGAACGTCGCCTACGGGCCGCGCATCCACGGGCTGGCGCGCGACCGGACGGAGCTGGAGGAGATCGTCGTGAAAAGCCTGGAGCGCGCCGGCCTCTTCGCCGAGGTCAAGGACCGGCTGGACGA
>DATFGV010000052.1:0-7064 GCA_035249115.1 Vineibacter sp.
CCTCGATCATTCGCTTGGCCTCGGCAAAGACGCGGGTGCAGGCGGCCGCGCCGAGATGCGCCACCCGGCTACGGTCACCCAGTTCCAGCTTGCCGGCGGCGATCGCGACGTCACTGGTCGTCAGCTGCGTGCCGCCAAACGCGATGCCGTCTTTCAGCAGGCGGTAGCCGACCGACAGCGGCCCGACATTCAGCGGGTCGAGGGTGACATGGCTGCCGCCGCCCAGGCCGATCGACATCAGGTCGGGCATGCGGAAGAGGGTGCGCACGCCGCCGACCTTGACCACCGAGTTAGCCTCGCGCGGGAAGCCGTGCTTGAGCTGGCCGACATCGGTGGTCGTGCCGCCGACGTCGATCACCATGGCGTCCTGCAGGCCCGACAAATAGGCGCCGCCGCGCATCGAGTTGGTGGCGCCGGAGGCGAAACTGTAGACCGGCAGGCGGCCAGCCTGCGCCGCCTCGACCACGGTGCCGTCGTTCTGGGTGATGAACAGCGGCGCGGCGATAGCGCTGTCGGCGATCGCCTTCTCGAAGGCGGCGATGGTGTCGCGCGCCAGGTCGGCCAGCGCCGCGTTCAGCAGGCCGGCGTTCTCGCGCTCCAGCAGGCCGATGCGGCCGAGGTCGGAGGAGCAGGTGATCGCAGCACCAGGCAACTCTAGGGCGACGATTTCGGCCGCCTGGCGTTCGTGCGTGTTGTCGAGCGGCGAGAAGCTGGCGGAGATCGCCACCGCGTGCAGGCCCTTGGCCTTCATCTCGCGCGCCGCTGTCGCGACCGCGTCGCTGTCGAGCGGCATGAACGGCCTTCCGTCGTATTCGTGGCCGCCTTCCACCATCCAGACGCCGCCGCGCACCTTGTCGGCCAGATCCTCCGGCCAGTCGCAGAACGGCGGCAGCGAGGCGCTGGCCGGCAGGGCGAGGCGCAGGGCGCCGACCCTGCTCAGGCTGCGGCGCTGCACTACGGCGTTGACGAAATGCGTCGTGCCGATCATGACGCCGTCGATGCGCTTGGACCGCAGCACGCCGGTCTGGCCGAGCTTGGCCAGCGACTCCAGGATGCCGGTGGTGACGTCCTCGCTGGTCGGCGCCTTGACGGCGCGCACCACCTTGCCCTCCTCGATCAGCACCGCGTCCGTATTGGTGCCACCGACGTCAATCCCGATGCGTCTCATGGCAATGCCCCGTTGCGCACGCCCTCATCCTGAGGAGGCCGCGCCACAGTGCGGCCGTCTCGAAGGATGGGCTCCAGTTGCGGAAGTCGGTCGTCAGGCGATGCCAAGAACGCCGGTGCATTGGCCCACCCTTCGAGACGCGCGCCTGTGGCGCGCTCCTCAGGGTGAGGTGGTGTCATTGTCCTCATGACGCGAACACGCTCCTGAAATCGAGGTCGTAGCCGAAGGCGCGCGGGCCGACATGCGCCAGGCCGCGCTCGCTGAGGAATACCTCGGGCGGCGGCAGGACAATCACCGTGACGCGCTGGCCGTAGCGGATGGTCTCGGTGCCGACCGCCTCGCCCGAGACGCTGTCGAGCACGCAGATCAGGTCAGGCGACATGGCGACCGGTTCCGCATCGTGCCGGGCGACGATCCACTCGTTCTGGAAGTCGATCGCCATGGCCGAGCCGCGCCAGTCATCGACGCCCTCGAAGCGGGCGCGGCCGCGCAGGAAGCCTTCGGTGGCGCGCCGTTCGACGTCGACCACCTTGCCGCGATAGAGCAGCTTGCCCGGTTCGACCGCCAGGATGGCAGCGATGGGATCCTCGTGCCGCCGCTGCGCCTGGCGCACGGCCTGGCCGATGGCGATCGCCTTGGTCGTGGTGCCGTGGATGCCCCAGCGCTTGACGTCGGCGCCGCAATGGGGATGGCAGGTCGAGGCGGTCGAGCCGTACTCGACGCAGACCTTGCGCGCCACCCGCTCCATCCACTTCCAGGTCGGTACCCGGCCGACGATCGTCTCCAGCCCACGCACGTCAACCAGGCTGGCCGGCCAGGCCTGGAGTCCGCCGACCGCCACGCTGGTCATCTGCGCCTCGGGGTAGGCGCGCCCCATGGTGTCGGAGTCGATCACCGGCAAATCGAGATGAGCCGCCGCCATCAGCGGCCGCACGCCATTGCCGCCGCCGATTTCCATGCTCATGACGCCCGTGAAGCGACGGCCGATATGCTGCTGCATCAAGGTCACGGCGCGGGTGATGGTGAGGCTGTCGGCCAAGCGTTCCTGTCCGACCAGCGGCGCACCCATGCCGGCGGCGACCGCCACCCAGTCGTCGTCGGCCAACTCACTGGCCGGCATCAGCCGTACGCGACGGCCGGCGCGATACAGCTGGCGCATGTTGAGCAAGGCGAAATACGGACTGCCGCCACCGCCAGTGCCCAGGATCCAGGCACCGACCGCGAGCGACTCGATGTCGTCGGCCGTGAGCTCGCGCGACGGCATGGCGCCTACCCCGTCTTGCCCCCTCCCCCCTTGTGGGGGAGGGTTGGGGTGAAGGGTCCTTCACACGAGGCGCCGGGGTTGAGCCTCCCCCCTCCCCAGCCCTCCCCCACAAGGGGGGAGGGGGAATGAGTGGGGCGTGTCGACGACCAGGTCATGCGAACACGCTCTTGAAGTCGATGTCGTAGCCGAAGGCGCGCGGGCCGACATGCTGCAGGCCCTTCTCGCTGAGGAACACTTCGGGCGGCGGCAAGGCGATCACCGTCACGCGCTGGCCGTAGCGGATGGTCTCGGTGCCGACCGCTTCGCCCGAGACGCTGTCGAGCACGCAGATCAACTCCGGCGACGTCGCGATCGGCACGCCGTCGTGCCAGGCGACGATCCACTCGTTCTGGAACGCCAGCTCCATGACGCTGCCGCGCCAGTCGTCGACACCGTCGAAGCGCGTGCGACCGCGCAGGAAGCCCTCGGTGGCGCGCCGTTCGACGTCGACCACCTTGCCGCGATACAGCACCTTGCCGGGCTCGACCGCGAGAATGGCGGCAATCGGATCCCCGTGCTTGCGTTGCGCCTCTCGTACGGCGGCACCGATCTTGATGGCTTTGGTCGTGGTGCCGGCAATGCCCCAGCGTTTAACCTCGGTGCCGGTGCGCGGCGCCTTGCAGGTCGAGGCAATCGAGCCGTACTCGACGCAGATCTTGCGGCTGACCCGCTCCATCCACTTCCAGGTCGGCACCTTCTCGACCACCGACTCCAGGCCGCGCACGTCGACCGTCGTCAGCGGCCAGGGCTGCAGGTCGCCGACCGCGACGCTGGTCATCTGCGCCTCGGGATAAGCGCGGCCCATCATATCGGCGTCGATCACTGGACGCTTGAGGTGGGCCGCCGCCATCAGCGGTTGGATGCCGTTGCCGCCGCCAATCTCCAGCGCCATGATTCCACGGAAGCGGTGGCCGGTGTGCTGCTCCATCAGTGCCACGGCGCGGGCGATGGTGCGGCTGTCGGTCAGGCGCTCCTGGCCGACCAGCGGTGCGCCCATGTTGGACACGGCCGCGACCCAGTCATCGTCGGCCAGTTCGTCGGGCGGCATCAGCTGGACACGAAGCCCTTCCTTGTACAGCTGGCGCATGTTGAGCAGGCCGAGATAGGGGCTGCCGCCGCCGCCGGTGCCCAGCACCCAGGCGCCGACGGCCAGCGACTCAATGTCGTCGGCGGTGATCTCGCGTAGGGGCATCAGTCCAGCAACTCCCTCAGCACGCGGCCGGTGGCGGTGATCGCCAGCAGCGCCGGCACGCCCAGGACTTCCTTGACGATGGCTTTGGTGCGCGGTGTGTAGCTCATGCAGTCCATCGCCACGAGATCGGGCCGCTGGTCCTTCAGGCGCTGCGCCGCCGACTCGGCGACGGAGTCGTCGCCACTGGGCACCAGCGCCTCGGCCACGACCTCGACACCGGGCCGCTGCCATTTCTCCTTCAGCTTGGCGGCCTGTTCCGGCAACGGCACCAGCACGGCTAGCTTTCCCTGCGGCAGCAGACCGGCGGCGAGACCCGCCAGCACGCGCGAGGGAAACAGCACGCCGGTGTCGCCCGGCATCGCCGGGAAGGCGCCGGTGCAGTTGAACACCAGCGCGTCGGCCCCGTCGGCGCGCAGCCTCGCGAGCGTGTCGGGAGCGCGGGCGATCACGGCTTTCTTGGAAATCTTGACGTCCCTGCCGCTCGGCAGCCGAGTGTAGAGCGTGTCGGCGCCGTCCAGCGGCGGCGTGGCGTCGATCTCTGCGTCACTCAGATCATCAAGGCAACCGCGCATGACGATGCGCGTGCCGGCAGGCGCCTGCGCGGCAAACAGCTCGGCGATGTCGGCGCGCGGTGCCTGTCCAATGACAGCGATGCCCAGGGTGCGTGGCATGGTTCAGATCTTCCCCGCCAGCAGCGCACGATGCTTCTTTCCCCCTCCCCCCTTGTGGGGGAGGGTTGGGGTGGGGGGTCCTCCACACGAGGCGTCGAGTTTTGGGCACCCCCCTCCCCGACCCTCCCCCACAAGGGGGGAGGGGGCATGACGCATGGTGCAGTGCCAGCGATCGAACATCATCGCCTCACCCCTCCAGCACGACGGCGTCGGCGGCGGACCAAGCCAGGCCGACCTCGGCGCCAATGGCGCGCGCCCCTTCGCCGACATTGGTTTCTTTGGCCAGCAGATGGCGGTCGCCGGACGCCGCAATGCGGTACAGCACTTGGCCCCCCAGGAAGTTGGCGCTCTCGATGCGGCCGGTGACGGCACCTTCAGCGGGCGACACGATTCGTGCCTTCTCCGGTCGTACTGCGACGACGCCAACCCCGGCACCGACGCCGTTCGCCATCGCCGGCAGGGCGCGGCCATCGTTCGCCACGAAGCGGCCGCCGTCCCAGGCGCCGTCGAACAGATTGATCTCGCCGATGAAGTCAGCGACGAAACGGGTGCGCGGCCGATCGTAGATCTCGGTCGGCGTGCCGATCTGCTCGACCCGGCCGGCGTTCATGACGGCGATGCGGTCGGACATCGCCAGCGCCTCCTCCTGATCGTGAGTGACGAACACCAGTGTGACGCCGAGCTGCTTCTGCAGCTGCTTGAGCTCGAACTGCATCGACTGGCGCAGCTTGCGGTCGAGCGCACCGAGCGGCTCGTCGCACAGCAGCACCGGCGGGCGCACGACGATGGCCCGCGCCAACGCCACACGCTGCTGCTGGCCGCCCGACAACTGGTTCGGACGGCGGTCCTCGTAACCGTCGAGCGCCACCTGAGTCAGCGCCGCCTGCACGCTCCGGCCGATCTGCTCGCGCGGCAGGCCGCGCATGCGCAGGCCGAAGGCGACATTCTCGGCCACGGTGCGGTGCGGGAACAGCGCGTAGGACTGGAACACCATGCTCATGTCGCGCTTGTGCACCGGCAGGTCGGTGATGTCGGCACCGCCGACATGGATGCGGCCGGCATCCGGCATCTCGAAGCCGGCGATCATGCGCAAGGTCGTGGTCTTGCCGCAGCCCGACGGACCCAACAGCGCGAAGAATTCTCCGGCCTCGATCGCAAGCGACACGCCGTCGACTGCCTTCACCTTGCCGTCGAACGTCTTGCTGACGTTGTCCAGCCGGATGTCGGCCGAGGCCCGGGCCGCGAGATCGAGATCGGTCATGCGTCTTTCATCCCTTCCCCACGCTTGCGTGGGGAAGGTGGCCGAAGGCCGGATGGGGAGCCGACGTGGTGTTCATTGTAGAGACCTCGTCGCTTCCCCTCCGGCCCTTCGGGCCACCTCCCCAACTGCGTTGGGGAAAAAACGTTTACCCCTTGAGGATCCGCGTGACCTTGGCGTCGATCTCTTCCTTGCGGGCGTTGTACCACTTCCAGTCGGGCTGGATGAGCTGAGCTACCTTGGCCTCGGTGTTGAACAGCCGTGCGTCGTACTTGGGATCGAGCTTCACCTTCTTGTTCGACGGCGAGTACCACACCGCCTCGGCCAGTTTCTTCTGGACGTCCGGCCGCAGCAGGTAATCGATGTAGCCGTAAGCCAGCTCCTTGACCTTGCTGCCGGGCGTGACGTTCAGCACCTGCTCCAGCGCCAGCACGCCTTCGCCGGGAATCGCGAACTCGATCGGCTGGTTCTGGCCGTCGTAGCGGTAGATGCCGCTGTCGTGGATCACACCCATGTTGATCTCGCCCGACAGCAGCATCTTTTCCATCTGGCCGGTGAAGTCGACGGTCTTGAGCGGCTTCAGCGCCTCAAGCGCCTTGTAGGCGGCATCGAGGTCGTTGAAGCCCTTGCCGTAGACCTTGCCCAGCATCATCAGGTGCGCTTGGCCGAGGCTGTTGACCGGGATGATGTAGCCGCCACGCAAGTTCGCCAGCGACGGATCGGCCAGGTCCTTCCACGAGGTCGGCTTTTTCAGGCCCTTGTCGGTGCGATAGCCCAGGCCAATGGCGCTGGTGAAAATCGAG
Source organism: Vineibacter sp. (assembly GCA_035249115.1). Taxonomy (GTDB): domain Bacteria; phylum Pseudomonadota; class Alphaproteobacteria; order Reyranellales; family Reyranellaceae; genus Vineibacter. The sequence goes on from DATFGV010000052.1 coordinate 6,396, forward strand.
ACGCCGACGATCTTGTCGCTGATGGCGTAGGGATAGACGTCGGCCAGATTCGGGATCTTCTTGTGGTCCAGCTTGGCTTCGACCAGCCCCAGCTCGACGCAATGCCACTGCTCGTTGGAGTTGGTGTGAAGAACATCGTAGACCGGATTGTTCTTTGGGCTGGCCTGCAGCTTGGGCGGGTACGGGAAGGCCTGGTCGGCCGACACCGTGCACTTGAACTCCTTTTCGAAGGCGGGCAGCACGTCGCCCTTCATGACCTCGCCCCACTTGCCGCCCCAGGTGGTGATCTTCAGCGTGGCAGTCTGGGCGTGCGCGATGGCCGGCGCGCCGATGGTAGCCAGCGCGGCGGCACTGGCGCCAAGCTTCATAGCGCGCCGGCGGGTCACATGATTGAGTTTGCGCATGTCACATTCCCTTCTCAGAGTTTGACGTAGGCCTTCAGGCCGATGAGGCGTTCGAGCAGCAGCACCACGGACAACGCAAGCAAGATCGAGACCATCGAGGCGGCAGCGATGGCGCCGTCGAGGTCGAACTTCATGTAGTTGAACAGCACGACCGGCAGGGTCTCGCCCTTGGGCACCACCAGGAACAGCGATACCGGGAACTGGTCGAAGGAGACGATGAAGGCGAAGACGCCGCCGGCGAACACGCCGGGCCGGATCAGCGGCA
>DATFGV010000053.1:0-5219 GCA_035249115.1 Vineibacter sp.
AGTCGGACTATACAAGAATCAGTCGCGACGGGCGAAGCCACGCGTATCGCCGCGCGGTCGGTCGCCGACGAAATCACCTCGGCCAATCATCGCATCGGTTTGAGCGGGTTAGCACGACACGGACGGCGGTCGCTCGCGTTCGTTCGGGGAACCGGCCATAGTGCGTCGGCAGCGTGGGCGCGGCAGGGGGGAGGCGCGAACGATGGCAGAGCATTCCGTCTGGCACGTCCAGTCGAGCCTGACCCTGGCGCAGGCCGACCGCATGGTTGCGGGCGCGCTGCAGGCGGCGCGCGAGGCGACGCTGCTGCCGTTGACGGTCGCGGTGCTCGATTCGGGCGGCCATCTCGTCGCCTTCAAGCGCGAAGACGGATGCGGCGTGCTGCGCTTCGACATCGCCTTCGGCAAGGCGTGGGGTGCGCTGGGCATGGGGATCTCCAGCCGCACCATCCGCGACCGCCTGGCCAACCGGCCGGCCTTCCAGGGCGCGCTGTCGGCCGCCGCCGACGGCCGTTTTGTGCCGGTGCCGGGCGGCGTGCTGGCGCTCGACGGCGAAGGCCGGGTGGTCGGCGCGATCGGCGTCAGCGGCGATGCGTCCGACCGTGACGAGTATGCCGCCATCATGGGCGTGCGGGCCGCCGGCTTGCGTCCCCAACCCGAGGAGCCGGCCGAGAACTGGCGGCAGGCTGGATTGTGAGCGAGCCGCGGAGGACAGCATGCGTCGACGTTCATTTGTAGCTGCCGGTACAGCGCTGTTTGCCGCACCGGTCATCGTCCGCGCCCAGAGTGTCTATCCTACGGGTCCCGTGCGGCTGGTCGTGGCCTTCCCGCCGGGCGGCCCGACCGACGTCTACGCCCGGTTGTTCGGCGAACGGCTGGGCCGCGCGCTCGGCCAGCCGGTGGTGATCGATAACAAGGCCGGCGCCGCCGGCATCATCGGCAGCCTGTCGGTCGCACGCGCCAAGGCCGACGGATACACCCTGGTGTTCGGCACCGGCTCGACGCACGCGCTCTACGCCTCGATGGTCGTCAAGCCGGAATACGACATCCTCAAGGACTTCACCCTGATCGCCCATCTCGGCGGCGGCCCGGCGGCGTTCGTTGGCGGCCTGGCACAGCCGGACAGCTTGCAGGGCCTGCTGGAGGTGGCGCGCGCCAAACCCGGTGCCCTGAGCTACGGCTCGCCCGGTTCCGGGACCTTGCTGCACCTCACGACCGAGCGGCTCAAGACGGCGGCCGGCAATGTGCAGATCACCCATGTGCCCTATCGCGGCAGTGGACCGGCGGTCACAGACTTGCTGGCCGGCCAGGTCGCGATGATCGCCACCACCTTGGGCAGCGCCCTGCCGTTGCATACCAGTGGCAAGGCGCGGCTGCTGGCGGTCGCCACTGCGTCGCGCACCAAGCTGGCGCCTTCGGTGCCAACGGTCGGCGAGATCCTGGGCGGCCCGCCCTTCGAGGCCGTGCTCTGGCACCTGCTGGCCGGCCCGGCCGGCCTGGAGCCCGATGTTGTGGCGCGGCTCGCGAAGGCGTCGCAGGAAGCGATGAGCGACGCGGCGTTGCTGAAGGCGCTGGACGAGCAGGGCATCGTGCCGGTCACCGACTCGACGCCTGCGTCGACGCAGGCCTTCGTGCGCGGCGAGATCGAGCGCTGGGCCCCGATCGTCAAGGCGGCCGACGTCAAGCTCGAGTGATCGCCGGCGGCGCTGGCTGTTGACGTGCCAACGCTTCACCGATGCCTCACCCTGAAGAGCGGCCCGCAGGGCCGCGTCGCGAAGGGTGAAGTCCGCGAACGGTGCGAGCCCCTCGCGATTGAGCCACGATCGCGGTTGACCTCATCCTTCGAGACGCATCGCTGCGCGATGCTCCTCAGGATGAGGTCTTGGCCATTGCTATGCCGCGTTGGTAAGGCACCAGGCGGTCACGCCGTCGGCAGCTTGTAGTCCTTGAACGCCTCGCGCAGCCTGGTCTTGAGGATCTTGCCGGTGGCGGTGTGCGGGATCTGGTCGACGAAGGCGACATCGTCGGGCAGCCACCAGTTGGCGACCTTGTCCTTGAGGAACCCCAGCAGCTCGTCCTTGCCGAGCTCGGCGCCGGCTTTTTTGTGGATGATCAGCAGCGGCCGCTCGTCCCACTTGGGATGGTAGATGCCGATGACGGCCGCCTCGGCCACGGCGGGATGCGCCATGGCGGCGTTCTCCAGGTCGATCGAGCTGATCCACTCGCCGCCCGACTTGATGACGTCCTTCGACCGGTCGGTGATCTGCATGTAACCGTCGGGATCGAGGGTCGCCACGTCGCCGGTCGGGAACCAGCCGCCCGGCCGCAGCGGATCGCCGCCTTCGGACTTGAAGTAGCCGGTGGTGATCCACGGCCCGCGCACCAGCAGGTCGCCGAACGCCTTGCCGTCCTTGGGCAGCTCCTGGCCGACATCGTCAACGATCTTCATCTCGACCCCGAACAGCACGCGTCCCTGTTTGGCCTTGACCGCGTCCTGGTCCTCCTTGCTCATTTTTTGGTGCTTGGCCTTGGGCGTGTTGACCGTGCCCAGCGGGCTCATCTCGGTCATGCCCCAGGCGTGCAGCACGTCGACGCCGTAGTCGCGCTTGAAGGTCTCGATCATCGCCGGCGGGCAGGCCGAGCCGCCGATCACCGACTTGCGCAGGGTCGAGAGCTTGAGGTTCTTGGCCTGCAGGTGCTGCAGCAACGCCAGCCACACGGTGGGCACCCCGGCGGTGACCGTCACGCCTTCAGTCTCGAACAGCTCGTAGACGCTGGCGCCGTCCAGCGCCGCGCCCGGGAACACCAGTTTCGCGCCGGCGAGGCAGGCAGAGTAGGGCAGGCCCCAGGCGTTGACGTGGAACATCGGCACGACCGGCAGCACGCTGTCGCGCGCCGACAGGCCGATGCCATCGGGCAGGGCGCTGGCGTAGGCGTGCAGGATGGTCGAGCGATGGTGGTAGAGCACGCCCTTGGGATTGCCGGTGGTGCCGGAGGTGTAGCAAAGCGACGACGCCGTGCGTTCGTCGAACTCCGGCCAATCGAAGGTGCCGGGATGGCCGGCAATCAGATCCTCGTAAACCAGCAGGTTGGGGATCTCGAGGTCGGCCGGCAGGTGGGCCTGGTCGGTCATCGCCACGACATGCCGCACCGACTTGAACTGAGACACCAAGCCCTGGACCAGCGGCAGGATGTTCAGGTCGACGAACAGCAGCTGGTCGTCGGCGTGATTGACAATGTAAGCGATCTGCTCGGGAAACAGGCGGGGGTTGATGGTGTGGCAGACCGCGCCCATGCCGGAGATGCCGTAGTACAGCTCGAAATGCCGGTAACCGTTCCAGGCCAGGGTGCCGACGCGGTCGCCCGGCTTGACGCCCAGTGCCGTCAGCGCCTCAGCCATTTGCCGGGCGCGGAGATGCGCGTCGCGGTAGGTGTAGCGGTGGATCGGCCCTTCGACCGTTCGCGACACGATCTCGGTGTCGCCGTGATACTCGGCGGCGAAGTCGATCAGCTGCGAGATCAGCAGCGGGCGGTCCTGCATCAGGCCCAGCATCGGTCGGTCTCCTGGTGATCGGCCAAGCGCGTATCGGCGGGCAATTTCGGGCTGGACGAGCGGTGCCGTCAACGTCAGGTCCGCCAGTCGAACCTGGTTCGGCCGGGGGCTTGCGCGCGCGCACACCGCTTGCAACGGTGGCTCGCCACTCACTTCGCCATCAAGGGGGCCGCCATGGCATCGCCGCTGTTCGACCTGACCGGCAAGGTCGCGATCGTCACCGGTTCCAGCAAGGGGATCGGCAAGTCGATTGCCGAGCAGCTGGCCTTGCAGGGTGCCAAAGTCGTGGTTTCCAGCCGCAAGCTGCCGAACTGCGAGACGGTTGCCCAGGACATCCGCAAGGCCGGCGGCCAGGCCATCGCCGTTGGCTGCAACATATCGGAGAAAGCCCAGCTGGAGCGCCTGGTCGCCGAGACCCGCAAAGCCTTGGGCCCGATCGATATCGTGGTCTGCAACGCCGCGACCAACCCCTATTACGGGCCGACCGAGAAGATGCCCGACGAGGCGTTCACCAAGATCATGCAAAACAACATCCTGTCCAACATCTGGCTGATCAACCTGTGCCTGCCCGACATGCGCGCCAAGAAGGACGGCGCCGTGATCATCGTGTCGTCGATCGGTGGGGTGCGCGGCACGGCGGTGCTGGGCGCCTACGGCATCTCCAAGGCGGCTGACATGGCGCTGACCCGCAACCTCGCGGTCGAGCTTGGGCCCGACAATATCCGGGTCAACACCATCGCCCCGGGCCTGATCCGCACCGATTTCGCCCGCGCCCTGTGGGAGGATCCCGAATACCTCAACAAGCGCCTCCAGACGGCGCCACTGCGGCGGATCGGCGAGCCCGACGATATTGGGGGCATCGCGGTCATGCTGGCGTCCAAGGCCGGCGCCTTTGTCACCGGCCAGACCATCATCGCCGACGCTGGCGTCACGATCGGCTAGGCGCCGCCGACGCTACACTCGGGCGCTGTCCGTCGCTGATAGGTTTTTATCTAAGTAAAATATGATTTTACGAGAGATTTCTTATGTTTTGAGCGAGCGTCGGCGGAAGCACCTCTCAACCGCCGATGTCAAATTCAGCAGGTCAGTGCGTCAAACGTCCGTCAATCGAGGGCTGATCTCAGCATGACATGTTAAGTGGCTGCTAAAAGTGATGTTTTGACAGGAGCCGAACGCGATTCCAATTGAGACGCAGGATGAGGGCCGGTACTTTTTGCGTGTCGAGGGAGCGGTCGAACCGGTTGGTCGCCGCACCAGAAGTTAAACGGACGGGTGCCCACCCATATTCCCTTCCCCCATACTCGGGCATTTGTTGGTTTAGCTTCATCTGGTTAGGCAGCTCCCTCAACGGATTTTCGAGAAGGTCATAGTCGTAAGGCATTGAGGTCAAGGCGGTTCGGAATTGACGGTCGGATGTCGACCGGACGCAAGCTCACCGGACCAACAGCAAGGATGCGGCGCCCCACAGGGCGACGCGATGAAGCTGGAACCAGCCTCTGTCCATCCTGTGACCCGCTCGACCTGCCGGCGCGATCCGTCGCGGCGGTTGGAGCGGCCAGCGCCAGTGCAGGCGCGGCACCGTCCGCCAGAGGGGTGGTCGACGCTCCAGGTACGGTATCCGGCGCGCCGAACGCACGCGGCGCGCAGGTAAAGGCCCCAAACCGGTTCC
>DATFGV010000054.1:0-11718 GCA_035249115.1 Vineibacter sp.
GCAAACGATCAACGCCTTCGATCTCCAGGTCCACGGTGGTCCTGATGGACCCGGTATATTGCTGGCGCTCCGCGCTGCACTGCTGCACCGCCGCCCGGGCCTGCGGTTGCGGCATTCCTTGCTGCTGGTAGGTGAACTCAGACGTGGAACAATCGGGCCTCCTCCACATGCGCTCTGCCGTTCTGCCGTCCATGGTGAGCGCCGGAACGATGATCTTGCGATCAAACGCGATATAGGTATTGCCGCCGATTCCCGCGTTGACAGTCTCCGCATAGTGGGTCGCGGGCACGACGCCAAACAGGGTCGGCGGCGGCATCACGATCTCCCGCTCGCCCAGCGGCGGCATCTGGAGCATCACGTCTCTGCCGACCTTGTATGACGTTCCGGTCGACAGTGTCTCGTAGAAGGCCACCAGCTCCTTCTGTGTCCGCCTTCTCACCCCTCCGTCAGCGTATTCCAGATGTTCGAGAGAGAAATCCAACGAGAAGCTCACCGCGGTCGGAATCCTGCTGGCGGCGTCGGCCCAATACTTCTTGTAGGTGGGCAGCAGTTCGTTCTTCGCGAAACTCACGACACGATCCTTGACCTGGGCTTCGGAGAACACAAACACGTAGCCTTGCGGTGCCCTTGTCTGTCCACGCGTGTCAGCCGCCAGCTTGTAGTAGCGCTGATCTTGCGTCATCTGAAGTTCGGTCTGCCGGAGCATGAACTCGTCGTTGAACATGCTCGGAACGTACTTGTAGAACAGCAGCGACATCGGGAAGGTCGTGGCCGAGGGGTCCGGAGCCCTCTGTTGAGCGGCTACCGGAAAGACGACGAGCATCAAGGTTATTGCGGTTGAAAGGAATCGGCGCCCTAACATCATTACCCCCGTGACAGCTGGGACGCATGGCGAACGCGAGACACGATTTCCAGACCCGGCGAACCCCAACCGGATCAACGCGAACGCAAAGGCGAACAGGCTGGTGCCATGACGCATGCTTAGTGAGCCAACAGCAGGCGAATACAAGGAAGAATAGCACACCGGCGCGATGAGCGGCGAACCCCTTCCCGGTCTCGTCTCCAAAAGGCCAACATTGCTTTGAACAGGAGGTGCATGAGCAGCATGAGTGGGGTACTACGGGAACCGGCGGATGACGAGGCGGCCGCAATTTTGCCGGTGCCGCCGGTCTTTAGGGCTCTGACTTCAGGCCGCGCTTTATGCTTGCGATGTACTTGTCGCGGTACCGGACCCAGATCCGCTGCGTGGGGCGCGCGCGATGACTGCGTGCGTGCCCGCAAGCAGGCCATCTCGGTCGTGGGCATCTGACAACAGGAGAGGGATCAAGGCCGGTAGCTACTATGTGGTCGGAACCTACTCCCAGGTACAAAAGACGATCGAGCTGACGATGGGTCCTTGGATCGACCAGCCGGAAGGTTACGGCGCTGCCACGCTTGTTGGAAAATTCGTTGTGGCGTCCGAACCGCGCAAGATAACCGGACGGTTTGGCTATCCGAGATGCACCACGTTTGATGTTACCCAGATATCGAGCGGCACGGAGGGGCTGGGCGACATGCCGAGATATGTGCGTGCCCGGTTCAACCTGAACTAGCCTGGCTTTATCTTCTGTATCGCCGCTGCACCACCAGGTTGGCCGCCACCGTCAGCAGCAGGGTCGCGGTCATCAGGATGAACGAGATCGCCGCCCCGAACGGCCAGTTGTTGACGCCGGCGAACTGGCCGTAGACCAGCGGCCCCATCATCTGGAACTTCGGCCCGCCCAGCAGCACCGGCGTCGCATAGGCGTTCATGCCCAGGATGAAGGTCAGGATGGTGCCGGCCAGCACGCCGGGCAGCGCCAGTGGCCACAGCACGCGGCGGAACATGGCGAACGGCCCGGCGCCGAGGCTGAAGGCGGCCTCCTCGACGTCGCGGCCGATGCCCTCGATCACGCTCTGCAACGACAGCACCATGAACGGCAGGTTGACGGCCGTGATGCCGATGATCACCGCCGTCTCGGTGTACATGATCTCGAGCGGCGTCGAGATCAGCCCCAGGCCCATCAGGGTGGCGTTGATCGCGCCCTTGCTGCCGAACAAGGTCATCCAGCCGGCGGCGCGCACCGCGTTGCCGACGAACAGCGGCAGCACCACCAGCATCAGTAGCAGGTTCTTGTGCCGGCTTTGGGTGCGCGCCAGCACGTAGGCCAGCGGGAAGCCCAGGACAAGGCAGAGCGCGGTGACGGTCACCGCCACGCGCAAGGTGCGGGTGAGGATGTTGACGTAGTACGGGTCGGTGAAGAACTTGACGTAGTTGGCGATTGTGACCGCCTCGACCATCAGCTTCCGCTGCGCCACGAACTCGTTGAGGCTGTAGCGGAACAGGATCACCAGCGGGATCAGCAGGCCGATCGCCACCAGCAAGGTCGCCGGCGTCACCAGCGACGCCGCCGTCAGCCGCGCCCCACCGCGTTCCTCGGCCGCGATCAGGCGGGCGGTCCCCGCCGTGTCGGTGGTAGTTGTCGCAGTAATGGCAGTCATATCCAGGCCGAACGGCAAGCCCAATCCCCTCACCCTGAGGAGCCGCCGCAGGCGGCGTCTCGAAGGGTGAGGAGCCCGTCGCGGTGGTGCTCCTCATCCTTCGAGACGCGCCGCTCCGCGGCGCTCCTCAGGATGAGGAGCCGAGCCCTACCCCTTGAACGTCTTGTCCCACCATTCCTTGAAGGCGGTGTCGTTCTTCGACAGGTAGCCGTAGTCGAGGTCCTTCAGGCGCTTGACCTCTTCCTCGGTGAAGCCGATGCGCTGCTGCACGTCGCTCGCCACCTTGGCGTTCTTGACCGTCGGGTTGTAACCCATGTCGACCGCGAAGCCTTCCTGCGCCGACGGCTCGAGCATGGCGTTGAGGTAGGCGTATCCGCCGTCCTTGTTGGGCGCGTTCTTCGGCATGCAGAAGCCGGAGATGAACAGCGGCACGCCTTCCTTGGCGGCAACGGTCTGCACGTTGATGCCGGCGTTCTGCCACTGCACGGCGCGGGCCTTCCACATGATGCAGAGGCCGATCTCCTCGTTCTTCAAGCCCTGCGCCAGCGCCTCGTTGGTCGGATAGATGCGGGCGCCGGCCTTGCGGCACTCCAGCAGCCGCGCCTTGCCGGGCTCGTAGTCGGTCATCGAGCCGCCCGACGCCAGCGCCGCCGCCATCATGGTGTACTGGTACTGGATGTCGATGATGCCCAGCTTGTTGCCGTGCTTGGGATCGAGCGTGTCGGCGAAGCCGGTCGGCGGTGTCGACACCAGCTTGGGATTGAACAGGATCACCTTGCCGGAATAGATGTGGCCGACGCCCCACATGTACTTCATCTCGGTCAGCAGGTGCGGCGCGTTGGGAATCTTCGAGTAGTCAAGCTTCTCCAGCAGGTCGGCCTGCGCCAGGTCGAACATGTCGCCGGCCGACAGCGCCTGGATGTCGGTGGTACCGCGGCGCAACGGTTTCTCGGCCTGCACCTTGGCCTTGCGCGGCGGCGCCTGCGCCTCGTCCTTCACCACCTCCCAGCCCTTTGCCGCGAGGTGCGGTCCCTCGACGTTCTTGGCCAGCAGCTTGGAGTAGTCGCCGCCCCAGGTGCCGAGCACGAGCTTCTTGTTGTCCTGGGCAAGCGCCGGCGCGCCCAGCGACGCGGCGCCGGCGAGGCCTGCCGCGCCTTGCAACGCGGCGCGGCGGGTAAGCAGGGAACGATCGGTCATGTGAGCCTCCTGTCTTTCTTGATCACGAACTACGCCGCGCGCGGGCCGTCCTCGGCCGCGAACACCTAGGCAGCCGACGCCGGCCAGCCGACATGCACGTCGGCGCCGACCTCGGGCGCGAAGCCGTCGCCGCGGTTGGCGACCTGGACGATGACGCGGTCCGACGGCGACAGGCGGACATGCACGTCGCTGGCCGCGCCGAGATACGAGACGAATTCCACCGTGCCGGGCAGGCTGTTGTCGAGTCCCGTCAGCGGCGCCGGCGCGATTTCCAGCCGTTCCGGCCGCAGCGCCAGGACGCCGGGACCCTGCGCGCCGTCGGCGCAGCGCAGCACCAGCCCGCCATCGGTGCGAAACCGGCCGGGCACCTCGACCGCGCCGGCCAGGAACGTGCCGCGGCCGACGAAGCCCGCGACAAAATGGTCGGCCGGCCGCTCGTAGAGATCGCGCTGGCTGCCGATCTGCCGCACGGCGCCTTCGTTCATCACCACCAGGCGGTCGGCCATGGTCAACGCCTCTTCCTGGTCGTGCGTCACCATGACCGTCGTCAGCCCGAGCTGGCGCTGCAGTTCGCGGATCTCGACCCGCACCTCCTGGCGCAGCTTGGCGTCGAGGTTGCTGAGCGGCTCGTCGAGCAGCAGCACGTCGGGCCGGATGGCGAGCGCCCGCGCCAGCGCCACCCGCTGCTGTTGGCCGCCCGACAGCTGGCGCGGCAGGCGCTCGGCGAGGTGCGCCAGCCGCACCAGCTTCAGCGCCTCGACAACGCGGGCGGCAATGTCAGGCTTGCCCAGCTTGCGCATCTCCAGGCCGAAAGCGACGTTCTGCGCCACCGTCAGATGCGGAAAGAGCGCGTAGCTCTGGAACACCAGGCCGGTATTGCGCTTCCAGGGCGGCAAGGTGGTGACGTCGCGATCGCCGAGATGCACCGCGCCGCCGGTCGGCATGATGAACCCGGCGATCATGCGCAAGGTTGTGGTCTTGCCGCAGCCGCTCGGCCCCAGCAACACAACGAACTCGCCGTCGCTCACCTCGAGCGTCACGTCGCGCACGGCATGGAAATCGCCATAACGCTTCGAGACGCGGTCGAGGAACAGCCGCGCCATCACACCACCCGGCTGATCTTCACGAAGCGGTCGGTGACCAGCATGGCGCCGCCGATCAGCAGGATCTGCAACACCGACACAGCGGCGATGGTCGGATCGATGCGCCATTCAAGGTATTGCAGGATGGCGATCGGCAGGGTGGTGCGGCCCGGTCCGACCAGGAACAGGCTCATCTCGAGATTGCCGAACGACGTGACGAAGCCGAACAGGCCGGCCGCCACGATTCCGGGCCGGATGGCGGGCAGCGTGACACGGAAGAAGGTCGTCCACGGATTGGCGCCGAGGTTCTGCGCCGCTTCCTCGAGGCTGCGGTCGAAGCCCGCCAGGCTGGCGGTGACGAGGCGCACGACCCAGGGGATCACGATGATGATATGGCCGGCGACCAGCGCCCAGAAGGTACCGAGGACGTCCACGTCGAGCGCGTGCTCGGCCTCGACGTGGAAGACGTACATCGACGTGCCCAGCACGACGCCGGGCACCACCAGGGGCAACAGCAGCAGGCTGCTGAGCGCCTCGCGGCCGGGAAAGCGGAAGCGCGCGACGCAGAGCGCCGCCGGCACGCCCAGCGCCAGGCCAATCAGGGTGGCCACCACGCCCAGCCGCAGGCTCAGGAAGAAGCCGTCGACGAACTTCTTCTCGCCGGCGATGGCCGCGAACCAGCGCAGCGAATAGCCCTCGGGCGGGAACGACGGAATCTCCTGACGGAAGAACGCCAGCCAGGTCACGAAGATCAGCGGCAGCAGGATGAACAACAATGCCACCCCGGCCGCGCCGTTCAACGCCCAGCGACCAAGGCGACGGGAGTCGAGGGATGACGTACCCGCCATCATGCCCCCTCTCCCTTTGTAGACAGGAGAGGCTCGCGTTCACCCCTCCCCAACGGGGAGAGGTCGGCACGCGAGAGCGTGCCGGGTGAGGGGGCCGCGGCACAGGCGTGGCGCCTGCTTGCCAACATCTTCACTGGGGCAACGCCCCCTCACCCGCCGCGCTATGCGCGTCGACCTCTCCCCCTCGGGGAGAGGCCATCAGTGGCGCTTTGACTGGTCGCCGGGCGGCACTTGTATGCATCTCAGTTAAGCGCGTTTTTGTGGAACGCGCCGGCTTTCATGATCACGGGCAGGTGGGCGCCCTGGTCGAGGAACAGTTCCAGGCGCTTGAGCGGATTGCCGTCGACCACGATCAGGTCGGCAAGGGCACCCGGCTCGACGATGCCAAGCTTGCCCTCCTGGCGCAGGACCTTGGCGGCGATGGTCGTGGCCTGTCGCACGATCTCGATCGGCTTGTGCACCGCGGCGCGATAGATGAACTCGCGACTCTGCTCGACCTGCAGCTGGCCCAGCAGGTCGGTGCCGTAGCCGACCTCGACGCCGGCCTGGCGGCAGATGTCCAGCGACTTCAGCCCGCCGTCGATCACCAGATCGTTCTTGGCCAGCATGTCGGCCGACATGCCGAACTGCGCCGCCTTCTCCTTCATCATGTAGTAGGTCACCAGGTTGGCGATCATGAAGCCGCCCTTATCGGCCAGCAGGCGCGCCGCCTTGGCGTCGATCAGGTTGCCGTGCTCGATGGTGCGCACGCCGTTCTCGACGGCGCGGGTGATCGCCTCGGGCGAGTAGGCGTGCGCCAGCACGTAGCGGCCGAAATTGGCGGCCTCGTCGGTGGCGGCGGCGATCTCGGCCGGCGAGAACTGCAGCGAGTCGAGCGGATCGTAGGGCGACGCGACACCGCCGGAGCACATGATCTTGATCTGGTCGGCGCCCTGGCGCATCTGCTCGCGCACGGACTTGCGCACCTCGTCAGGACCGTCGGCGATCGCCATCGAGTAGACCAGGGCATTGCAGCAGCCGCAGGCGGCGCCGCCATCGGTGCGGCGACGCGAATCGCTGTGGCCGCCGGTCGGGCCGATGGCGCGGCCGGAGATGAACAGCCGCGGGCCTTTGATCAGGCCGCTCTCGACCGCGACCTTGATGCCCCAGTCGGCGCCGCCGGTGTCGCGCACCGTGGTGAAGCCGCGGTCGATCATGCCGCGCATCAGGTCGGCGGCGCGCGCCGTCATCAGGGTCAGCGGCACCGATTCGAGGTTGCGGATATTCACCTCGCTCAGGAAGACGTGCACGTGGCAGTCGATCAGGCCCGGCATCAAGGTCCGGCCGCCGCAATCAATCACGCGCGCGCCATCCGCCTTGATCGGCCGGTGCGACACTTCCTTGATGCTGTCACCCTCGACCAGCACCTCGTGGCCGTCGCGCGCTTCGTCCCAGCGCGGATCGAGCAGCGAGCAATTGCGAAAAAGGATTTGCGCCATCGGACTCCCCAAGCCGGCGCCACCGCCTCTTCGCGCCGCGGCCGGAGCCTACGCTAGGCTGTGCGCCAGCGGCAAGAACGCGACCTCCCACCCCTTCCCCACAACGTGGGGAAGGTGCCCAAAGGGCGGATGGGGACCGCTCGTGGTACTCCTTATGGCGCACACCACGTCGGGTCCCCTCCGGCCCTTCGGGCCACCTCCCCACTTCGTGGGGAGGAAATCCGCGTCAAACGAAAGTCCCATTCTGGCTGCCGAGGCTCACCGCATTTCCTTCCCCACGTCAGTGGGGAAGGTGGCGCGAAGCGCCGGATGGGGAGCCAATGTGGTGTCTCTTTATCCGGCACTACGTCGGGTCCCCTCCGGCCCTTCGGGCCACCTCCCCACTTCGTGGAGAGGCTACGCCAAGGCGCACTTGTGGAACTTCCCGCCCTTCATGATCGCGGCCAGGTGCGCGCCGCCGTCCTGCAGCAAGCCGAAATCCTTCAGCGGATCGCCGTCGACCAGCAACAGATCGGCGTAGGCGCCAGGCTCGATCACGCCCAGCTTGCCTTCCTGTCGCACGATCTCGGCGCCGATCAGCGTGGCGGAGCGCAGCACCTCGATCGGCGGCATGACCTCGCGCCGGATCAGGAACTCGCGGCTCTGCTCATTCTCCAGCGCCCCCAGCAGGTCCGAACCGTAGCCCATCTTGACGCCGGCCGCCTTGCACAGCTCGAGCTCGGTATAGCCCGCCTTCAGCACGTGCTCGTTCTTGTCCAGCATGTCGGCGGTCATGCCATAGGACGCGGCACGCTCCTTCATCACCACATACGCCACCAGGTTGGGCACCATGTAGGCGGCCTTGGCGGCCATCAGCCTGGCGGCGGCCGCGTCAACCAGGTTGCCGTGCTCGATGGTGCGCACGCCGGCGGTCATGGCCCGCGTGATGGCCTCGGGCGTGTAGGCGTGCGCCAGGGCGTAGCGGCCGAAGGCCGTGGCCTCCTCGACGCCGGCCGACATTTCCTCGACGGTGAACTGCCGGCTCTCCAGCGGATCGTAGGGCGAGGCGACGCCGCCCGAGACCATGAACTTCACCTGGTCAGCACCCTGGCGCAGCTGCTCGCGCGCCGCCTTACGCACCTCGTCGGCACCGTCGGCGATGGCACGGATGAAAACCATGGCGTTGCAGCAGCCGCAGGCCGGCTCGGTCTGGGTGCGCCGGTTGCGGTCGTTGTGCCCGCCGGTCGGACCGATCGAGCGGTTGGAGATGAACAGCCGCGGGCCCGGAATCAAGCCCGCTTCGACCGCCGCCTTGATGCCCCAGTCGGCGCCGCCGGCGTCGCGCACCGTGGTGAAGCCGCGGTCCAGCATGCGTTTCAGGCGCTCCGCGCCATGCGCCGCCATCAGGGTCAGCGGCACCGTCTCCAGCCGGTTGACGTAGACCTCGGCGTGCATGGTGTGCACGTGGCAGTCGATCAGGCCGGGCATCAGGGTGCGGCCGCCACCGTCAACGACGCTGGCGCTGGCCGCCCGGATCGGCTTGTCCGACACCTCGCGGATCGTCGCGTCCTCAACCAGCACCTCGTGGCCGCCGCGCGCCTCGTTCCAGCGCGGATCGAGCAGCGAGATGTTGCGAATCAGAACCAGGGACATCAGCAACTCCGGCGGGTGCGGTGTGCAGCGCTGATTGAAGATTAAACACAGAGAGCACAGCGCACACAGAGCCAAGAAGACAACTACAGCACGGCGCTTCGCGATCGGCCTGCCATCCTGACTCGTGCGGATGATCGGCGCCATCCTGGTGTTCACGACATGAATGGGTGCTGGTAGGCTGGTTGGAAGTGAACAGCGGGACCCGGCGGAGTCCTACCGCATCGGCACCGCCCACAAGCTACGCCCTCGGCGACCAGTACATGGGATCTTGTTCCACTGCTGACGAAACGGGAGACCTCCGTGGCGAAGGACATTGAAAGCAGCCATTGGCCGTCAACGTCCGATGAACCAAGCGCGCGGCTGTGCAATTTCGCGACCGGCGGGTCAGCGCTGCGGCCCGCGCATCAGGCCTGGTTGACGGCAAATCTGGTGCCGATCCTGCGCGGGCAGAGCAGCTATCTCGTCGAGATCGGCGGACTTGCCAGCCGGCTGGGCGGCGCCGCGCTGAACGATCGCCTCGGCCAGGCCCGCGCGGATGCGGCGAAGAACTACCTTGAGCAGCAGGTCCAGATGAGTCTGCCGAATGTGCTCACCGCAAGCTACGGCGAGAGCGTGTCGGGAGGCAGCGTCAACGACAACGACGGCTATTACCGCGCCGTCCTGGTCAAGCTTCACAAGGGCGCCGTGGCACTACCCGACCCGCCGCCCGTAGTGCAACGCCCGCCGACGATGAGGACGGTGGCGACGCCGAAGATGTACTTTGGCATTGGCGCCAAGTTCGGCGGCATCGTGATCGGCGGCACACAGACGCTGGAGGGCTATCTCTTCTCGGTCGATGACTACAAGGACCAGGTCCATGTCGAAGCCCGTATCTGGACACTAGGTCCGGGCCTGGGCGGCGGTGCGAACGTCGTGTTCATCATGGCTTACGGCAGCCCTCACAAGCATGAGTTCATCGGTACGAAGTTCGACGGATGGGACTTTGCGGTGAGTCTCGGCGGCCGCTGGGGAGATGCCGTCAAGGGCGCCAGCAAGATCCCTGCCGTCGCAAAGCTGGCAACGGTGATCAAGCAAGGCGGCAAGATCGGGCAGGCCCTGAAGGGTGCGTCGAAACTGTCGGCATCCGAATGGGAGAAGGTGGCCGAGCTGGTCAAGACTTCACGCGAGGCATTGGGAGTCGACTCCAGCGCCAGCACGCCGCAGCTCAACGTGTTCGACATCCCATTGGCCGGCGCGGCGCTCGAGGTCAGCCTCTACAAATGGTGGGGCACGGTGACCACCTTCGACTGACCTGCCGGCCAGACGGTCGCGGCCGGCCCGATGCGGCCACGTACCAGGCCATAGCTCAGGTTTGGCGATACGTCATTGACGTGATGCCCGTCGACTCGCAGACGCACCACGGCGGCGCGGGCTACTCCGCCGCGGCGCGCACCGGCGCGGCGTTCAGCACTTCGGCCGCCGCGCGGGCGACGGCCGTGCCCTCGAAGAAGCGCGGGTTTTGCGTGCCCCACAGGCGCACGGCGTTGGCGAAGGTGAAGTCGCGGAAATCGTCCGATGTCATGAGCCCGTCCTCGACCAGCTCCCAGGCCTCCGGCACCGGGCTCAGCATGTCGGGTACGTCGAAGTGGCCGATGTCAGAGCTGAAGATCGCGTTCAGCCGCGCCCCGAACGGGTTGACTGGCCCGAAGGCGACGGCGTTCATCCGGTCGTCGGCCTCGCAGCCGAAGTAGTAGGGCTTCGCATAGAGGTCGATCCAGTCCGACTTGGCCGCGATGCGGCACGGCGCGAAATCGTCGAGCACCGGCACGCCGCCGGTCAGCTCGTCCTCTTCGGCGCTCGGCCAGCCGTCGCGCCGGTCGAGCTCGGCGGCGAACTCCTGGTAGCCGTACTTGTCGACCAGGCTGCGCAGCAGCCCGCGGTCGAGCTTCTTCGGATCCATGTAGGCGATGCCCTTGGCGCCGCGCCGTTCCCAGTGCTCGATCAGGTCGGCGAACAGCTGGCTGCCCCAGCCGACGCCACCCTCGAGGAAGGCGAAGTTGAGGTCGGGGAAGCGCCGCGTGACGCCGCCCAGGAATAGCGCCTTGGCGATGGCATGGCCCGCGGCGGCGAAGTGGCCGATATGGTTGAAGGTGAAGTTGCTGGGCGAGGCGCGCAGTGCAAAGCCGCGGCCGCCGGCATGGAAGGTGGGCGCCATCCCGAGCTCACGGCACTTCTGCCACACCAGATCGTAGTCGTGATCACTGTCCAGCCCGATCGAATCGTAGCTGACGACGAAGCGACCCGCCGCCGGGTCGAGGCCGTCGCCGATCGGCAGCGGGCGGGTGAAGACGCCGCCGAGCATGCCGACCTTGGCGCCGAGCTGGCCGGTGACGAACTCCAGCTCCTCGATCGCCTCCTGCGGCGTGAACATGGGAATCACTGCCGCCGGCGTCAGCCTGTCGCCGAGCCCGGCGAAGTATTCGGCGGTCACGATGTTGAAGCCGCGGACGACAGCGCGCCGCGTCGCCTCGTCCTGGATGCGCGGGATGCTGAGGCCGGCGGTGGGATAGATGACCCCGAAGTCGATGCCGAGTTCGTCCAGCCGGTCATAAAGCAGGCGCGGCATCATCGCCGTGGCGCGGTCGCGCGTGTTGGTGGACTGGCGCGTCCAGTAGCCCTCCATGGCGATGCCGCGCCGCTTGCGCTCGGCGATCGACAGGCCGAGCGCGTCGGGAATACGGCGCTGCGCGGCGAGGAAGCCGTCGGCCGCCTTGTCGCCCGCGACCTTGCGCATGCGCTCGGCGAACACCGGGTTGTATTCGACCCAGTGGCCGTCGGCATCAATGATGGGATGCTTGAGGTCGGCACGGACCTCGGCGGGACTGCGGTGCGCACTCATGGCCTGCCCTCCAGGGTTGCGACTCGCTGGCCGACACGCTAGCGCCGCTGGCCGGCGCGCACAACCGACTCGCGGCCTGTCGG
>DATFGV010000055.1:0-6234 GCA_035249115.1 Vineibacter sp.
TCGCCATCATCCCGACCTAGAAAACGCCAGCTGTGCCGTTGACCGCGGCCGGCCCGCCGGGCCAGCCTCGATCCTCATTGCCCTCGGAGGACCGCAATGCTTCGTCGACATGCCGTCTTCAGCCTGCTGGTCGCCATGACCGGGCCGCTCGCCGCGCTGGCGCAAACGCCGATCGCCGGCCTGCAGCCGGCCAATCCAGCGCCTGCCGCCGACAAACTGGCGCCCGGCTTGGCCGTCAACTACCACTTCGATTTCATCGACCGGATGGCCCAGTTCAACGAGAAGGGCAAGACCGTCGGCGCGCCCCTGACCCACCTCGGCTGGGACATGAAGTCGGGCAACGTCCTGACCACCGAAAAAAAAGAGGGCGTGCAGGCGCACATCTTCGGCTACATCCGTTTTGCAGCCGCCGGCACCTACATATTCGAGGTCAATTCCAACGACGGCGTACGGCTTGAGATCGGCGGCAAGCGGATCTGGGAGGATCCCGACGTGCACGCCGACCGGATGTCGCCGCCGCTCCAGGTCCAAGTGCCAGCGCCCGGCCTCTACCCGATCAAGATCCTCTACTTCCAGAAGAAAGGGACCGCCACCTTGGAGGTGTTCTGGGCGGCGCCCGGCGGCCAACGCACCGTCATCGCCGGCGACGCGCTGGTGCATTTGAAGCGATAGGCGTCGCGGACCGGACTATTCGGCCGCCTTGGCACTGCGATCGCTGCGCGCCGCACCGGCCTGAGCCGCGCCGACCAGCCGAAGGGCGAGCTCGGCATGCAGTTCCGCGACATCGTCGGCCCGCCAGCCGTTGTGCGCGACATTGAACCAGTAGGCGACGTAGGTGCACTGGTTAAGGATCGCCATGGCGACGATCTTCAGATCGTCGCGCCCGCCCGGTCGCAGCGCGGCGAACGCGCCGCCGGCATGGCCGCGCTCCAGGATGCGGATGACTGTGTCGCGCACCCGCCGGCGGCTGGCGCGGATCTCCTGGCGGCGCGAGGCGTCGAGCCACTCCCATTCACGGTTGGCGACGATCGCTTCGACCCGCCGTCGTGCGTGCCGCAGAGTGTAGGCACGCACGAACGCTTGCAGCTGCGCCGCCGGTGCATCACCCGCCTCCGCCACCGCGGCAGCAAGTTCGCGCTCCAGCCCTGCCTGGGTCGAACGGATGATGGTGGCCAGCAGTTCGTCTTTGGACGAAAAATGGTTGTACAACGCGCCTTGCGTCAACCCGCAAGCGTGCATCACGTCGCGCACTGTCGTTACCTGGAAACCCTGGCGCGCGAACAAGTCGAACGCGGCCGCCTCGATGGCTTCCGCCGGCGGCGTCTCGCGGCCATCCGGGGCCGTGCCCGATGGACGACTCGACATTCGGCGTGCCAAGGCGTTGCCCCCGACTGTCATGGCACCACGCCCGCTGAGGCGGTCGCGCGACGCGAATCGGAAGCCTATCCGCCGGCCCTCCCGGGTGCAAACCTCGTATTGCGTCGGGGAGCGGCCGTCGATCGGCTCTCAGCAAACCCTGCGGCGGCAGGAATCGACCGGCGGCAGCCCGCTAGCGCGCGCCCAGACGTTGCGCGATCGACCATGCCAGTTCGGCGCTGGGCCGCACCAGCTTGCCCGACTCGCTGGCCAGTCGATTGGATGCAGTGCCATCGAGGGAACGGGCGTAGACGCCCTGCCGAATGCAGGCGACGCGGAAGATGTTGTACGCCATGTAGTAGTCCCAGTGCGCCGACACGCCCCGCCCTGTGCGCTCTGCGTACCAGCGCAGGATTTGCTGCTCGCCGGGGATGCCGAGACCTGGAAGATCGAAATCGCCGATCCCGCCGCGCGCCTCGGGTGTGCGGTACATCATGCAGAGATATGACAACTCGGCCAGCGGGTCTCCGAGCGTTGATATTTCCCAATCGATCACCGCCAGCACCCGCGGCTCGCTCTTGTAATAGATCATGTTGTCCAGGCGATAGTCGCCGTGGACGATCGTCGTTTCGTCGTTGGTCGGCGCGTTGGCTGGAAGCCACTCGAGCAGCTTGTCCATCTCCACGATCGGTTCGCTTTCCGACGCCTTGTACTGCTTGCCCCAGCGCGAAATCTGGCGCAGCACGTAGTTGCCGGGCCGGCCGAAATCGGCCAGGCCCAGCGCCCGCCAGTCGGCCTTGTGGAGCCGCGCCAGCGTATCGATCTTGGCCTCGTAGATCGGTGCCCGCGCTTGCCTCGGCAGGTCGGGCAGCAGCGGATCCCACAGCACGCGCCCGTCGCAGAACTCCATGATGTAGAACGCGGTGCCGATCACCGTGTCGTCCTCGCACAAGGCGTAGGCGCGTGGCGTCGGCACATCGGTGCGGTTGAGCGCGGCGATGACCCTGAACTCGCGATCGACGGCGTGCGCCGACGGCAGCAGCTTGCCGGGCGGCTTGCGGCGCAGGACGTATTGCCGGCCGTCAGCGTCGGACAACCGGTAGGTCGGGTTGGATTGACCGCCACGGAACTGCTCGACCTTCACCGGTGGTCGGAATCCCGCCACGCACTCGGCCATGAAGCGCTCCAACGGCGCCGTGTCGAAACGATGCCGCTCCTGGACCGCCATCGTGCCGACGAAGTCGGCGCCGCGTTTGGGCATGGTTCGCGCTTTCCCGGGGTGACGGTGACCCCCGAGTTTGCGTCGCGCCAGCATCACGTGCAATGACGACACGTGCGCATGCGCTGCGCTCGTCGCAACGCAGGCTCGCTGCGCGGAACGTTGCGCCCGGGCACGCGGGACGTTGGCGGACCGGTCGTATTCAGCCTCCCGCGGACACACCAGTATACCGTCGCGCTTGACACCACCCTGACGCCGCACGCCGAGCGGAACGGACAGCCGCAAATTCACTCTTGGGCGAATCCCGGATTTGTTGTTAGCTGCGATTGGCCAGCGGTGGCGTGCGAGTGGGCACCGGGGCAAACGAACAAATACGAGCGGCCAAGCTTCGTCCAGGGAGGAACGTCTTGAGTCGATTTCTGTCCAAGGATTTCTTGGCCGGGCTGATGTTCATCGGCTTCGGTGTGTTCGCCTATGTCGTGGCCTTCACCGATCTGTCGAAGATGGTCGGTCAGACGAGGCTCGCCATTGGCACGCCCGTTCGCATGGGGCCCGGCTACGTGCCGCAGATGCTGGCGTTCGTCATGATGGGCCTCGGCGCCATCATCGCGATCAGCGCCGCGATCTCGCGGCCCGAGCCGCTCGAGGGCGGCAAGTGGAAGCCGATCGTCATGATCACCTTGGGCGTGCTGGCCTTCGGCATCTTGCTGGAAGCCGACAACGTGCCGGGGATCGTTTCCTGGTTCGTGTCCGGCCTGCCGCGCTGGGAAAATCCCGTTTCCGGCTTACTGCCTGCGTTGATCGCGCTGGTGTTTCTCGCCGCGCTCGGCGGCGAGGAGTTCAAGCTCACCGAAACGATCGCCATGTGCGTGGTGCTGTTCATCCTCTGCTACATCATTTTCAAATGGGGCCTGTCGATGAACATCGCCATGCTCAAGGGAGTGTGGTGAGATGGATATCCTCGCCAATCTCGCGACGGGCTTCGGCACCGCGCTCACGCTGCAGAACCTGCTCTACTGCCTGATCGGCTGCATGGTCGGCACCCTGATCGGCGTGCTGCCGGGCATCGGCCCGGTGGCCACCATCGCCATGCTGCTGCCGCTGACCTTCAAGCTGCCGCCCGAGGCGGCGCTGATCATGCTGGCCGGCATCTACTACGGCGCCCAGTACGGCGGCTCGACGACGGCGATCCTGGTCAACCTGCCGGGTGAGGCGGCGTCAGTGGTCACCACCCTGGACGGCCACAAGATGGCCCAGAATGGCCGCGCCGGCGCGGCGCTGTCGATCTCGGCCATCGGCTCGTTCTTCGCCGGCACGGTCGGCACCATGTTGATCGTGCTGTTCGCCAAGCCGCTGACCGAAATGGCGCAGAAATTCGGCCCCGCCGAATACTGCTCGCTGATGGCGCTCGGTTTGGTGGCCGCCGTGGTGCTGGCCAGCGGCTCGGTGATCAAGGCCATCGCCATGGTGTTCCTCGGCCTGCTGATCGGCCTGGTCGGCACCGACGTCAACACCGGGGCGCAACGCTTCACCTTCAACGTGCCCGAGCTCAGCGACGGCATCGACTTCGCGCCGATCGCGATGGGCCTGTTCGGCATCGCCGAGATCATCGCCAATCTCGAGAAACGCATCAGCCGTGATGTCGAAGGAGCCAAGATCACCAGTCTTTGGCCGACCAGGCAGGAGTTCAGGGAGGCGTGGCCGGCGGCCCTGCGCGGCACCGCGCTGGGCTCGGTGCTGGGCGTGTTGCCGGGTGGTGGACCGACCTTGGGCGCCTTCTCCGCCTATACGCTGGAGAAGAAGCTATCGAAGACACCGGAGAGATTTGGCAAGGGCGCGGTGGCGGGCGTCGCTTCGCCCGAGGCGGCCAACAACGCCGCCGCACAGACCTCGTTCATCCCGATGCTGACCCTGGGCATTCCATCGAACGCCGTCATGGCGCTGATGGTCGGCGCCATGATCATCCAGGGCATCCAGCCTGGCCCCGAGGTCATGACCAAGAAGCCCGAGCTGTTCTGGGGCATGATCGTCTCGATGTGGCTCGGCAACCTGATGCTGGTCGTCATCAACCTGCCGCTGATCGGCATGTGGGTGAAGCTGTTGACGGTGCCCTACCGTTTCCTCTACCCGTCGATCCTGCTGTTCTGCTGCATCGGCGCCTACTCGCTGCAGAACAGCACGTTTCACATCATGACCGTCGCCGTCTTCGGGGTCATCGGTTACGTGTTCCTGAAGCTTGGCTGCGAGGGCGCACCGTTCTTGCTCGGTCTGGTGCTCGGACCGCAGATGGAGGAGTACTTCCGTCGCGCCATGCTGCTGTCGCGCGGCGATCCAACCGTCTTCGTCACCCGGCCGTTGAGCGCCGGCCTGCTGGCCGTCACCGCCATCCTGCTGATCCTGATGGCCCTGCCCGCCTTGCGGAAGAAGCGCGAGGCGGCGTTCCACGAGGAAGGCGGATGACGTCGCCGGCCGTTAGCGCGCCCGGGCCGTTCCAGGGAGGCATCGATGCCTGACACCGCTCTCATGCCATCACCGACCACCGGCGCCGACCTTGCCTCGCGCTACGTCGACGTCGCTTCGGTCCCATGGACCGCCACGCGATTTCCCGGCATCGAGATGAAGACGCTGATGGAGGACAAGCAGACCGGCATGCTCACCGTCCTGATGCGGTGGGCTCCCGGCGCGCGCCTGCCGATGCACGAGCATGTCCGCATCGAGCAGACCTATGTGCTGGAGGGCTCGTTCGCCGACCACCAGGGCGTCTGTACGGCCGGCAACTATGTCTGGCGCCCGCAGGGCAGCCGCCACGAGGCGTGGACCGACGAGGGCGCTCTGGTGCTGGCCTTTTTCCTCAGCCCCAACCGCTTCTTCGATCAGCCCGGCTGATAGCCGGACCGCAGGCAATCTGCGGTGGACAGCACCGCGCCAGCCTGTAACATGAACGCCCGTTCATGTAGGCAAAGCAACGAATAAGCGGCCATCGATCGCCGCATCAGGGAGGGTGACGAGATGACCGCCCGCGTTCCGGCGGCCGTGGCCGTGTTTGTCTGTTGCGTGGCGTTCGCCGCGCCGGTCGGCGGGCAGGTGAGATTGCCATCGGAGATGGCGTGGACGGCCTACGATACGGGATCCTCCGGCTTCAACATCGCCATCGCTGTCGGCCAGCAGTTCAAGCAGAAATACAGCACCGACGTGCGGGTGCTGCCGGCCGGCAACGATACCGGCCGGCTGGCGCCGCTGCGTGCCAACCGGGCGGTCATGTCGGCCATGGGCATCGGCACCTATTTCGCGCAGGAGGGGGTGTTCGAGTTCGGCCAGAAGACCTGGGGCCCGCTGCCAGTCCGCCTGCTGATGACGACGACGTCCTGCAACGGCATCACCCTCGCCGTGGCCAAGGACACCGGTGTGAAGGAAGTCAAGGACCTGAGAGGCAAGCGACTGGGTGTCGTGGTCGGCTCGCCGGCGCTGACGCAAGGCGCGCTGTCGTTGATCGCCTTCGGCGGCCTGGGGCCGGCCGACGTCAAGCCGGTCGAGTTCTCGTCCAACAACGCGATGTGGAAGGGCATGGTCAACAACGAGGTCGACATCGCCCTCAGCTCAACGATCTCCGGTCAGTCCAAGGAGCTCGACACCTCGCCGCGCGGCGTCGTTTGGCCACC
>DATFGV010000056.1:0-9360 GCA_035249115.1 Vineibacter sp.
ACCACACCGACCCCTGCGGCGCGCCGGACAATCCGCGCCGGGTCTGCGTGATCTTGAGCGTGGTGCCGTCGCTGGTGCGGGCATCGTGCACTTCGGTACCGCCGATCGGCAGGCTGAGCCCGACCGTGACCGGCCAGCGGTCGGCGGCCGACGCCGTGAACAGCGACAGCTGCTCCGGCCGGATCGAGATCAGCACCGGATCACCGGCGCGGAAGGCGCCATCAACCGGCAGGGTCAACTCGCCGCCGGCGCTCGGCGCCACCCGGGCGCGGCCGTTGTCGACATCGAGCACGCGGCCGGCCAGCAGGTTGGTGCTGCCGATGAAGCCGTTGACGAAGAGCGTGCGCGGCCGGTCGTAGATGTCGACCGGCGTGCCCAGCTGCTCGACCTTGCCGCGGTTCATCACGGCGATGCGGTCGGCGATGCTCATCGCCTCGTCCTGGTCGTGCGTCACCAGGATGGCGGTCAGTCCGAGCTGGCGTTGCAGGCGCTTGATCTCGATCTGCATGTCGAGCCGCAGGTTCTTGTCCAGCGCGCCGAACGGCTCGTCGAGCAGCAGGATCGACGGTTCAACCACCAGGGCGCGGGCGAGCGCGACGCGCTGCTGTTGGCCACCGGACAGCTGCCGCGGCACGCGGTCGGCGAGATGCGACAGCTGCACGATCGACAGGAAGCGGGCCACACGCTCGCGGATTTCACCGCGCGGCGTGCCGCGCGCTTCCAGCCCGTAAGCGACGTTCTGCGCCACCGTCATGTGCGGGAACAGCGCGTAATTCTGGAAGACGATCCCGACATTACGCCGGTTGGCGGGCAGGTGGTCGATGGCGGCGCCGTCGATCAGCACCCGCCCGCGGCTCTGGCGCACGAAGCCGGCGATGGCGCGCAGCAGGGTGGTCTTGCCGCAACCGGACGGGCCGAGCAGGGCGACGATCTCGCCGCCGTGGATCGACAAGGTGACATCGTCGACCGCGGTGAAGCTGCCGAAACGGTGCGTCAGGGCCTCGACGTCAAGCGTATGGTGGTGCAATGCGGCGGCCGACAAGGTTGGCGCCGCCGCGCTTTCATTGATGGTCGCAGGGCCCACGATCGCGTCCACGAACCTTCCCCGGTCCGATGATTGGCCACACGCATGCAACGCTCATGCCATCGACAGGACACTGGTGCGAACCGAAAGCTTGCCGCGCCAACGCGGAGCGCGCAACAGCAACGCGGTTGGCTTGGCAGCGTGGCTGGTTTGCCAACGGTCGATGTGCTGGCGAGATCGTGGCTTGACGATGCGGCCAGGTCAGGACGATGGCGCCGGGTCAAACAGCTTGCGGCAAGCCCGGGGCGGGTCCTTTTCGTGGATCAGGTCGATGGCCGCCCGCGGTCGGGCGACCAGGGTGGCGCCGTGCTTGTCGACGATGTCCTCCAGTCGGGCGCGCGCCGCTTGATTGCCGTCGAACACCAGGGCCTTGAGCCCGACCCGCAGCGCCGCCAGCACGTGGCCCGGGGCGCCGTCGCAATCGACGATCAACTCGGCGGCGACATCGGGAAACAGCTCGCGGCGCCGCTTGTCGATCGCCGCCCAGAAGCCGACGCCGCCGGTGTAGGTGCCGCCGGGCGGCGCCAGCAAGGTCACTGGCCGGCCTGCCTCGCGCGCCGCCAGCAGGGCGGCGGCGACGTGCTTCCAGCCGTGCACGCGCACGACCGTCGCCGCCGGCGGCGGCATGGCGGTGCGGCCGCGACGCGACGACAGGCTGATGACAGTGCCGCTCAAGGTGCCCTCATGCGCCCAGCATGCGCCCGCGAGAGGCGTGGGAAAAGCGCGAACCGCGCCCGGCGACGAAAAAGGCCCCGCGCGCGGCGGTGCCCTGCCTGATGCGAAGAAGCGGCGCTTCAGCCGAGCTTGCCCATGGCGACGGCGGTGTCACTCATGCGGTTGGAGAAGCCCCACTCGTTGTCGTACCAGCTCATGACCCGCACAAGGGTGCCGTCCATGACCTTGGTCTGGTCCATGTGGAAGACCGAGGAGTGCGGGTCGTGGTTGAAGTCGATCGAGACATTGGGCTGGTCGGTCCAGCCGAGGATACCCTTGAGCTGATTGCCGGCGGCGCGCTTGATGGCGTCGTTGATTTCGTCCTTGCTGGTCTTCTTCCTGGCGACGAACTTGAAGTCGACCACCGAGACGTTGGGCGTCGGCACGCGGATCGCCACGCCGTCGAGCTTGCCGTTGAGTTCCGGCAGCACCAGGCCGACCGCCTTGGCGGCGCCGGTCGAGGTCGGGATCATCGACAGCGACGCGGCGCGGCCGCGATACAGATCCTTGTGCAAGGTGTCGAGAGTCGGCTGGTCGCCGGTATAGGCATGGATCGTCGTCATGAAGCCCTTTTCGATGCCGATGGCATCGTTCAGGACCTTGGCGACCGGTGCGAGGCAGTTTGTGGTGCAAGAAGCGTTGGAGACCACGACGTGCTCCTTGCCGAGCTTGTCGTGGTTGACGCCGTAGACCACCGTGAGGTCGGCGTTGTCGGCCGGTGAGGAGACCAGCACGCGCCTGGCGCCGGCGGTCACGTGCGCCAAAGCCTTGTCCTTGCTGGTGAAGATGCCGGTGCACTCCAGCGCCACGTCGACGCCCAGCGCCTTGTGCGGCAGCTTGGAAGGATCGCGCTCGGCCGTGACCTTGATCTTGCCGCTGCCGGCATCGATGGTGTCGCCGTCGACCTTGACCTCGTGCGGGAAGCGGCCATGCACCGAATCGAAGCGCAGCAGGTGGGCGTTGGTTTCGACAGGTCCCAGGTCGTTGATGGCCACGACCTCGATATCCTTGCGGCCGGACTCGACGATCGCGCGCAGCACGTTGCGCCCGATGCGGCCAAAGCCGTTGATGGCAACCCGAACAGCCATTGAACAACCCTCCGTGAACACTTTCGCCAATGGTAGCGCGCAGCCCCGCGCGCCCCTACGGCATTCTTGTGACCAATGTCCTGACTGCCGCCGCGATCGCGTCGGCCGTGATGCCGAAATGCTTGTAGAGGTCCTGGTACTTGGCCGAGCCGCCAAAGCCAGTCATGCCGACAAAGATGCCGTCGGGTCCCAGCCAGCGCTCCCAGCCGAAGCCGCTTGCCGCCTCGCAGGCGACGCGCGCCGTACCGGCGCCGCCCAGCACCGCGGCGCGATAATCGGCGGGCTGCGCCGCGAACAGCTCCCACGATGGCATCGACACCACGGCGGCGGCGATGCCGTCCTTGGCCAGCGCCTCGCGGGCGGACAAAGCCAATTGGACCTCCGAACCGCTGGCGAACAGTCGCGCCTTGTCGCCCTCCGCGCCGGCGAGAATGTAGGCGCCCTGCGCGCAACGATTGTCGGCGCCGGCGTCGCGGACCGTCGGCAGGTTCTGGCGAGTGAGTGCGAGCACGCTCGGCCGATCGGCGCTGCGCAGCGCCAGCTCCCAGCACTCCGCCGTCTCGATGGCGTCGGCGGGACGGAAAACCCGCAGTCCCGGGATGGCGCGCAGGGCCGCCAGATGCTCGACCGGTTGGTGGGTCGGGCCGTCCTCACCCAGGCCGATCGAGTCGTGCGTCATGACGTAGATCACGCGCCGGCCCATCAGCGCCGCCAGCCGGATCGACGGGCGGCAGTAATCCGTGAACACCAGAAACGTGCCGCCATACGGGATGACACCACCGTGCAACGCCAGGCCGTTCATCGCGGCCGCCATCGCGTGCTCACGAATGCCGTAATAGACGTATCGCCCGCCGTAGCTGCCGCACTCGATCGCAGCGGTGGTCGCGGTCTTGGTGTTGTTGGAGCCGGTAAGATCGGCCGAACCGCCGATCGTCTCGGGCAGCAACGGATTGACCACCTCGAGCACTTCCTGGCTCGACTTGCGTGTCGCCCAGGACGGCTTGTCTTTCGCCAGCTTGGCCTTGAAGGCGGGGAGCGCAGCGGCCAGCGCCGCGGGCAAGTCTCCAGCCTGGCGACGGATCCACTCTTGCCGGTCGGCCTCTGCCAGTGACGCCAGGCGCTTCTCCCAGGCGGCGCGTACGGCGGTGCCACGCGCGCCAGCGCCGCGCCAGGCGGCGAGAATCGGCGCCGGAATTTCGAACGGCGGGTGCGGCCAGCCGAGCTTGGCGCGGGCGCCGGCAACTTCGTCCTTGCCCAGCGGCGAGCCGTGCGTCGCCGCCGTGCCCGCCTTGGTCGGCGCGCCGTAACCGATGGTGGTGCGGCAGGCGATCAGGGACGGCCGGTCGGCGATGGTGCGGGCGTGCGCGATCGCCCGTTCGATCTCATCGGGCTTGTGGCCGTCGACCCGCGACACGTGCCAGTTGGACGCCGCGAAGCGCATCAGATGATCTTCCGACGTGCTGAGCTTGGTCGGTCCGTCGATCGAAATGCCGTTGTCGTCGAACAGGACGATCAGGCGGCCGAGGCCGAGATGACCCGCCAGGGTCACCGCCTCCTGCCCGACGCCTTCCATCAAACAACCGTCACCGACGATCACGTATGTGAAGTGATCGACGACGCCGTCGCCAAAACGCGCCGCCAGCGATCGCTCGGCCAGCGCCATGCCGACAGCGTTGCCCAGGCCCTGGCCGAGTGGACCGGTGGTCGTCTCGATGCCCGTGGCATGGCCGTATTCCGGATGGCCGGCCGTCTTGGAGCCGAGCTGGCGAAACCGCTTGATCTCATCCAGCGTCATGTCGGCGTAGCCGGTGAGATGCAGCAGGGCATAGAGCAGCATCGAGCCGTGACCGGCCGACAGCACGAAACGGTCGCGATCCGGCCAGTGTGGTGCCGACGGATCGAACTTCAGGAACCGGGTGAACAGCACCGTGGCGACGTCGGCCATGCCCATCGGCATACCGGGATGGCCGGAATCGGCCTGCTGGACCGCGTCCATCGCCAATGCCCGGATGGCATTGGCCATGTCGGTGTGAGGGACGGCGGTCGCGTCCGCCTGGGCGGCGGGGGCGGGCGTATCGGGCATCGGGTCCCTGGCGGCTGGACGCGCCGGAGCGGCGACGCCGCCCGGGGCCTTGGAAAAGCGGCGGCAAAATGCAGGCCGGCCCCGGTGGCGTCAATTGGCGATGGCCGCGACGGTGCCTTGCACGCTGGCGTTTGTCTGTGGACAATCCACGAGATATGGTGGACGAACTAGTGGTTTTACCGCGAAATGTAGAGGGCAGTGCTGCCGGCGCCGCGCTGCCGCTTTAACATGCGGAGCGAGAGAGTTGGGAATGCAGCCAATGTCGAAACTCGACGACGCGAAGGGGAAGGTCAACACCGCCCTGAGCCGACTGGAGCGCATGGTCGAGGACCGGCTGCGGGTCGAGACCGAGCGCTCCGACCAGCTAGCCGCCAAGCTGGCCCGCCTGGAAAGCGAACACGATGAACTCAAGCGTGTCGCCGCCAGCGTCGAGGAACGGCTGGAACGCGCCATGGAACAGATCAGGACCTTGCTGACCGACGTCCAACGCTGATGCGTCGCGCGCGTTGACCGCTGGCACAGCGGGAGCGAGACTGAGTTCGTCAAGCACCAAGAACGACAACCCCCTCTAGAGTAGTACCATGCCCCAAATCAGCATTCGTATTGGCAGCCGCAGCTATGATTTGGCGTGCGGTGAGGGCCAGGAAGAGCGCACGCATGCGCTTGCCGCCGAGGTCGACGACTGTCTGACCGAATTGCGCATCCAGATGCCCAACGTACAGGAGGCCAGGCTGCTGGTGTTCACCGCCCTGATGATGGCCGATCGGGCGAACGAGGCGCGGCGTGACGCCGAAACGGCGCGCGCAGAACTTGCCAGGACACTGGCACCCGACGCCGAGGTCGACGCCGACACCGGCGACGGCGACATGATCCAGGTGGAAGAGCTGTTCTCGCGGCTCGAGACCCGGATCGAATCGATCGCCCGCAAGGTCGCGGCTGCGTAGGCTGGCGCGGCGCCAATCGCGCCGACTTGGACGCACATCGGGTTGCCCGGAGCGGCTTGACTGCCTACATTGCCGGCGGGGCGGATGTCTGCGTGGTGCGTGAGCCGCACTGAACCCTGGGGCCAATGCTCTCCTCTAGGGAGCTGTCCCTGGCCTTGATCCTGGTCTTGGCCACATGGCGCCCACCTGCGTTTGCAGGCCACAGAGGTTAGACACGGCGCACGGCCAACGTGGTGCCGCCCCACCCGCTGCCGGCATCAGTCCGGCACCTCGGCTCACGGCGATGCCTTCGCCAGGCGAGTCGAGAAGTCGGCGAGCACTTGGCGCAACGCCTGTGGGTCCGCCGACAGCAGCGTTTCCAGCGCCGCCAGACCTTAAATCGGTTGACCGGTCAGACGCTGCCAGCGCCGCACCAGAACGCAGTCCAGCGATCGCCACAAGCGGTGGACGCCGGCCGGCGCGATTGACGGCGTTCGCGCGATCGCGATCAGGCGCAGGGCGTGAAATGCGCGGCAGAAATCGAGCGTGTCGCCATCCAGCCGGACCTGGGTTTCATAGGCGTTGACGAACTGCCGGGCAGCGCGCCTGCCAAGCCGACGAATCAGGCCGCCCAGCAACGGTGGTCCGATTCCCGGCATCAATGCGAACAGCGTCTCGGTCCGCGCCACGTCGTATTCGCGCGGCGCCAGCGCGGCCAGCTCCCAGTCGAGCACCGCCCGCACGCGACCCTGGTCGAGCAGCAGATTGAAGCCATGCAGATCGCCGTGGCAGATGACTTGGTCCGTGTGCGGCGCCCGCGGCGCAAGCCATTGGGCCGCGCGGGCGACGGCGGCATCGGGTGAGGCCGCAAGCTCCGCCAGTGCAGCCGGGATGCCGGTGTCCTGTGCCGCCAGTCCGGCGGACGTCAGCGCCGTGCGCGCCGTATCCGGGTCGAGCCGGTGCAGCCGCAGCATCGTGTCGGCGAGGATCGCCGGTATCGATCGCAGCGATCGGTCCTTGATCGGGTCGCGGCCATCAACGAAGCCGATGATCGCGAAGGGACGGCCGAAGGCGCTGGTCGACTGGCCAGCACGGAACACCGGCGGCGTAGCGAAACCGACCGCGGCAACCGCTCCCTGGATCGCGCACTCACGTGCCGCCGCGCGATTGTCGTGCTGCAGTCGCAGCACAAGAGCGGCGGGAACGTCCTTCGGCTGATCCTGAATCTCGAAGCGGTAACACTCCGCCGATTCGCCGCCCGTCAATCGCTGTGGCGCGCCGCGCAAGTGGACAGCGGGGCCCAGCCATTGGGCCAGTTCAGTTTCCAGCGCGATGCGGTCAACGGCCACGGGCCACGCCGTGGGGCTTCACACAAGCGTTCGCGGTAAGTGGCGCCATCGACAGGGGCGCCATTCGCGTGTCGTGCATACCGGATGAGTCAGTATCGACGGGATCGGGGCTTGCCGCCACCGGCCTTTCGCGCGTCAATCGCACCGCATCCCGAAGGAGCGCCCGATGAGCACGCCGACCGTCCCGCGACTGGGCAACGTCTTCCCGCCGAACGCCGAATGGCTCGCCAAGTTGCGCGAGGACGCCCTGGAGCCGGACCTGCCGATCGTCGATCCGCACCATCACCTGTGGGAACGGCCGGATCATCGCTACCTGTTGCAGGACCTGCTGGCGGACACCGGCAGTGGCCACAATGTCATCGCCACGGTGTTCGTCGAGTGCGCGGCGATGTACCGCGCCGGCGGTCCGCAGGAGATGAAGCCGGTCGGCGAAACCGAGTTCGTCAACGGCGTCGCAGCGATGAGCGCCAGCGGTGGCTACGGCCAGAGCAAGCTCTGCGCCGGCATCGTCGGGTTCGCCGACCTGGCCCTGGGCGATCGCGCGGCGGCGGTGCTGGAGGCGCATGTCGCCGCCGGCGGTGGCCGCTTTCGCGGCATCCGGCACGCCTCGGGCTGGGACGCCAGCGACCAGATCCGCAACAGCCACACCAATCCGCCACAGGGCCTGCTGCGCGACGCCACCTTCCGCGCCGGCTTCGCGCGCCTGGCGCCGCTCAACCTGTCGTTCGACGCTTGGATGTACCACCCGCAACTCGACGATCTGCTCGATCTGGCGCGCGCCTTTCCGGGCACCACCATCATCCTCGACCATGTCGGCGGACCGCTGGGCTATGGCCCTTACGCCGGCAAGGCCGACGAGACCTTTGCCCGCTGGACACAATCGATCAAGGCGCTGGCCGGCTGCCCCAACATCGTGGTCAAGCTCGGCGGCTTGGGCATGCGCATCGGTGTCTTCGACTTCCACACCCGCGATACACCGGTGCCGTCGCAGACCCTGGCGGCGGCGTGGAAGCCGTGGATCGACACGGTCATCGCCGCGTTCGGCGCCGAGCGCTGCATGTACGAAAGCAACTTCCCGGTCGACAAGATCACCTGCAGCTACGCCGTGCAATGGAACGCTTTCAAGCGCCTGGCCGCAGGGGCGTCGGCGTCAGAGAAAGCCGCGTTGTTCAGCGGCACGGCCAGTCGGGCGTACCGTCTATGACTTCCGCATGAACGACGCGAACCAGGTCTTCGAGGACGAACTCGCTGCCGCCATCTACGACCATTTCAATCCCTGGTCGGCCGGTGACGACTTCTACCTCGAGCTGGCGCGCGCCGGCGGTGGCGCCGTGCTCGACCTGGGGTGCGGCACCGGCCTGCTGGCGTGCCGTATCGCCGATGAGGGGCTCAGCGTCGTCGGGGTCGATCCGGCCGAAGGCATGCTGCGAATCGCGCGTGCTCGGTCCGGCGCCGACAAGGTGACGTGGGTCAAGAGCGAGGGCCAGCGCCTCGACCTGCCGCAGCGCTTCGCGCTCGCCTACATGACCGGTCACGCGTTGCAGGCGCTGTTGACCGACGAGGATGTCGTCACGGTCCTTGGCAACGTCGAGCGCCACCTCGCGCCTGGCGGCAAATTCGCCTTCGAAACCCGCAACCCGCTGGCGCGGGCATGGCTCTCGTGGACGCCGGAGAAAACCCGCTCGGTCGTCGACACGCCGGAACACGGCCGCATCGAGCAGTCGTTCGAGGCGATGGCCGATGCCGACACCGGCATCGTCAGCATCGCCCAGCACGACCGGTACCTCGACACAGGCGTGCATCGGGTCGGGCGCAGCAGGATCCGTTTTGTCTCTCAGGCGCAGGTCGCCGAGCTGCTGAGCCGTTCCGGTCTCGCGCCGCTCGCCTGGTACGGCGGCTGGGACCGCCGACCCTTCACGCCAGCCAGCAGGGAGATTATCGTCGTGGCGCAGGGAGTGCAAACGGCGAGGGCAGTCTAAAGCCCAGTTGAGACTTCCGCCAAAGGCACGCGATGACGGTGGCCGTGACGTCGATGCGAGTCGCGACCCTATGCGGACGCTCGCCGCCGTCGCGCCCGTGTCCGGGCCGCCTTGCGTGCCGATGCCGACCGCGCGGCGGC
>DATFGV010000057.1:0-7253 GCA_035249115.1 Vineibacter sp.
ACAAGAGCACGCCCTCGCTGATCGGCGACACGCCGCAGCAGCGGGCCGAGACGCACATGTGGACGCGGCGCGTCGACCTCAACATCTGCGAGCCGATGGCCAACGGCTTCCGTTTCGCCGAGGGCCTGAAGATGTTCCAGAACCGCATCCGCTGCATGCCGGAGGCGGCCGCCAACCTGAAGGCGACGGCGCAGGACAAGCTCGGCTGGCTCGACAAGCTGATGGAGGGTAAGCAGTTCATCGCCGGCAACCGGCTGACCATGGCCGATATCCTGTTGTTCGTCTTTGTCGATTTCTTTGCCGGCATCGGCCAACCGATCAATCCCGAGCACAAGAACATCACCGCCTGGCATGCGCGCATGAAGGCGCGGCCCAGCGCCGCCGCCTGAGGACGCCATGACAGGCCCGGCCCGCCCGCACCTGCGCGTCGCCATCGCCGGCCTGGGCACCATTGGCCTGAAGGTGGCGCGCGCCCTGGACGCCGGCATCGACGGCTTGACCCTGGTCGCGGTCGCCGGCCGCGACCTGGGCAAGACCGTGGGCCAGGCTGCCGTCCTGCGCTGCACGCCGCGGGTGCTGGGCACGGCCGCGATCGCCGAGTCCGCCGACATCGTCGTCGATTGCGCGCCATCCGCGGCCTTCGCCGCGCTCGCCGCCTCGGTGGTCGCGGCGGGCAAGACGCTGATGACCGTCAACGCCGGCGCCCTCTTGCACCACCTCGATCTGGTCGAGCGCGCCAAGGCGACCGGCGGTCGCATCATCGTGCCGACCGGCGGCCTGCTCGGCCTCGACGCGGTGCGGGCGGCGGCCGAAGGAAACATCGAGCGCGTCACCATGATCACGCGCAAGCCGCCCAACGGCCTGGAGGGCGCGCCCTATCTGGTCGAACGCGGCGTATCGCTGGCCGGGCTGAACGCGCCGCGCAAGGTCTTCGAGGGCAACGCCGCCGACGGCGCCCGGGGTTTCCCGGCCAACGTCAACGTCGCGGCGGCGCTCGGCCTGGCCGGCATCGGCCCGCAGCGCACCTGGCTGGAAATCTGGGCCGATCCGGCGCTCGACCGTAACACCCACACGATCGAGGTCGAAGCCGACAGCGCCCGCTTCACCCTGCGCATCGAGAACGTTCCCAGCGAGGAGAATCCGCGCACGGGCAAGATCACAGCGCTGTCTGTGATCGCGTGTCTGCGCGGCCTGACGTCGCCGCTGCGGGTGGGGACCTAGGGACATCCTTGACACCGCCGTTCGTACAATTTATGGTGTGATTGTTCACTTTTCTCGGGGAAACCATGCGCAAGCACTACATGGTTTGGTACGTCCTGATCGCGGCGCTCACCCTGCTGGGGGGACTCGTGCCGAGCGTGCTGAGCGGCAAGTTTGTCCCGCTGCAGCTTGTGGTCGTCGTCGCGGTCGCGCTGGTGTTGCCGCCGGTCCTGATCTGGCTGATGCAGAAGATGGGAGTCTCGGTCGCGCAGCCGGTGCATTGCGGCCGGTGTCAAACCGAGTTGCCGGCGTTGCGCACGCCCAAGAACCTGAAGCAGGGACTGTTCGGCGGCTACGATTGCCCGAACTGCGGTGCCCAACTCGACGCCCGCGGCCGCGAACTGCCGGCGCGCTAGACACCTCGATCCTGGAACTTCATCTGGCCGTCTTACGCGGCGGCAACTTTCTCCTATGTGCGGGAGAAAGTAGATCTGGTCGTATAGATCCCTACCGCGGTTTGATCGGGTCGAGCCCGGTCGAGGCAATCGTCTCGTCAGCGTCTGCCGATGACAGAAAGCGGATCAGCGCCGCGGCAGCATCTGGCTGCGGCGCGTCGGTCAGCACCCCGGCAGAGAAAACCGTCACACGTTGCACGTCGGCGGGCAGCGGCCCCACAAGCTCGGCGCCGGGCACGCCAATGATCTCGCTGATCTGCTGAAAGCCGATTTCGGCCTCGCCGCGGGCGACCACGGCCGCGACACGCTCGCTCAGGATGCGGCGGCTCTTGGGCATTACCTCCGCTTCAATGCCCAGCCGCTTGTAAAGCTCGGTCGAGACATAGACGCCACTGGCGCTGGCCGAATAGGCGATCGTCGACGCGGCCAGTAGCGTGCGGCGCAGCGCATCGACCGTCGAGACATCCGGCTTGGTCGCGCCGGCGCGCACCGCCACACCGATCCGCGACTCCGCCAGGTCGACCCGGCTGTCGGGTCGCACGACACCGCGCGCGGCGAACTCGTCGAGCGCCGAGCGCGCGAGGATGATGATGTCGGTCGGCTCGCCGCGCGCCAGGCGCTGCGGAATGGCGTCCGGCGCGTTGCCCATCGACGCGCCGTAGGCGCTGACGATCTTCTTGCCCGTCATTTTCTCGAAGCGCGGCGCGAGGATGTTGTACGCCGCCGTGAAGCCGCCCGAGCTGATGACCCTGATCTCTTCGGCTTGCGCCCAAGCGAGCCGAGGCAGCGCCGACGCCAGCGTGCTCGCCAGCAGAGCGCGACGCGACAGGTGGCGCATGATGTCCTCCCTCGCCGGCTCGGTATCCCGATGACCGGCAGACAAGGGATCAGCGGTTGAGCTCCCGCATCGCCTTGTCGAGGCCATCGAGCGTCAGCGGATACATCCGGTCGCTGACCAGCTGCTTCAGCAGCTGGATCGACGGCGTGTACTGCCAGTGCCGCTCGGGCACCGGGTTGAGCCACACGGTGCTCTGGTACAGGTCGGTCATGCGCTGCATCCAGACCTGGCCCGCCTCCTCGTTCCAGTGCTCGACGCTGCCGCCGGGATAGGCGATCTCGTAGGGACTCATCGAGCCGTCGCCGACGAACACCACCTTGTAGTCGGCCGGATAGGTGTGCATCAGCTGCCAGGTCGGGATGAAGTCGGTGTGGCGGCGGCGGTTGTCCTTCCACACCTTCTCGTACAGGCAATTGTGGAAGTAGAAGAATTCGAGGTGCTTGAACTCCGTGCGCGCCGCCGAGAACAGCTCCTCGCAGATCTTGATGTGCGCGTCCATCGAGCCGCCGATGTCGAACATCACCAGCAGCTTGATCTTGTTGCGCCGCTCGGCGACCATCTTGATGTCGAGGTAACCGGCGTTGTTGGCGGTGCGGCGGATGGTGTCGGGCAGATCGAGCTCGACCTCGGCGCCCTCGCGCGTGAACTTGCGCAGCCGGCGCAGCGCCAGCTTGATGTTGCGGGTGCCCAGCTCGACTGTGTCGTCGAGGTTCTTGTACTCGCGCTTGTCCCACACCTTCACCGCGCGGCCCTCGCGGTTCTTGTCCTGGCCGATGCGCACACCCTCGGGATTGTAGCCGTAGGCGCCGAACGGCGAGGTGCCGGCGGTGCCGATCCATTTGCTGCCGCCCTGGTGGCGCTTCTGCTGCTCCTCGAGACGCTTCTTCAGCGTCTCCATCAGCTTTTCCCAGCCGCCCATCGCCTCGATCTGTTTCTTCTCCTCCTCGGTCAGCAGCTTCTCGGCCAGCTTGCGCAGCCACTCCTCGGGAATCTCGGCGGTGACGCCCTCGGCGGCCGGCGCCTCCAGGCCCTTGAAGAAATGGCCGAAGACGCGGTCGAACTTGTCGAGGTTGCGCTCGTCCTTCACCAGGATCGAGCGGCTGAGGTAGTAGAAGTCGTCGACGCTGTAGTCGGCGACGTGCTTGTCCATCGCCTCCATCAGCGCCAGGAACTCCTTGATGGAGACCGGCACCTTGGCCTGCTTCAGCTCCAGGAAGAAGTTCACGAACATGGCATTCTCCGTTGGGCACATCTTCCT
The DNA here is from genome assembly GCA_035249115.1 of Vineibacter sp. GTDB lineage: Bacteria > Pseudomonadota > Alphaproteobacteria > Reyranellales > Reyranellaceae > Vineibacter. The sequence continues at coordinate 3,752 of DATFGV010000057.1, forward strand.
CCCCAGCATTGCTGGGGAGGTGCCCCGAAGGGGCGGAGGGGAGCCGACGTGGTCGTGGTTACTGAGACCTCGTCGGGTCCCCCTCCGGCCTTCGGCCACCTCCCCCAGCGAAGCTGGGGGAGGAGATGACTAATTCTTCTCCCGCCGCGCCATGAAGGCGAGGCGCTCGAAGAGATGCACATCCTGCTCGTTCTTGAGCAGCGCGCCATGCAGCGGCGGGATCAGCTTGGACGGATCCTTGTTGCGCAGCGCCTCGGGCGGCAGTTCCTCGACCATCAAGAGCTTCAGCCAGTCGAGCAGTTCCGAAGTCGATGGCTTCTTCTTGAGGCCGGGCACGTCGCGGATGTCGTAGAACACCGTCATCGCCTCGCGCACCAGGTTGCGCTGGATGTCGGGAAAATGCACGTTGATGATCTGCGTCATCGTCTCGCGGTCGGGGAAGCGGATGTAGTGGAAGAAGCAGCGGCGCAGGAAGGCGTCCGGTAGCTCCTTCTCGTTGTTCGAGGTGATCACGACGATCGGCCGGTGGACGGCCTTGATCGTCTCGTGCGTCTCGTAGACGAAGAACTCCATGCGATCGAGCTCGAGCAGCAGATCGTTGGGAAACTCGATGTCGGCCTTGTCGATCTCGTCGATCAGCAGCACCGGCCGCGAGGTGCCCGTGAAGGCCTCCCAGAGCTTGCCCTTCTTGATGTAGTTCTTGACGTCCTTGACCCTCTCGTCGCCCAGCTGCGAATCGCGCAGGCGGGTGATGGCGTCGTACTCGTAGAGGCCCTGCTGCGCCTTTGTGGTCGACTTGATGTGCCACTCGATCAGCGGCGCGTTGATCGCCTTGGAGACCTCGTGCGCCAGCACGGTCTTGCCGGTGCCCGGCTCGCCCTTGATCAGCAGCGGCCGTTGCAGCGCGATCGCCGCGTTGACCGCCACCCGCAGGTCGTCGCTCGCCACATAGTCCTTGGTGCCTGTGAACTTCATTTCCGCCTCAAGTCGCATCCGTCCATTCAACGGGCCAAACTAGAAGCGGCCCCCCGGCCGATCAAGCGCAGGGCCGGAAGGCATGGCCGCCATGCGGAACCCCGAACCACGTTCGGCAGCGCCCTGGGCGTCAGCCATCGACCCTGGTGAAGGCCCATTTGACCTTGGCGCCCTCGGGGCCGAGGCCGCCGACAAGGGCGATCTGGGCGGTGCGGCGCACGCGCTGGCCGTCGCCCAGCCAGACGCTGTCGGCGACGGTCATGGTGGCGCCGCTGGCGCGCACCTTCCAGCCCTGCCCCGAGGGCAGGCGCAACAGCGCGCTGGCGCCGGACTGTGCCAGCGACGCCTTGACGTCGGGATGCAGGTGGAACCGGATGGCGAACTTCCGGCCGCTGGCGGTCGACTTGATCGGCTTGCCGTCGGGCCCGGCCAGGGTGTCCTCGCCCCGCAGGTCGGCGCCATCAGCCGCGAGCCACAGTCGCCGCTTGTGGGTCACGCCGAACAGCGTGCGATAGCCGTCGTGGCTGGCCTCGACCCAGACGGCGCCATCCTGTTCGGCGCGGCTGGCATTGACATTGCCCGCCGGATACTCGAGGCCGCCGCCGTCGATCAGTTCCGAGGAATTGGTATCGGCGATGATGGCGGTGGCGTGCGCCGCGGTGTAGCGCACGACGAACCGCCATTCGGCGGCGAGGTCGGGGTAGGCGCCGCAATTGCCGAAGATGCGCTCGTCGCCGAACGAGAACTCGGCCGACAAGGTGCCGGCGTGCGTCTCGATGTCGAAGCCCTTGCCGGGCGGTGCGCCGGCATCCATCAGCACCACCGCCGGGCCGGCGGCCAGCCGGGCGAAGCCGCCCTGCGGCGCCTCGAGCGGCGGCGCGGCGCCGTTGCCGGACCGCTCCAGCACCATCTCGATCAGTCCGACATCGCCGATGTCGGCGCCATTGAACAGCGCCATGCCGCCGTCGCCATGACACAGGAAGCGCAGCAGCGGCGCGGCGCGGTCGATGGCGTCCTGCAGCGCCTGCGGCGCCGGCCGCTCGGCCGATGCCAGCACGTCGCGGATGTCGATCAGGTCGCGCAGGACCGCCAGCTGGGCGCGCGGACTGCGATCGGCGGCCGTGCCGTCGGCCAGCACGATCTTGGGCAACGCCGCCGCCAGGCGGGTCAGGCTGCGGGCCAGCCGCCGCTGGTGCTGCGTGCCGCTGCGCACGAAGGCGGCGTCGACGATGATCGCCGCCTTCAGCATCGCCAGCCAGCGGCGGCCAGCCGGCGGGTTGCCCAGCCGCGTCTCCAGGTGCCGGCGCTGCCGCGACAAGCTGTCGACCAACCGCGCGGTGAACGCCGGCTCCGTGCCCTTCGCCAGGAAATCGTAGTGCCGCACCCAGTTGACGATTCGCACCGCCAGCACATCGTCGCGCCAGGCGATCGCTGACCAGCGGGCCTGGGCCGTGATCCACTGCTCGACGCTGTCGGTGGCGAGCCGCGCGCTCTCGACGCCGCCAAGGACGCGCAAGTCGCGCAGCCAGTCGAAGCCGTGCAGCCCGGCGAGCCACGCCGGATCGCCGTCAGTGCGCCGCCAGGCGTCGGCGTCGAGCGCGCCGCGATGCGCACCGACCTGCAACTCGCCGGAAAGCGGTGCCGCCGCCGCGTCGCCCGGCCAATCGTCGGGCGCCACCGCCAGAAAGGCCGACGGCGGACTGCCGCCGAGCAGCAAGGCGTACAACGATGAGCGATACCAGGCTTCGCGGGCGATCTGTGCCGCCGGCCGCGCCGGCGCGGCGGGGCTGGCCGGCGTCTCTGCGCTTGCCGCGCTCTTGGCCATCAGGCTCGCCGCTCCGCTCATGGCGACTCCGACACGGACAACTGGCCGATCCGGAGCGAACGCACCGCAACGCTACCGGTCGGGGAAACAAACAGGGTACCGCCCCATAGGAGGTAGCACCATGGCGAGTCCGCGGCAAGGCAAGGCGCGCGATTTCCAGCCGCGTCGGCGGCACTGCATCAATCGGCCGACGCGATCCGCCGGCTCTTTAGCTAGTGATCTACTGCCGCCCGGGCAATGCCAGGTCGCCGACCTGCGCCCCGAACCAGGCTTGCGGCTGCGATGCCGCGACTCCCAATTCGGCCTCGCGGGCGCCGACGCAGGGCAGGATGCGCTCGAACACCTCGCGCCAGGTGCGCGCGCCGCCATCGATCGCGCGCAGCATGCAGCGGTCGAAATTGACATAGCGGTCGGCCGTGGTGGCGCCGTATGAAACCCGGCCGCGCGCCGAGGCGGCCAGGATCACCCGGTTGTCGCCTTGCAGCGAGGAGGTGATGAAGGCGCCGGTGCCGCAGCCGGACAGGATCAGGACGGTCGGCCGGTCGCCGCATTCGACATCGACCATGCGCGCCAGTTCGCGCGGGCCAAGGTAGGTGCCGTCGGCCGACAGATAGATGCCGCGGTCGTTGCCATGCGAGGTGATGAACACCAGGCAGGCCTGGCTGTCGCCCAGGGTCTGCAGCGCCTGCCGCAGCTCGCGCC
>DATFGV010000058.1:0-6182 GCA_035249115.1 Vineibacter sp.
GGCGTATGGTCCGCCTTTTACTACAAGAACCTGTTTCCCGAGTCGGCGTTCTCGATGGGCCGCTCGATCGAGGTGACGTTGGCGCCGATCATCGGCGGGCTCGGCACTTTGTTCGGTCCGGTGGTCGGCTCAGCGCTGCTGGTCGGGCTGGGCGACCTGTTCACGGCGCTGTCGGAAAAGCTCGCCAACGACTACGGCGTGAAGGTGGCCGGCCTGAAACAGATCGGCTACGGGCTGGCGCTGCTGCTGATCGTGATCTACCGGCGCGACGGCGTTTGGCCATGGCTGTGGCGCCGCCTCGGCTTCGAACCGCGACGCGAGGACGGCGCGTGAGCGGCGCGCACCTCGCCGTGCGTGGTATCGGCAAGAGCTTCCGCGGCCTGCGCGCCGTCAGCGGCGTCGACTTCGACGTGCCGGCCGGCGCCGTGCACGCGTTGATCGGTCCCAACGGTGCCGGCAAGACGACCTGCTTCAACATGATCGCCGGCGTTTTCGCGCCCGACAGCGGCGACATCACGCTCGATGACCATTCGATCGCCGGCCTGCGGCCCGATCAGATCTGCGCCGCCGGCATTGGCCGCACATTCCAGATCGTCAAGCCCTTCATGGGGCTGAGCGTCTTGCAGAACGTCACCATCGGCGCGCTCGCCCACACCAGCGACGTGCCCGCGGCGCGTGCGGCGGCGCGGCAGATCCTGCGCGACCTCGGGCTCGACGACCGTCGCGACGCGCCGGCCGCCAGCCTGACCCTGCCCGACCGCAAACGGCTGGAGGTGGCACGCGCGCTCGCGACCCGCCCGCGTCTGCTGCTGCTCGACGAGGTGATGGCCGGGCTGCGGCCGACCGAGACCGACCAGATGGTCGCGTTCCTGCGATCCCTGAACGCCCGCACCGGCGTCACCATCCTGCTGATCGAGCATGTCATGCGCGCCGTCATGGCGCTGTCGCAGCACATCGTGGTGCTGCACCACGGCGAGAAGATCGCCGAGGGCACGCCCGAACAGGTGACGCGCGACACCGCCGTGCTTGACGTCTATCTCGGCCAGGAGGGGCACTGAGATGCGTTGCGCTGTAAGCACACCATGCCAGTGGCGCTACGGCCCGCTGGGGGCGCGTCACTCCAGTGACGCGTCATGCTTTGCAGCAGGCGAAGACGCGCGACTGGAGTCGCGCGCCCCCAGCCTCATGAGGCGCCGCGACCGCGGCATCTCCCCGGCGGCTCCCTGACATGCTCGACGTGGCCGGCCTCGACCTGCACTACGGCGACGCCCAGGCGCTTTCTGGCGTGTCGCTGCACGCCGACGCCGGCGAGGTCGTCGTGATCGTCGGCGCCAACGGCGCCGGCAAGTCGTCACTGATCCGCACCATCCACGGCATGCAGCGCCCGTCGGCCGGGCGAATTGTGTTCGAGGGTGTCGACATTGGCGGCCGGCCCAGCCACGAGGTGGTCGAGCGCGGCATCGGCCAGGTGGCGGAAGGCCGCCAGGTGTTTCCCAACCTCTCGGTGCTGGAGAATCTCGAGATGGGCGCCGTGCCGCGGCGGGCGCGGGCACACGAGAAGGCCACCCTGGACCGGGTCCTCGGCCTCTTCCCGCGCCTGGCCGAGCGCCGCAAGCAGGCCGCCGGCACCTTGTCGGGTGGTGAGCAGCAAATGCTGGCGATCGGCCGCTGCCTGATGGGCCGGCCGACGCTGATCATGTTCGACGAGCCGTCGCTGGGGCTGTCGCCGGCGATGACGCAAGAGGTGTTCCGCGTCGTGCGCCAACTGCACGCCGAAGGCCTCACCATCCTGCTGGTCGAGCAGAACGTGATGGCCTCGCTCAAGCTTGCCGACCGGGCCTACGTGCTGGAGAACGGCCGCATCGTGCTCAGCGGTAGTGGCCAGGACCTGCTGGACAACGACGGCGTGCGTCAGGCGTATCTGGGGCTGTAGAAAACGCTCCGCTCCGGCAATGGCTGTCGCTCGCGGCCGCGCATGCGGTCCGCATTCGGAAGAAGATCCAGTGAGCTTACCCGACCCATAGGAACCCTATGTCGAAGACCATCATGCTGATCCACGGCGCCTGGCTCAACGCGCAGAGCTGGGAAGGCTTCAAGGCTCGTTACGAGGCCAAGGGTTTCACTGTCGTCGCCCCGTCCTGGCCGCTGGATGATCGTCCGCCGGCCGAGCTGCGCGCCCGCCCCGATCCCGCTCTTGCCAAGGTCGGCATCAACGCCATTCTCGACCACTACGACCGCCTCATCCGCGCGCTGCCCGAGCCGCCGATCCTGGTCGGTCACTCCTTTGGCGGCACCGTCACGCAGCACCTGCTTGACCGTGGGCTCGGTGCCGCCGGCGTCGCCATTAATCCAGCGCCGACGTCGGGCGTCCTGGTCGGCATCCAGACGATCAAGTCGACATTCCCGGTGTTCCTTTCCTGGGGCAGCTGGCGTCGCGTGATGACGATGTCGCGCACATTCTTCGGCACGCGATTCGCGCAGACCGTAAAGCCCGCCGATGTCGATGCCACATACGACCGTTACATCGTGCCGACGCCCGGCAAGGTGTACTGGGACGGCCTCGTCGCGGCCGCGGGCAGGATCAAATGGGACAACCCCAACCGTGCACCCCTACTCCTGATCGGCGGCGGCATCGACCTCATCGCCGAGGCCAAGATGACCAAGGCCATGTATGAAAAGCAAAAGCACGCGCCCTCGAAGACCGAGCTCAAGATCTATCCCGATCGCTCGCACTGGACCTGCATGGAACCGGGCTGGGAGCAAGTCGCTGACGATGCGCTCGAATGGGCCACAAATCGGAGCGGGAAGTCATGACGTTGCCCGACCGCGCGTCCGTGCTGGCCGCGCCGCTGGCCGAGATTGATCTGGCGCCGCCGGCGGTCGACATCGAGCGCCGGCCGGACGGCAGCCTGCTATTGCGCTCGCCGAGTGTTCTGCAGGCGGCGCCGCGCTCGGTACCCGACATGCTGCGCAAACAGGCGCGCGACAACGGTGATCGCGACTTCCTGGCCGAGCGCACCGGCGATGGCGGATGGCGGCGCATCACCTACGCCGAGGCCGACGCCGCCGCCCGCCGACTGGGTGCGGCGTTGCTGCGGCGCGGCTGTTCTGCTGAGCGGCCTCTCTGCATCCTGTCGGGCAATGGCATCGACCATGCGCTGCTGGCGCTGGGCGCCATGACGGTCGGTGTCCCGGTAGCGCCGGTGTCGACCGCCTATTCGCTGATGTCGCAGGATTACGGCAAGCTGCTGCACGTCGTGCGCCAGCTGACCCCGCGACTGGTGTTCGTCGACAATGGCGGCGCGTACGCCAAGGCGCTCGTGGCACTGCGCGATCACGGACTGCTGGACGGCGTCGAGGTCGTGGTCGCCGGTCATCCGCCCGCTGACCTCGCGACCACACCGCTGTCGGCGTTGACGGTCACAAGCCCGGACCCTGCCGTCGATGCCGCCTTCGCGGCCCTGACTCCCGACACGGTCGCCAAGATCCTGTTCACCTCGGGGTCGACCGGCCTGCCCAAGGGCGTCATCAACACCCAGCGCATGATGTGCGCCAACCAGCAGGCGCTGGCCCAGACCTTCCGCTTCCTCGGCCGCAAGGGGCCGCCGATCCTGGTCGACTGGCTGCCGTGGAACCATACCTTCGCCGGCAACCACGACTTCAACATGGTCCTGCACCACGGCGGCACCTACTTCATCGACGAAGGCAAGCCGGCGCCGGGTCTGATCGAACGCAGCATCGCCAATCTGCGCGAGGTGGCGCCGACCCTGTATCTCAACGTACCGCGCGGCTTCGACATGGTGATCCCCTTTCTCGAGCGTGACGTCGCGCTGCGCGATCGCTTCTTCAGCCGACTGGAGATGTTGCTCTATGCCGGTGCGGCGTTGCCGCAGAACCTCTGGGAGCGGCTGGAGGCGCTGTCGGTCGCGGCCACCGGCCGGCGCATCACCATGGTGTCGGCCTGGGGCTCGACCGAGACGGCGCCGGCCGCGACGGCGGTGCACTGGCGTATCGACGGCGCCGGCAATATCGGCCTGCCGATTCCCGGTACCGACATCCTGCTCACGCCCAACGGCAGCAAGCTGGAACTGCGGGTGCGTGGACCGAACGTCACGCCGGGCTACTGGCGCGACCCCGACAAGACACGCGAGGCATTCGACGCCGAGGGCTTCTACCGCATCGGCGACGCCGGACGGCTGGCCGACGACGCCGATCCATCCAAGGGCATCATCTTCGACGGACGTGTCGCGGAGGACTTCAAGCTGACGTCGGGTACCTGGGTGAATGTCGGTAGCCTGCGGGTGGCTGCCATCGCCGCCGCCCAGCCGGTGATCCAGGATTGCGTCGTGACCGGCCACGACCGCGACGACGTCGGTTTGCTGGTGTTCGTCAATCCGGCCGGCTGCTTGTCGCTGTGCCCCGGCCTCAAGCCAGAAACACCCATCGCCGAGCTGATCCGCCGGCCCGAAGTGCGCCAGCGCTTGTGCGAAGGATTGGCGACCCATAACCGCGGCGGCGGCAGCTCCATGCGGATTGCACGGGTGCTGATGCTGGCGGCACCACCCGGCATCGACGCCAACGAGATCACCGACAAGGGCTACATCAATCAGCGTGCCGTTCAGGAGCATCGCGCCGCTGACGTGGCGCGCCTGTACGCCGAGACACCCGGACCCGATGTGATTACAATAGTCGCATGAACACGCCACCGACCGCGGCCGAGATCGCCGGCATCAAGCGCCGCTACTATCTGATGGTTTCGTCGGTGTTCGTGGTCGACGCAGCGATGACCACGCTGTTCAGCGCCGTGGGTGACGCCTGGCGGCTGCTGCCGCGCAACCTGATCTCTGCGGCGCTGGTCCTGCTATTGCTGAACCTGGTGCTGGCGCGCTTCACATTCGCGCCGATCGACCGCTTCCTGCGCGGCGAAGGCCGCTTCGAGGACATCGAGCGCCGCCTGACGCAGCTGCCGATCCTGTCGGCACGCAACGTCGGGCTGCTGGTTCTGCCGCTGTGGATCTTTCGTCTGTATCTGCCGTGGTTCCTTCCGCAGGAGTCTCTACATCTCGCTTGGCCGCCGTTGGCCGACGGCATCACCACGATCGTCGTCATCACCTTCTTCTTTTTCACCTACACGTACTTCTTGTTGAGCGACTATCTGGCCAAGCTCTGCGCCTTCCTGTTCCGCCACTACGGCCGCAATCTCGAACTCTACTACGGCAGATACGCCACGAAGCTGGGCATCGCGCTGCTGGTGATCGCCATCGCGCCGATGGCCACCATCATCGCCGACATGTACAGCTACGACGGCGACGAGATGCGCACCCAGGTGCTGATCGACGTCGCCGACTGTCTGTTCGGCGTGGCGGTGGCCAGCTACTTCGTGTTCCGCAGCCTGTTGCGGCCGGTGCGCATCCTGACCAGCGGCATGGCCAAGGTCGCCGACGGAGACCTTACGGTGCGGCTGCCGGTCACCTCGAACGACGAGATCGGCGCGCTGACCAGCGCCTTCAACCGCATGGTCGAGGGCCTGCGCGACCGCGAGCGCATGCGCGAGACGTTCGGCAAGTACGTCAGCGAGAGCGTCGCCGCCGCCCTGATGCGGCAGACCGGCGACGGCCGCATCCAGGCCGAGGCGCGCGAGGCCACGGTGCTGTTCACCGACATCGACGGCTTCACCGGCATCGCCGAGTGGCTGCCGGCCGACACCCTGGTAGCGGCGGTCAACGAGTATCTCGAGGTGATTCTCGAGCCGATCCAGCGCCATGGCGGCGTGGTCAACAATTTCATCGGCGACGGGCTGCTGGCCAGTTTCAACCTGCCGCTGGCCAACGAGGCACATGCCGCCGCCGCGGTCGCCGCCGCGATCGAGATCGAGCGCGCCGTCTCCAACCGCACGTTCGCCGGCGGCGTCGCCTTCGGCACCCGCATCGGCATCAACACCGGCGCCGTGATCGGCGGCACGATCGGCGCCGGCGACCGGCTCAGCTACACCCTGCTGGGCGATCCGGTGAACACCGCCGCACGCCTGCAGGAGCTGAACAAGACTCACGGCACCCGCATCCTGGTCTCCGACGCCACGCGCCAGCGTTGCAACGGCCAGTTCGCCTTCCGCAGCATCGGCACCGTCAGCGTGCGCGGCCGCGCCGAACCGATGGCGATCTATGGCGTTGGCAATCAGCCGG
>DATFGV010000059.1:0-10613 GCA_035249115.1 Vineibacter sp.
TCGCAAGTGGCCGCTGAGCGTCATGAAGCTCTCGAGGTCCATCAATAGAGATCTGGTATTGCGATAGCCGCAATTCTGACAGGCGAGCAGCGACTTCAGGAGTGATCAAGCTGGCGTTGGTCGAAGTGAACGCCCGGTAAACGACCGAGTGCGCGTCGCAAATGCGAAGGAATTGCTGAGTCAGGCTTTCTATTGTCTTGAGCTTTAGCAGGGGCTCCCCACCCCACCACGTGACGTAGAATTGCTCAAGGTTGGGCGCTTCTCTCTCGACAAAAGCAACTATGCGCGCAGCATCATTTGATGAGAGAGAATCGCCAAAATGTTCCTGATTGCAGTAAACACATCGAAAGTTGCATTTTTGCGTTAGTACAATTCCTAGAGAAAGGTTCTGAACGCAACGTTTTTCTGCCCAATAGCGCTGCTCAAGGTCTGCAATCTCATCGTAGTTCGCTGGAAGTAGGAAGGACAATCGCTCCAATAGCTCTCTGACAGCTAGCTCTGTGGGAGAGAAGGATTGGATTTCGTTTGGTTCACGCAGGACACGCTCAAATGCAGGAAATCGACGCTCATCAATCACTAAGCGTCGCTTCGTATTGAGATCGACAACCACATGGTGATTGATAGACGCGTCATAGACGCAGTGAACATAGCGGCCGCGCTTCAACATGCTCGCGCCCCCATCCGTGCTCAGAAACTACACCTTGCCGTGCTGATGGTCAATCCAATGGTCGTAGGAAAGAGCTTAACTCTAGACCAAGCGGGTTGTGCAATGGAATTATTTTCCCCGTAAAATTGAACACGTCTCAGCTGTAGATTTGGTAGTTCGGAACCGAAAAGTCAATTTTGAATTGCATGTTTTTTGTCGCTCATTCACAGTCGCTATGGGTCATGCCAGTGGACAAACTGGATCAACCTGGGAGGAGACTATGGAAGGCTACTTCGAGTTTCGAGGAAAATATTCGGACAACGGCTCAGAAGTAGAGCTTAGCGGTGACGGAGGTAACGGTCGGGTCACGCTTGTCGCGAACGACGTAAAAATCGCGAACGGCATCGCGTATATCCGAGATGGTGCCATCGCTAAGAGTCCGATGATGCCGACAGCAATTGATTCCAGTAACAAGCCTGCCGCTCATGTTATGAGTGGTAAGTGCAAAAGCGGAAGAACGTACTGTATCGGGCTCGTGATGTTTTGTTGTGACAACGATGCCGTCATCGGCGCTTGCATCGGGGCGTGGGATTGCAGCTAGAATGCAATGTGCTGGAGACCATGCCTTTGAGAGATAGAGGGGCGGTAGCTTTGTGTGACGGGTCCCAACGCCCGGCAACTTGTCTCCACCGCTAGTAAGCCGGTCGGCACCACCAACAAGAATGGAACTGTCACCATCGGGGCTAGTGCAGTCGGCAAGTTTTCGTCAGCTTGCATCCTGGTCCCCTTTCAGAAGATCGGGGAGACTAAGTTGTTCGATCGGTTCGAAGGGGTCTACCGCTTTTCGATACGCCCTGCCCATTAGCTTTGGCGCTACCGGATGATCGGTCGCGTGGATCATATAGTACATGATACTTCCACCCGTCCTTCGGTTGCGGATCGGCCACGCCATGACGGATGCATAGTTGAACTCCTGCCGAATTCGCTCACAAACGAGTCGAGCAAGATTTGGCGATGCTAAGCCTTTTAATTTCTTCCAATCTGGGCGTCCCCACCAGCGATCCAAGATCGCCTTGTCTCGCACGCCACTTAACGCTCGCTTCAACCAGCCAATCGGAAGGAAGTAGAAGAGCTCGATCTTATGGCCAGCTGGTTTGAACCGGGCGACCGCCTCCAACGTTTTCCAGTGGCATTCGAACGTACGCTGATCCAGCAAGCAGAACGCGGCCGTGCGTTCCTTTATCCGAGCAGCATCTAACGCAGTGTGTACGTTGGCGTTAAAGTCTCCGTTAAGTATGATGACCTCTCGCTTAGGTTCTTTCTTTGCTGCATTGCGTGGCGGTTGAGAATCTCTTAGCGATTCAAGTAGCTTAACTTTCACAGGGGATAGCTCGCATAGGACAAGCGTCCGTAGCCACCGCGGTTGCCGCTCGATGACAAGTTTTGCCGACCACAAAGTGGGATGACCGAGACGCTGTGGCCCCGCAAACCCATCGACATAGCTTCCATGCTTAGTAACAAGGACAAAATAGTACAGGTATCTGTCAATGAGTTGCGACTTGTTCCTTGTCCAGATGGGATATGAGCCATAGCCGAATATGGAAGCTGGAGCCTTCTGGACCGGTAGATCCTTAAACAAGGGCATTCGATTCTCAGCCGACCTTGGCTTCATCTACTCAGAAGTAGGAAGCCCATCCCATGTTCTGCCATCAAGAACACGTCCAGACACATGCTTTCCTACTTTTGCGAGTATTTCCTCTTCGCCATTATTCTCCGAAAAGGCAAAAGTTTCAATACCGCGACGGCTGCTCCGTTCAATAGGAGCCCAATGACCCCATTGCTTAAAGTGAAACGGCGTCCGAGTTCGTTCACATTGATCCCGTAAAGAGCGTACCCACACGGGGTTCATAGGACGTGCGCGAGTTCCGCTCTCGCCACCCGCGATGACCCAATCGATCTTGCCGGTTTCAGCCGCTGGAGGCGGGGTCAGCCACTGATCTAGTCTCAGATCTCCAAGCAGTGGCTCACATGACAAGAACCGGATGCGCGCCGGTGATTTCAACAGGTAGGGGATACGTCGCTCGGCCCATCTTTGGTTTTCCGCGGTCGTTCCTAACCAGACGTTCGGCGGCCACTCAACGTGCCACGGTACGGATGCAGCGACTCGGTCCGGTCGCTTGGTGAGCAGCAGCCAATCGAGATTCGGAGTGCGTCCTATCAGTCGCCACAACTTCTCGCGCCATTGATTAAGTTCACTGCGCGCTTCAAAGACGTCTGCCATGGATGCACAGAACACGCGTGGCCGGCTTCCGGCATGCTTTGCCGCCTCGTTCCACTTAAGGGGCTGTCGCCAATGCTCTTCGCTAAAAAACCTACGAGATGATGTCTTTCCCCAAAGGTCTAATGCGAGCCGATGGGCCCATGCTTCAGCGTAGCAGTTCTTGCATGCCGGCGAGACCCGAGTGCAACCCCACCATGGATTGAACGTGTGGTTGGTCCATTCGATTTTCGAATTCTGAGCCATGGCAAACGACGGTCCACAAATGCTCTCATGGTTGAGTCAGCCGAGCGTGCGCTAGCCGCCTATTGGTCCTTAGTTCAGCGCAAGATTGCATTTCATACACCAGTCGCCTGACATTTGGCGCCACGTCGCCTGAGTTTGCGCGCCGTGCCCCTACGCTGCCTCCTTCGCACCCCCCTCCACGACCGTCACGATATCCCCCATGATCGCCGTGATATCGAAGTCCTTCGGCGTATAGACCCGCGCCACCCCCGCCGCGCGCAGGGCGTCGGCGTCCTCCGGCGGAATGATCCCGCCGACCACCACCGGCACGTCGGCCAATCCCGCGCGGCGCATGCCGTCCATCACCTCGCCGACCAGCGGCACGTGGCTGCCCGACAGGATCGACAACCCGACCACGTGCACGCCTTCCTCCAGCGCCGCATTGACGATGCGCGCCGGCGTCAGGCGGATGCCCTCGTAGACCACCTCCATGCCGCAGTCGCGGGCGCGCACGGCGATCTGCTCGGCGCCATTGCTGTGGCCGTCCAGCCCCGGCTTGCCGACCAGGATCTTCAGCCGCCGCCCGAGTTTGCCTGACACGCGCTCGACCTCGCGGCGCACCCCATCGAGCTTGTCGCCGCCGATCCCGGCGGCGCGGCCGACGCCGGTCGGGGCGCGGTACTCGCCGAAGATCTCGCGCAGCGCCTGGGCCCATTCGCCGGTCGTGACGCCGGCATGGGCGCAGGCGATCGACGGCTCCATGACGTTGCGGCCTTCCTTGGCTGCGGCGCGCAGCTCGGCCAGTACTGCCTTGACCCGCGTCGCGTCGCGCTGCTGGCGCCAGGCGTTGAGCTGCGCCACCTGCTCGCGCTCGACCGACGCGTCGACGGTCTGGATCGCCGCCTCGCCGCCGGACAGCGGGCTGGGCTCGGCCTCGGTGAAGGCGTTGACGCCCACCACCATCTGCGCGCCGGTTTCGATCGCAGAAATGCGCTTGAGGTTGGATTCGACCAGCCGCTGTTTCATGTAGCCCGCCTCGACGGCGGCGATGGCGCCGCCCATCTCGGCGATGCGCTGCAGCTCGGCGCTGGCCTCGTCCTTCAGCGCCGCGACCTTCTGCGCGATCGCCTGGCTGCCGTCGAAGATGTCGGCGAACTCCAGCAGGTCGGTCTCGTGCGCCACGATCTGCTGCAGGCGCAGCGACCATTGCTGGTCCCACGGCCGCGGCAGGCCGAGCGCCTCGTTCCACGCCGGCAGCTGGACGGAGCGGGCGCGGGCGTTCTTCGACAGCACGACGGCCAGCATCTCCAGCAGGATGCGGTAGACGTTGTTCTCGGGCTGCTGCTCGGTCAGGCCCAGCGAATTGACCTGCACGCCGTAGCGGAACAGGCGCAGCTTGGGGTCGGTGACGCCATAGCGCGTGCGTGTGAGCTCGTCCCACAGCTCGGCGAAGGCGCGCATCTTGCACATCTCGGTGACGAACCGGACGCCGGCGTTGCAGAAGAAGCTGATGCGGCCAACGACCTGCGGGAAGTCGGCCTCGGCCACCTGGCCCCGCGCCTTGACCGTGTCGAGCACGGCAATGGCGTCGGCCAGTGCGTAGGCCAGCTCCTGCACTGGCGTCGCGCCCGCTTCCTGCAGGTGATAGCTGCAGACGTTCATCGGGTTCCACTTCGGCACCTCGCGCACGGTGAAGGCGATGGTGTCGGCGGTCAGGCGCAAGGACGGCTCGGGCGGGAAGATGTAGGTGCCGCGCGACAGGTACTCCTTGATGATGTCGTTCTGGGTGGTGCCCTGCAGCACGGCGCGCGGCACGTTTTGTTTCTCGGCGACGGCGATGTACAGCGCCAGCAGCCAGGCGGCCGGCGCGTTGATCGTCATCGAGGTGTTCATGCGGTCGAGCGGGATGCCGTCGAGCAGCGCCAGCATGTCGCCGAGATGCGCCACCGGCACGCCGACCTTGCCGACCTCGCCCTGGGCCAGCGGATGGTCGCTGTCGTAACCGGTCTGGGTCGGCAGGTCGAAGGCGATGCTGAGCCCGGTCTGGCCGCGCGCCAGGTTCTTGCGATACAGCGCGTTCGACACCTTGGCCGTCGAGTGACCGGAGTAGGTGCGGATCAGCCACGGCCGCTCGCGCTGGGGCTGGGTCGGGGCGGGGGTCGTGGCGGTCATGTCGTCGGTCCCTGTCGCCGTTGCGTACGCGAGAGCGTGCTGCAACGCAACATCAGGAAGCTTTCCTCCCCACGAAGTGGGGAGGTGCCGCCGCAGGCGGCGGAGGGGACCCCACGTGGTGCCTGCTCTGGAGAGACCACGAGCGGTCCCCATCCGCCCTTCGGGCACCTTCCCCACTGCGTGGGGAAGGATTGAATTTGTGCTTGCTATGTGGTAATTTTACATTCCAATGTCAATCTAACCCCGCGTGCTTTCCATTGTCGCCCCTTAGCCTGCTAATCCTGCTAATCCTGCTAAAGTTGCTAATGTCTCCGTACCATCCACCTGACCGACGCCCTCCTGGGAGCGCGGGCCTCCGGCCCGCTCATGAGCGGGCGGGACGCCCGCGCTCGCAGGTCTGCTAATCGTGCTAATCCTGCTAAACTCGCGGCAAGACGGATCGAGCCCGGATTTTGAGCGACACCCCCCCGACCGGCGGCGAATCGCGCCCCGACACCACTGGCGGTAGTCCGCCGACCCCGGCACCCCAATGGCTGGGGACGACGGCGTCGACGCCGGCCACGACGCGGATCCCGGCCAGCCATCCGGCGGCCGCGCCGCAAGGCGAGCCGCCGGTGCCACGCGACGGCGGCTGGGCGCACAGCATGGGGGTCGACCGGCACTACGTGCCGCCGGCCAGCCACGGGCCGCCGCCCGGCGCCACGCCACCGCAAGACCCGCCGGGTGTCGTGCCGCCGGGCGCCTACGCCCCGCCGGGCTACGTGGCGCACGGCTATCCCGGCTACGGCGCGCCCTACACGACGGCGCCGGGCTTCCATCCCTACGGCGCGCCGGTCTACGCGCCGCCGGTACACGTGAGCCCGCCGCAACGGCTGACCTATGACGGCAAGCTGGGCGAGCTTTACCTGGTCTACCTGCGCAGCCTGCTGCTGACCCTGCTGACCCTGGGCGTCTACCGATTCTGGGGCCGTACGCGGGTGCGGCGGTACCTGTGGTCGCATATCAGCGCCTTCGGCGACCGCTTCGAGTACCGCGGCCGCGGCATCGAGCTGTTGCTCGGCTTCCTCGCCGGCATCGGCTTCCTGGCGATGGTCGGCGGCGCGCTGCTGGGCGTGATCTGGCTGTTCGCCCGCGACTCGCTGCTGACCGAGATCGGCGCCGACGACGTGCTGACCTGGCTGCTGCTGCTGGCCGCTTGGCCGCTGCTGGCGGTGGGGCGCTACGCCGGCCTGCGCTACAAGCTCACCCGCACCCGCTGGCGCGGCATCCGCTCGGGCCTGACCGGCTCGGCCTGGAAGTTCGGCGGCATCTCGGTCGGGCTGGGATTCGTCAACGCCATGAGCGGCCAGCTGATGACACCGGTGGTCGACGTGGCGCTGGCCAAGTACCGGCTGCAGAACATGACCTTCGGCACGGTGAACTTCGGCTTCGCCGGCCAGTCCAGCGACATCTACGGCCGCTTCATCGGCTTCTACTTTCTGAACATCCTGGCCTGGATCATCGTCATCGCCATCGTCGCGGGCGCGATCGGCGGCTTCGCCGGGACGATCGAGCGCTTCGGCGGTTGGGAGGCGATCGGCGACCGGCTGGCCAATCCCACGCCGCTGGTGATCCTGATCCTGTTCCTGGTGGCGCTGGCGATCTACTCGCTGATCGGCCTGCTGATCCTGCCGCTGCGCTGCTGGTACCAGGCCTACCTGCTGCGCTACCTCGCCTCGCGCACCTGGTTCGGGCGCATGCAGTTCGTCACCGGCGTGACCACCGGCCAGATGTGGGGCTTCATCGTGGTCAACTGGATCATCCTGCTGTTCACCCTGGGCTTCGGCTGGCCCTGGGTGCTGCACCGCACGGCGCATCTGGTGGCCGAGCAGCTGTGGATCTACGGCGAGGTCGACGCCGCCGCCGTGGCGCAGGCGCTGGGCGCCCAGCCGGCGATCGGCGAGGGCCTGCTCGACATCTTCGACACGGGGATCGTGTGACATGGCGGTTGGCGCGACGTCGATGACCAGCCAGGCGCGCTTCTACGACGGCCTGCGGCCGATCGCGCATCCGGTCAGCGTCCGCGCCACCGCCGCCGAGCTGGTGGCGTCGCTGGCCGACGGCCAGGTGGTGGTGCGCTGGCCGACGCACGAGATCGAGATCGCCTCCGACGCCGAGCACGAGCCGCATGCGCTGCTGGTCTGTGCTCGCCATCCCGGCACGCGGCTGGCGATCGAGGATGAAACACTGCGCCAGGCGCTGGCGGCGCTGGGCGGCAATCTGGCCAAGGTCGCCAACCGCAAGCCGCGGCTGGCGCCGGC
Organism: Vineibacter sp.; assembly: GCA_035249115.1. Lineage (GTDB taxonomy): Bacteria > Pseudomonadota > Alphaproteobacteria > Reyranellales > Reyranellaceae > Vineibacter. Next base: position 7,622 of record DATFGV010000059.1, read on the forward strand.
GCTGGGCGGCGTGGCGGCGGCGCTGGTGGTGACCATCGGCGTCATGGCCTTCGCGGCCGAGAAGCTGCCCGACCTGATCGGGCCCTACGTGCCGCACGCCTGGCAGAAGCCGCTGGGCGACTCGGTGGTCGAGTCGATGACCGGCGGCATGCGCAAGTGCACTGGCGCCGAGGGCACGCAGGCGCTGCAGAAGCTGATCGATCGCCTGCAGGGTGCCTCGGACTACGGCCAGCGTATCGACGTGACCATCGTCAACAACCCGGTGGTCAACGCCTTCGCCGTGCCGGGCGGCCGGCTGATCGTGTTCTCCGGCCTGATCGACAAGGCGTCGGGGCCGGAGGAGGTGGCCGGCGTCATCGCCCACGAGGTCGGTCACGTGGTGCACCACCACTCGATGAAGGCGCTGCTGCGCGCCTACGGCTTCGACATGCTGCTGAAGCTGGTGACCGGCGGTTACTCGTCGGAGGTCGGCACCCTGGGCGGCGCCGGCGGCATCCTGCTGGCGCTGCGCCACAGCCGCGACGCCGAGCGCGAGGCCGACCGCACGGCGCTGGAGCTGATGGACAAGATCGGCATCCGCGCCGACGGGCTGGCGACGTTCTTCGAGAAGCTGTTGGAGTTGCAGAACAAGGAAGACTCGCCGCCGGCCGACAGCAAGTCGGGCAAGCCGCCGGGCGACGGCAAGAGCAAGGCCAAGCCGCCGGTCGAGCCCAAGGGCAAGCCGCGCGACGCCGCCGAGGAGATGGGCATCCTCTCGACCCACCCGCCGACCCGCGAGCGCATCGATGCCACGCGGCGTCCGGCCACCGGTGCGCCGGCGATGACGACCCGCGAGTGGGAGGGCCTGCGCCGGGTGTGCCGCTAAGCCCTTGAGTTGCCGCAGTGCACCCAGGAAAATGCGGCAGGGTGCCCATTTGCAGTCGCTATGGAAATTTTATAACAAATTTAGGGCTGCGGCTTAATCGAAATTGACTTTGTGCGTCGCACCATTACGTTGCAGGCGCGAAGTTTCTGTCCGGGAAAGAGCCGTGTCCGGGGGGGTTCACGGCCGCCGGCCGCCATCAACAGCGCAGGGGCCAGACATGACCGCAGCCTTGACCGTCGTCGCGTCGCATCCGACGGCGGGACAGCCGAAGAAGGACCTCTACGAGGTCGGCGAGATCCCGCCGCTGGGGCATGTGCCAAAGAACATGTACGCCTGGGCGATCCGGCGCGATCGGCATGGGCCGCCGGAAGAGGCGATGCAGCTCGAGGTCGTGCCGACGCACAGCATCGGCGACGACGAGGTGCTGGTCTTCGTGATGGCGGCGGGCATCAACTATAACGGCATCTGGGCCGGGCTGGGCGTGCCGGTCTCGCCATTCGACATCCACAAGGCGCCGTTCCATGTCGCCGGTTCCGACGCTTCGGGCATCGTCTGGGCGGTCGGCGCCAAGGTGAAGCGCTGGAAGGTCGGCGACGAGGTCGTGGTCCATTGCAACCAGGACGACGGCGACGACGAGGAGTGCAACGGCGGCGATCCGATGTTCTCGCCGTCGCAGCGCATCTGGGGCTACGAGACGCCGGACGGCTCCTTCGCCCAGTTCTGCCGCGTGCAGGCGCGCCAGCTGATGAAGCGGCCGCTGCACCTGACCTGGGAGGAGAGCGCCTGCTACACGCTGACGCTCGCCACGGCGTATCGCATGCTGTTCGGCCACCGTCCGCACATCCTGCGGCCCGGCCACAACGTGCTGGTGTGGGGCGCCGCCGGCGGCCTGGGCTCGATGGCGATCCAGCTGATCGCCGTGTCCGGCGCCAACGCCATCGGCGTGATCAGCGACGAGAGCAAGCGCGAGTTCGTCATGAGCCTCGGCGCCAAGGGCGCCATCGTGCGCAACAACTTCGACTGCTGGGGCCAGCTGCCCGATGTCGACGACGCCAAGGGCTACGCCGAGTACATGAAGAAGTGCCGCAAGTTCGGCGCCGCCATCTGGGAGATCACCGGCAAGGGCAACGACGTCGACTTCGTCTTCGAGCATCCCGGCGAGCAGACCTTCCCGGTGTCGTGCTTCGTCGTGAAGCGCGGCGGCATGGTCGTGTTCTGCGCCGGCACCACCGGCTACAACATCACCTTCGATGCCCGCTTCGTGTGGATGCGCCAGAAGCGCATCCAGGGCAGCCACTTCGCCAATCTGTTGCAGGCCGCCCAGGCCAACCAGCTGGTGATCGAGCGGCGGCTGGATCCCTGCATGTCCGAGGTGTTCGCCTGGGAGGACATCCCGCGCTCGCACACCAAGATGTGGAAGAACCAGCACAAGCCCGGCAACATGGCGGTGCTGGTCTCGGCCAAGCGCCCCGGCATGCGCACCCTCGAGGACGCGTTGGAGGATTGACGCTGGGGGCGCGCCACTCCAGTGGCGCGTGATGCGTCTTTCTTGAGCAAGACGCGCCACTGGAGTGGCGCGCCCCCAGCGAGTGATTCTGCGCTGCGCCCGATGCCCTCGATGACAAAGCCTGTGGAGCCCTGAATGTCGGTCGCTGAGAAGCGCGAGGTCGCCGCGTCGGCGGTGCTCGACAACCTGCTGCCGCTGTGCGCCGAGGCCGAGCGCGCGGCGCAGGCGTTCGATGCCGCCGCCAAGGCGGCGGTGCGCCGCCTGATCGCGCCAACCGGCAAGGTCGACGCGAAGCTGCTGGAGCGCGAGCAGTTCGCCGCCCACGGCTACGCCTGGGTCGCCACCTACGTCGCCGGCCTGGCGCAGATGCGGCGCTGGTCCGAGGCGCTGGCGGCCGACAACAAGCTGGGCGAGCTGGAGGCCCTGCTGTTGCAGGCGGCCTTCGGCGAATACCTCGGCCAGCTGACCGGCGGCATCGCCGTCAGCCAGGTCGAGATCGTGCGCCCGGCCGACCTCGGCATGGCCGACGCCGACGTGCAGGCGCTGCAGACGCCCTCGGTACGCAAGCTGGCGGCGTCCGGCAACACGGCGGCGGTGCGCCAGCGCATCGCGGCGCTGCT
>DATFGV010000060.1:0-4673 GCA_035249115.1 Vineibacter sp.
CAGCACCAGCAGCGCCGCGCGGCCGTCGCCCGCGTCCGCCAGTGCCAGACCGCGTTCGACCAACGGCAACGCTTCCGCCGGGCGATAACGCTGCAACCGATCCTCCGCCGCCCGCCTGCAGGCTTCGGCGGCGCGTGGCGAGCCGGCGCGCTCGAGATGCAGGGCGCACAGGATGGGATCGCGGTCCGAGAACCAATCGGCGGCGCGGTTGTGCAGCGCCGAGCGGTCGCCCGCCGCCAGCCGGTCCACCCGCGCCAGCACCAGCCCGCGCAGCGACGGCGGCAGATCGCCCACCGCTTCGGCCGCATTGCGCAGCAATTGTTCCAGGAAAAGCGGATTGCCGCCCGCCCGCTCGACATACTGGCGCCGGATCGAATCGGACAACGGTATCAGATGGTCGACCATTGCCGCCGCGTCCTGCGCCCGCAACGGACCGAGGTCGACCGTCACTCGCGGCGCGCCAGCCGGCTGCATCCGCAAGGCTTCATACAACGCCTCGTTCTCGGGCCGCGACGTGACCGCCAGCAGCAGTGGCGCCGACGCGGCGAGGCGCGACAGCGGCAGGATCGCCTCAACCAGGCCGGCATCTGCCCAGTGGGCGTCCTCGACCACGACCATTGCCGGGCCGCGCGCCACGGCCGCGTGCGTCAGGTGCGTCAGCGCCTCACGGCGACCACGCCGGCGGCCGGATTCGTCCGAGGCGTCCATCAGGCCGCGTAGCGCTGGCGTCAGCGGTGCTTCCGCCAGTTCGTACAGGAACGGCGGCAGATGCGGCTCGACCGGTGCCGCGGCCAGCACCGCGTCGATCGCCGCCGTCCGCACGTCGGGCGCGGAGTCCGGGACCAGTCCCAGAAGGCTGTCCGCCAGCCGCCGTAGGGGATCGCGCACATGGCCGGCGCCGAAATCGAGCACGTGGCAGGCATGGCAGGCGATGCCGCGTTGTGCAGCCTGGGCACGCGCCTCGCCGATCAGGCGGCTCTTGCCGATGCCCGGTTCGCCGCGCACGTAGATGATTCCGCCGCCGCCCTTGGCGGCGCAGCTGTCAAGCAGGGCGGTAATCTGGGCCAGCTCGGCGTTGCGGCCGACGAACGGGATCATCTCCTGTGCCGCGTCCGGGTCCGCGAGGCCGACCAGCCGCCAGACGTCGACCGGCGTGCCGAAGCCCTTGACCGTATGCTGGCCGCGCGCCTCGAACAGGGCGTGGCCCGCGAGCGCGCGCTGCACCGGCTCAGCGACGAAGATCTCGCCAGGTGGTGCGAGGTCAGTCAGCCGCGACGCCAAATTGACGGTCTCGCCGACCGCGGTGTAGCCGCCGCCCGAGCCGCCGACGATGACCTCGCCCGCCGCAAGGCCAGCATGGACCTGCAACGCGCGCCCGGCGCGGCGCGACACCTCGGGCATGAGCTCGCGCAAGTCCAGCGCCGTCCGCACCGCGCGCAGCATGTCATCGTCGTGCGCGACCGGCGCGCCGAACAGCGCCATCACCGCGTCGCCGATATGCTTGTCGACCGTGCCGCCGTGGCGCCGCACGACGTCGTCGGCGGCGTCGAGATAGCGGGCCAGCAGCGCGTGCAGCTGCTCGTCCGGCAGATCGCGCGACAGCGCCGTGAAGCCGCACAAATCGGCGAACAGTACGGTGACCGGTCGCCGCTCCGGACCCGCCGCCACGACCGGAGCCGGGCTGGCGCCTGCAGACGGCGCTTCATCGAGCTGCGCGATGGCCTCCAGCAGCCGGCGGCGGTGGCCGACCGACTTCACGCCGATGTCGCGCAGATCGTCCGCCGTCAGCTGCCGCAGGGTGGCGCCGTCGACATCGTTGTCGGCGAACGCCGCCGCGTACTCCCCCAGCCCCAGTTTGGTGAGCCACGCCGATACGTCCACCAGCCTCTACCCTGCGCTTGAATGGTCTTCTCGCAACAACGCCCCGCCCGGTGCAGCACGTCAAGGCATTTCCTTCATCGGCGAGGCCTCTCGTCCGTCAATGGGCTTGCTGGCGACAACCGATCCGCTAGCGACAGGTCGAATTCATAGAACGGCAGTTGTCGGCCCGGGATGGCGTCGGACGGTGCCATGCGCACGAACCTTGCGCCCATGCGTTCGTAGAAGGCCGCTGCATTGGGGTCGGCCAGAATTGTCAGGATCCGCGCGCCGCGCTGTCGTGCCTCGGTCACGGCGTGCGCGAACAGGCGGGCGCCGGCGCCGCGGCCGATCGCCGACGGATCGACGAACAGCTTGTCGAGATCGATCACGCCGTCCGCGATCGGCGCCAATTCGGCGATGCCAAGAACCGAATCCGGCAGGTCCGTCCAGCGAGCGACAAACACCCGGCCGGCAGCGATGGCCTCAGGGAGCACCGCCAGCGATACCGCGGAGCGGGCCATGAAGCCTTCATCGTAACCCCAGTGCTGCTTGGAGCGACGGCACAGCGCCGACAGCGCTTCGGCCTCGTCAATCCGCGCCACACGGATCAGAAGGCTTTGCCGCAGGTTAGCCGCCACGGTCACCGCCTCCGGCACCCCTCGGCCAATCTCCGTCTCGGCGCCGAAGTGACCACTAGAACCAATCGCAGGCCGTCTACTCTTTCTTCATTGTTAGATTGTAAGTCTTGCCGTCGCCGGCCGTGGTGGTCATGGTTCCTGACAATGTATTGCCCGATCGACGTAGGTCGATCTGATTGTTGGCGCCGCTCGTCAGCTTGACGCCAGTCGCCGACACGCTGCAGTTCTTGGCGGCCGGCGGATTGGACCGGAAGCCCTCGCCCCAGCCGCACTTCGCTGCGCCTCCATCGATCGCAATCGACAGCGTTCGAGTCGGATCTTGGCCCCGGAACCCTTCGATGCGTCCCTTCCACGTCCCTGCGGCCCAACCGATGTCTTGCGCAAGTGACGGCGCCGACAGGACCATCGTTATCGAGAAAGCCAAAATGTAGAGATGCTGTCGCGACATGGTCCCTCCCCCGATTGCCCCCGGTCCGATACCTATCATGCCACTTTGGTGCATGCCAGCCACGCCGCTCACCGCGTGGCCTTGGCCTCGATATCGCACTCGCGACCGCCGCCGGGGTCGGGCGCACCGCGCGCCAGGGTCCAGTTCTGGACGCCCGTCAGCCGTGCCATGCCGCCGCTGATCGTGCCGCCGTAGGTGCCATCGAGGCATTGCGCGACTGTGGCGGGCGGCACGATCACGAGCGCCAACAGGATAGTTGCCGGCGCGGAAAGCGCGCGCATCACATACCCCGCTCCTTGAAGACGTCCTTGGCGGTCTTGAAGGCGTCGAGGCAGGCCGGGATGCCGCAATAGATGCCGACCTGCAGGAAGATCTCCTTCATCTCTTCCTTGGTGACGCCGTTGTTCAGCGCGCCGTTGACGTGCAGCTTCAGTTCGGGGCCGCGGTTCAGCGCCGCCAACATGGCGAGGTTCAGCATGCTGCGCTGCTTCTTGGACAGCCCGTCGCGTCCCCAGACGTAGCCCCAGCAGTACTCGGTGGTGATCTCCTGGAACGCCATCATGAAGTCGTCGGCGCCGGCCAGCGAGTTCTCGACGTATTGCGCCCCCAGCACCGCCTTGCGAATCTCCAGCCCCTTCTTGAACACCTTGGGGTTGGCGGGCTTGGGCTTCACCTTGGCTTTGGCCATCGTTTCCTCCTGATGTTCACTTGAAATCGGTCAGGCCGCGCTCGCGCGCCAGGCGGCGGCCGACCAGCAGCAACAGGACATCGTAGCCGGCCTTCACGGCGCCGCCCACCACCATGGCCCAGCCGAACGGCGAGGCGGCCATCAGCCAGCCGGCGATGATCGGCGCGCCGGCCGAGGCCAGCGCCCGCGGCACGGCCGTGACGCTGGTGGCGGCGGCGCGTTCCTCGGGCGGCACCAGCGACAGGATCAGCGCCGTGCGCGGCGCCACGTCCATCGACGACAGCGCGCTGCGCACCAGCAGCAGGGCGAGCGCGATCTCGACACTGGGTGCGAAGGGCGCCGCCGCCAGGCAGAGGTTGGCCGGCAGGTGGGTGAACACCATGGTGTTGACCAGGCCGATGCGCCGCGCCACCCAGGCCGCCGCCAGATGCGAGAAGGCAGCCAGCACGGTCATGGCGAACAGTGCCCGGCTGGCGTCGGTCAAGGACATGCCGAAGCGATCGAACAGCCACAGCGCGATCAGCGACTGCAGCACGAAGCCGCCGCCGAAGGCGTCGAGGCAGAATAGCGCGCTCAGCACCAGGATCGGCCGGCGCGTCTGGGGCGACAGCCCGGCGCGCGGCGTCTCGGCGATCGCGTCGACCCGTGTCGGCATGGTGTGGGCGTAGACCGCTGCCAGTGCCACGCCGACCACGACGTAGCTGAGAAACGCGGCATTCGGCGGCCAGGCGAAGCGGTCGAACGCCTCGGCCCCCCAGGTGCCGGCCGCGCCGGCCAGGCTGGCGAACAGGCTGTAGCGCGCGAACAGCGATGTGCGGCCCTCGGCCGGCGCCAGGTCCGCCATGCGCGCCTGCTCCGCCGGCAAGAACAGGCTGACATCGCCGACCGAGGGATTGAGCGTGCCGATCAGCGCCGCCAGCAGTAGCGCCCAGAACGCCTCGAGGCTGAAGAACGCCAGCCCTGTGGCGATCATCAACCCGCAACCGCCCAGCAGCACCGGCCGGCGCGGCAAGCGTGCCGCCCACAGGCCGAGCGCCAG
>DATFGV010000061.1:0-3704 GCA_035249115.1 Vineibacter sp.
GGCCGATGGGACCGCGCGACCAGAGCGAGTTGCGCCAGCTGACCAGGGCACTTCGTGAGATGGATCTGATCACCGTGCAGGAGGCGATGGCGCCGCCCGACAGCATGCTGTTGACCCAGACCCTGACCCGCTTTACCTCCGACGGTCGACCGATCTCCGAGACCATGCGTGCGATCCGGCGGCTGGCCGTGTCGACGCGCGATCGCCTGTCGGCCGACATGATCGCCGCCCTGGATGCCATGCTCGGCGCCGTGACCCGGCGGCTGGCCGCGGCGCGCGGCAACGTCGACCGCATGCTGGCGGCTCTGGACGACCTGATCCGATTCGTGGCCACCTTCGCCGGCCTGTCGCAGGAGAACGTCACCCGCGGCAGCGGCTGGCGCTTCCTCGACATCGGCCGTCGCTTGGAGCGGGCACATTTCACCTGCCGCGGCGCGCTGGCGCCGTTCGGGCAGTCGCCGGTGGTCTGGGAATCGGCCATGCGCCTGGCGCTCGAACTGTGCGATTCGACCATCACTTATCGCACGCGCTACCTCGGTGCGCTCGAGCCGGCGCCGGCGCTCGATCTGGTCTTGCTCGACGAGAGCAACCCGCGTTCGCTCGCCTTCCAGCTGCATGCAATTCACCACCACCTCGAAGAGCTCGGCCGCGCCACACGGGCCGAGGTCGGCTTCTCGACCGATCTCTACATCGGTGAACTGCAGGACGTAGTGACGCTGTTCGGGCAGGACGAGGGCGCATGGCGGCATGACGGCCTGACCCTTGCCCAGCTGCGCCACACGCTGGACCGGCTGGAGCAGGCGCTGGGCCAGCTGTCCGACGAGCTGACGCGCACCTACTTCTCGCTCGTGCCGACGCAACATCTGCTCGGCCTGCCGACCGCGTGAGCATGCAGATGCGCTACGCGGTCTCGCATCGCACGTCCTACCGCTACGACACCACCGTCGATCTGGCGCAGCACATCGCCCATCTCCGCCCGCGCAGCTTTCCCGGCCAATCCGTCGCCGATTGCGCCCTGCTGGTCGATCCACCGCCGCCGGTTCGCAGCACCCATACCGACCATTTCGGCAATCTTGTCGATACCTTCCGTATCGAGCAGGCGCACACGGTGCTGATCATCGAGATGCGATCGCAGGTCGACGTTAGCATCCCGGCGCCGCCCGACCCGGCGTCAACGCCGCCCTGGGAAGAAGTCCGCAGCTCGCTCGCCACCGCCTTCCCGGCGTCGCCGGCAGCCGCCGAGTTCACGCATGCCTCGCCGCTGGTCGCGATCGGCGACGACGCCCTGGCCTACGGATTGCCATCCTTGCCTGCAGGCCGGTCGATCCTGGCGGCGGCACTCGACCTGATCCGCCGCATCCGCGCCGACTTCAGCTACACGCCCGGCGCCACCGACATCTCGACGCCGCTGGACGAAGTCTTCACCCGCCGAGTCGGGGTCTGCCAAGACTTCGCGCATGTCGGCATCGCCGTCCTGCGGGCGTTCGGCCTCGCCTTTGGTTACGTGTCGGGCTACATCCGCACCTACCCCCGTCCGGGTGGCGCGGAGCTGCGCGGCGCCGACGCCAGCCATGCCTGGATCACCGTCTGGTGCGGCCCCGAGGCCGGCTGGATCCATCTTGATCCGACCAACGATCTCATCGTGCGTGATGAGCACGTCATCGTCGCCTGGGGCCGCGACTTCTCGGATGTCAGCCCGGTGCAGGGCATGATCCTCGGCGGCGGCAGGCACCACTACGGCGTCAGCGTCGACCTGCGGGCCTTGGGCTGACTGCCACGTCGCGCGGCGCGACCGTCACACCGGACCGTTCGGCGCCACCAGGATCTTGCCAGCGCGTTCGCCCTGCTGGGCCCGTTGCAGCGCCGACTTGATGTCGTCGATGGCAAAGACCTTTTCCACCGGCGCCGACAGTTTACCCTCGAGCAGTTGTTGGCCGAGCTCCGCGTAGATCTGCCTGACCTGCGCCAACGACCGCTTGGCCATGAACCGACCAAGCATGAAGCCGGTCAGCATCAGGCCGCGATAGATCAGCTCGCCCCGCCCGACGATCGGATCCTCGCCGCTCATGGCGCCGTAGTTGCACACCACGCCGCCGTCGACGACGCACGACGCGAGCCGTGCCGTCGCCGCTCCCGACACCGCGTCAAGACCCAGCCGTATCGGCGCGCCCGCGGTCGCCGCCGCCACCTTGTCGGCCAGGTCCGGTCCGTCGACGACGCAGGCGTCGGCGCCCAGCGCCTTCAGTTCACCGAACAGCGCCTCACGGCGCACGATGTTGACGGTCCTGAGTCCGCGCGCCTTGGCGAGCGGAATCACCAGCCGGCCGACCGCCGAGTTGGCGACGTTCTGCACTACCCAGTCGCCGGGCTTGAGCGACGTGAGATCGCTCAGCATCAGCAACGCAGTCGGCGGATTGATGCGCAGCATCGCTGCCTGCTTCAGATCCAGCCCGGCCGGCACGGCGATCACGTCGTCGCCCTTCACCCGACGCTTCTGTGCCCAGTTCTCGCGTTGCAGGTTGATCACCAGGTCGCCCGCCTTGACGTGCGAAACACTGGCGCCGACCTCACTCACCCGTCCGATGCATTCGGCGCCGGGTGTGGCCGGCAGCGGCGGCTTCAGCCGATAGCTGCCCCGGCAGAACCAGACGTCGGCCGGATTGATCGGGAACAGCAGCACATCAAACACGACCTCATCCGGTGCGGGCCGTCCAACGTCAGGCACTTCCGCGCAGCGCGCCACGTCCTCGGGCACGCCGTAGTTGTCGAGCAGAACCCGCTTCATCGCGCTTCTCTTGGCATCCGGACGATTTCGCGCCCTCGCGGGCGGAGGCCGAAAGTGTGCTACTCCAGCTTCACACCTAGGTCTTTCACCATCGGAATCATGCGTGCCTTGAGCCGCTCGAAGTCGGCCGTCATCTCTTCGTGGTTTAACGGCTTCTCGTGCAGGCCAAAGGTTTCGTACATCTTCTTGCCGCCCTCGGAATCAGCAGCCTCGACCCACAACGCCGACATGCGCTTGACGATGTCCATCGGCGTACCGGCCGGCGCGAACAGCCCGAGCCAGCCGAACTGCGTAAATGCGGGATGGTCGTAGCCCTGTTCCGCCATCGTCGGCTGTCCGGGGAACTTGTCGTTGCGGCGACGCGCCGGCAGGGCGATGACCTTGATCGTGCCGTTGACCAGCAACGGCCGCAGTGCCTGGTAGCTGCCCATCGCGGCCTGCAGAGAGCCCGAACCCATATCGACCCACATCGGGCCTTCACCGCGGTAGTGCACGATCTCCATGCTGACGCCGTACAGCTCGTTGATCTTTGCGCAGAAGATGTGCGCCCCCGACGCCGGCGCCCAGGAGCCGAAGCTCACCTTGTTCTTCTTGGCGTATTCGACCAACTCCTTGACATTGCTGACCGGCAGCGACTTGTGCACGACCACCGGCAATTCGCCCGACGACGTCGCCGACACCGGCACGAAATCCTTGTCGGGGTCGAAACCCAGGCTGCTGTACAGCACGCGGTTCTGAACCAGTGTGCCGGACACCGTGTGCAGAAAAGTGTAGCCGTCCTTCGGGGCACGGGAAACCAAGGCGGCACCGATGTTGCCACCGGCACCCGGCTTATTGTCGACGATAACTTGCTGGCCGAGCTTCTTCGAAACGTAGTCGGCGAAAACGCGAGCGATGCCGTCGGTCAAACCGCCGGGCG
>DATFGV010000062.1:0-5677 GCA_035249115.1 Vineibacter sp.
ACAGGGTGCTGCTGTTTCCCGCCGACGCCCAGGTCGGCAACTGGCTGTCGTGGAGCGACCAGACTTATCCGATCAACGACGACAAGAATGCCCCGCGCCTCAAGATCGACGACCTGCTGGCGCGCACTGTCGTCTACAAGGTCGGTCATCACGCCAGCCACAACGCCACCTTGCGCGAGCGCGGGCTTGAGCTGATGAGCGATCCGCGCCTGTGCGCGATGATCCCGGTGGTCGAAGAGACCGCCCGCGAACAGAAGACGAAGTCCGTGAAAGATGGCTGGGCGATGCCCTACGACAAGCTCTACACAGAGTTGAAGAAGCGCACAAAGGCCCGGATCGTCCGCGGCGACGGCGTTCCAGCGGCGGAAAAACGCGCCTTCGCCGGTTCGAAGGACGTCGAGGTCCGGTATGGTCCGCCCTATGAGGCGCGCGACCCGCTGTGGGTCGAGCTGGTGCTGAAGGCGTAACGGCGGTCACGAGAGAGCGCCCAGCGTCAGGGCACCACCGCCGTTCTGCGATGCGGCAGCGCCGGCCGCCGCCGTTCGCGGCGAAGCGTCGGCGTGCTACAGAACGCCATCGTCCGCAGCCGTCTTCACCCGCCGCGCCTTCAACGAACCCGACGTGGTGCGCAAGGAGCTGCTGGCGGGTGTGCGCGCCTATATCGGCCCCGACTACCAGCTCGATCCGGATTTCTCGCCCTCGTACCGTCCGTGGCGGCAGCGCATCGCCTTCGTGCCCGACGGCGACCTGTTCAGGGGCATCTGCGCCGGCAAGGCCTCGGTGGTGACCGACGAGATCGAGCGCTTCACCGAGCGCGGCATCCTGCTGAAGTCCGGCAAGATGCTCGAGGCCGACATCATCGTCACGGCCACCGGCTTCAACATGAACGTGCTGGGCGACATCGCCTTCGCGATCGACGGCGAGCCGCTCGACTTCGCCAAGACGATGACCTATCGCGGCATGATGTTCACGGGCATGCCCAACATGGCGTGGGTGTTCGGCTACTTCCGCGCCAGCTGGACCCTGCGCGCCGACCTGGTCGCCGATTTCGTCTGCCGCGTGCCCAACCACATGAAGAGCCGGCAGGCCAAGCGCGTCGCCGTGGCGCTGCGGCCGGAAGACAAGGACATGAAACTGCTGCCGTGGATCGATGCCGAGAACTTCAATCCGGGTTACCTGATGCGCGCCATGCACCTGCTGCCGAAGCGCGGCGACAAGCCGGCATGGCAGCACAACCAGGACTACTGGAGCGAAAAGAACCAGATCCCGGCCATCAACCTCGACGACCCGGCGTCGTCTACGGCTGAGTTACTTCCGCTTGCCGAGACACGCGCCTGAAGAACCTTCGCCCCGCGCAGGCAAGAAAGCCGACGTCGCAGCGTTCGTCACACCCGGATTCGCCACGGTAGCTGCCGCTGTTCGCGCGCGCGTCGTCGTCGATCCGAGGCAAACCGGCGCCACCGGCTGGCCAGCCGGTTGGTCATCCGACTCTGGCCCGCAGGCGCCGCAGCTTGCCGACGACATCCCGCAGGAGTACGGCGTCATCGATCACGCAGGGGAAACCGTGCTGGATTTGCTGCAGCCCGGCCCAGCACCGCGTGCACACTCCGTGCTCGAAGTCGAGTTGATGCCGCGGCTCTGCCGACGACGGAGTGAAGTCGCTGTGTGGTTTTGGCCTCAAGTCAGACCTCGCTTGTATCGCTCATAAGCAACGGACTGCCAGTCCATTGGTTCCGCAGCGCCACAAGAGCACCATAATGGTTACGAACCGGCCTGGCTTACGGTCGCGGACGCGCGTGTAGAGCGTGATGAGCGAACCCTGCCCCGCCATCGGTCGCGCTTTGCCGCTTCAGTCTGGTGGCGTTTGCTTGCGCCACGCTTCCAGGATCTCGGCGCCGGTGGCGTTCCAGACGCCGGCGTGCGCCGTGATGCGGCGCAGCGCCTCGTCCAGCGCGCGCACGCGGTGCGGCTGGCCGATGATCCAGGGATGCAGCGCGATCGACAGGATGCGGCCGCCGTGCTGGCCGGCCTCGGCGTAGAGCACGCGGAACGCCTCGACCAGCTGCTCGGTGAACTCGGCGCTCGACTGGTGGTACTGCCAGAGCAAGGTCCGGTCGGCCCATTCGTAGGTCAGCGGCATGGCGTGGATCGTGCCGCTCGCCGTCGTGACCGCAAACGGCAAGTCGTCGTTGATCCAGTCCGCGACGTAGGTGACGCCTTCGGCCGCCACCAGGTCGAGGGTGGCGTCGGACTCGGAATGCGCCGGCGAATGCCAGCCGGTGACCGGCACGCCGGCGATACGGCGCAAGGTCGACAGCGACTCGCCGACCAGCGCCCGCTCGGCCTCGAGCGGCATGCCGCCGACATGCAGCCTGGCCATGTTGACGCCGCTGGCCATTACCTCCCAGCGCCGCTCGGTGACGGCCCGCGCCAGCTCGGGGTAGCGCTTGGCGACATCCGAGTTGAACGCCGCCGTGGCGCGCAGCCCGTAGCGGTCGAGCAGGCGCATCACGCGCCAGGCGCCGATCCGGTTGCCGTAGTCGCGCAGGGTGTAGTTCCAATAGTCGGGATAGCCGCGCTCCATGCCGCCCGGCACGCGGAACGGCAGGTTGGCCATGTCGAGCGGATAGAACTCCAAGTGCACCGTGATCCACAGCGCCACCCGCGCCTGGCCAGGCCACTGGACCGGCTGGCGCGTGAACAGGGTCTGGTGACGGAAGCGCTCGTGGTCGAGGCGCCGGCCGCGATGGGGATAGTCGAAATAGGCGTCGGTGATCGACATCAGGCGGCCCTCCGGCGATCGGCCAGCGCCTTCGCCGCCGCGTCGTAGTGGTGGTCGTAGTACCAGGCGGCGATCTCGCGCGCGGTCGCCAGCCAGACGCCATCGTGCGAGGCCACGTAGGTGAGGATCTCCTCCAGCGCGCCGATGCGATGCGGCTGGCCGACCAGGAAGGGATGGATCGGCATGCACATCACCATGCCGTTGTCGGCACCTTCCTCGTAGAGCTGGTCGAACTGCGCCTTGCAGATCTCGGCGTAGCGCCGCGGCGAGGCGTTGCGCATGGTCAGCAGCGGCACGTCGTTGACCTCCAGCGAGTAGGGCACGCTGATCAGCCGGCCGCTGCGCACCTTGAGCGGCGTCGGCTGGTCGTCGTGCATCAGGTCGAGCGTGTAGCGGATGCCGGCCTCGGCCAGCAGGTCGATGGTCTCGTCGGTGTTGCTCAGCGCCGGCGACAGCCAGCCGGTCATCTCCTGGCCGCACTTGTCGCGAATCGTGTCGATCGAATCGCGGATGATGCGAACCTGCTGCGCCTCGCTCATGCCGTAGAGGTAGCGCGTGTTGTAGACGCCGTGGCTGAAGAACTCCCAGCCGTGTTCATTGCAGGCCTCGATGATGTCGGGGAAGTGATCGCACAGCGCGACGTTGAGCGACACGCTGCCGCGCACGCCGTGCCTGGCCATCACCTCGATCATCCGCCAGACGCCGACCCGGTTGCCGTAGTCGCGCCAGGAGTAACCCAGCACGTCGGGGAACGGCCGCGGCCAGGGCACGCGGCCCGGGCCGAGCGGCGGGTGCAACTCGTAGAATTCGATGTTGGGCGCCACCCAAAACGCCAGCCGCGCGCCGTTCGGCCAGTTGATGCGCGGCCGGCCGGGCAGCGGAAAATAATCATAGCGGTCGGGATCGCTCAGCATGCCCCTGTTCCTCCGATAGTGTCGGCGGCGCAGTCTCGACCGGGCAAGCCGGTATCGCAACCTATGACAATGCTCACCATAAGCCTCACCCTGAAGAGCGGCCCGCAAGGGCCGCATCTCGAAGGGTGGGCTTCATCTTCGATCCTGCGATTCTCGGCAGTCGAGGCGGCGTGACCGTACCGCACCCTTCGCGACGGCCGCTGCGCGGCCGTCGCGAAGGGTGAGGACTGTGGTCGTCGTCCACGCCTATGCCGGAATGTGCCGGTCAGATGTTCTTGCCCCGATTTTGCCGCATCGCCGCCTTGGCACGGCAGCATCGCGTTCCTATCTCGACGGTTCGGGTGACGTTCCCTTCCAGCCATAACGGGATTGCAACAAACCATGACGATCGCTTCCGAAAGCGCCGCCGCCACGGGCGACAGGCAGCGGCTGCGCCCGCTGCCGCAGCTGATCTTCGCGTCGCGCTGGCTGCAGCTGCCGCTCTATCTCGGCCTGATCGTCGCGCAGTGCGTTTACGTAGCGCTGTTCCTCAAGGAGCTGTGGCACCTGGTCGAGCACACCTTCACGTTCAGCGAGCAGCAGATCATGCTGGTGGTGCTGGGGCTGATCGACGTGGTGATGATCTCGAACCTGCTGATCATGGTGATCGTCGGCGGCTACGAGACCTTCGTGTCGCGGCTGGAGCTGCAGAACCATCCCGACCAGCCGGAGTGGCTGAGCCACGTCAACGCCAGCGTGCTGAAGATCAAGCTGGCGATGGCGATCATCGGCATCTCCTCGATCCACCTGCTGCGCACCTTCATCGAAGCCGGCGGCCTGGGCACGCCGAACACCAAATTCACCGAAGCCGGCGTCATGTGGCAGGCGCTGATCCACGGCCTGTTCATCCTGTCGGCCATCGGCATCGCCTTCGTCGACCGCATGAGCATGTCGCCCCCGCCCCGCGCGCCGAAGGCGCCGAACGCATAGTCCCCGAGACAGGCGTTCGAGCGAAGCAGGCGAACCGAACGATGATGATCTGGTGTTCGGGCCACCGGGGCGTCCGGCTTGTCCGCGATCTCTGGATTGAAGTGAATGCCAGATGCCGGCGATCGCCTTGCAAACTTAAAGTGAGGGTGCGGGGCGCCGCCTACGTTGAGCTGGCGGCAGCAACCCGCTACGCTCGCCGTCGACAGCGCACCAGGAAGCACGCCGATGAGACCCGTAATTTTCGCCATCATCCTGGGGACGTTGGCGGTCCCGCTGAACGCATCGGCCCAGGTTCCGGTCGTCGCGCTCACGCCGGAGCAGCAGATCGAGGCGCTGAAGGATGCCGATCCCAAGGAGGCAGCCAACAAGAAGCTGGTCTATGATTTCTGGCGGGAGGTCTTCGTCGGCCGGGACATGACAAAGGCCGAAACCTACATGGCGGAAAGCTACATCCAGCACAATCCGAACGTGCCGACGGGGCGGGCTCCTTTCGTCGCCTTCTTCGGCACACGACCGAGCCAGCCCGCAAAGCCGGCGATCGATGATCTCGTTGCGATCCTGGGTGATGGCGATCTCGTCACCCTTGCGTTCCGGCGCGAGCTGCCCGATCTGACCAAGCCCGGCTCAACGTACACCACCACCTGGTTCGACATGTTCCGCATCGAGAACGGCAAGATTGCGGAACATTGGGATTACGGCACCAAGCCGAACCCTGCGGCACCGCGCTAGTTGGATCGCGTCGGCGCGCAGCCAGGTCGTTGACGGCGACCAGGTTCACGGACGAGCGGATCATCGCGATACCGCGTGAGCGGGAAGCCAGCGCGAGGTCTGCCGCCCGCAACCGGCGCCGGCCGCGACAACCGGGTTCGGTCCATACGACCAGAGCGCAACGCCGCCATGTGGCCGGCCGCGCCGCGTGATGCGGCGGGCGCCTAGGCCGCACCGCCACCATGCGCTAGGTTGCGGTCATCTTCGTTGCCCGTCCTTGTCGGAGGATCCCCGTGAAACGCCT
>DATFGV010000063.1:0-2608 GCA_035249115.1 Vineibacter sp.
TACTGACGCCGGTCGAGCGCGAACGCTTCTACCCGAAGTTTGCGGTGGAGGGCCTGCTGCGCGCCGACAGCGCTGGCCGCGCGGCGTTCTACACATCGATGGTCAACAACGGGATCCTCACGCGCGACGAGGTGCGCGAGCTCGAGGACCGTGAGCCGATGGGCGGCAATGCGGCGGTGCTGACGGTGCAGTCGGCCATGACCACGCTGGACGCCGTCGGCGCGGCGCCGGAAGCAGAGCAGGCCAAGGCGGCGCTGCGGCTGCTGCTGGGCTTCGACAACGAGCGAAAGGACTGACTCCATGACGAAGAAGACGCTACCGGGTGCGCCGGAGGGGCGGCCCTGCGCCGGCGTGACCAGCCAGATCCAGCCGCGCGCGTTCGACCGCTGGCACTCGGGTGTCAGGGCGGCCGACAAGAAGGACGACGAGCGCTCGATCGGCGTGTACGACGTGATCGGCCAGGACTTCTGGAGCGGTGAGGGCGTAACCGCCAAGCGCGTCGCGGCCGCGCTGCGCTCGATGGGCAAGGGCGACGTCACGGTGAACATCAACAGCCCCGGCGGCGACATGTTCGAAGGGCTGGCCATCTACAACCTGCTGCGCGAGCACGACGGCGAGGTCACGGTCAAGGTGCTCGGCTTGGCTGCATCGGCGGCCTCGATCATCGCCATGGCCGGCGACAAGGTGCAGGTGGCCCGCGCCGGCTTCCTGATGGTCCACAACGCCTGGGTGCTGGCAGTCGGCAACCGCAACGACCTGCTGGAGATTGCTGACACGCTGAAGCCGTTCGACGACGCGATGGCCAGCATCTACGCGGCGCGCACTGGCCAGGAACCGAAGGCGATGGCCAAGCTCATGGACGCCGAGACTTGGATCGGCGGCGAGGCTGCTGTCGAGGGCGGATTTGCCGACGAGTTGCTGCCGTCCGACCAGGTCGAAAAAGGCGCCGGCAAGGCCAGTGCGTCGGCGGTGCGCCGCATCGAGGCCGGCCTGCGCGCCAGCGGCATGCCGAAGTCGGAGGCGATGCGCCTGATCAGCGAGTTGAAGTCCAGCGCGGGCGATCCGCCTGGCAGCGGTGAGGGCGATCCCACCGGACGAGTCGGGCTCGCGCCTGATTCTTTCAGCGTCACGGCGGCTCTGGCCGCTTCCCTTGTCCCCACCGACGCCCTGAAGGAGGGCCCATCATGCCAATCGAGCAGGACATCCAGACCATCAACGCCAGCCTGAAGGCGGTCGGCGATCAACTCAAGGTGCAGGCCGAGTTGTTCGCCAAGAACGAAGGCTTCACCGCGGAAACGCGGGCAAAAGTCGACGACTTGCTGACGAAGCAGGGCGAACTGCAGGCCAACCTGCAACACGCGCAGCAGGCACTCGCCAAGTTGGAGGCCAACGGCGCCGGCGGCGACGTGCAGCGCCAGACTTTCGGTGAGCGATTCGTCAACAGCGACGACTACAAGGCGTTCGCCGCCAAGACCACCCCGCGCGGGCGCGTCGACATGACCTTCAAGGCCGCGATTACGTCGGTCACGACGGACACCGACGGCGCGGCCGGCGACCTGGTGCGCTCGACGCGCCTGCCGGGGATCATTCCGATCCCCGAGCGCGAGTTCACGGTGCGCGACCTGATCATGCCCGGCCGCATGGACGGCAATGCGCTCGAGTACGTCAAGGAGACGGGGTTCACCAACCTCGCGGCGCCGGTCGCGGAAGGCGCGAAGAAGCCGGAGTCGTCGGTGAAGTACGACGTGGTGAGCACGACCGCCAAGGTCATCGCGCACTTCGTCAAGGCGTCGCGCCAGATCCTGAGCGATGCGTCGCAGCTCATGAGCCTCATCGACGGACGCCTGCGCTACGGCCTGAAGTACGTCGAGGAGAACCAGCTTCTCAACGGCGACGGCACCGGCCAGAACCTGCTGGGCATCATCCCGCAGGCGACCGCCTATGCGCTGCCGGCCGGCGCTGCGGCCACGGCGCAGAACGTTGACATGGTGCGCGCCGCGATGCTGCAGGTGCAGCTTGCGGACCTGCGTGCAACCGGCATCGTCATGAACCCGATCGATTGGGACCGCATCGAGCGCATGAAGGACTCCACCGGGCGATACCTCATCGGCGACCCGCAAGGGACGACCGCGCCGCGGCTGTGGGGCCTGCCCGTTGTCGACACGCAGGCGATCGCGGTCGACAAGTTCCTGGTCGGCGGCTTCCGCGATGGCGCTCAGGTGTTCGACCGCTGGCAGGCGCGCGTCGAGGTGGCGACCGAGAACGAAGACGACTTCGTGAAGAACATGGTCACGATCCTGGCCGAAGAGCGGCTCGCGCTGGCGGTGTACCGCCCGCAAGGGTTCATCTACGGCGACTTCGGCAACGTGTAAGCCACGCGCCGAACTTCACCAAACAGCCCGGTTCGCCGGGCTTTTTCGTTTTTGAAGGAGAGATGCCATGCGAATCAAGTTCAAGTCTTCCGACCCGCGCGCAGGGACCATCGTCGAAATGGACAGCCGCCGCGGCCAGGAGCTGATCGACGCCGGCGCGGCCGTCCAAGTCAAGGACGATGACAGCGGCGAGCCGGTGGGTGCCCAGGAGAACGCCGCCGCTACCCCTGATGCCA
>DATFGV010000064.1:0-5264 GCA_035249115.1 Vineibacter sp.
GTCGACCAGCGAGTCCTCGACCGGCCGCGGCGTCCAGCCCAGCACGTCCTTGGCCTTGTCGGCCGTGACCTCGCGCCGCCGGCCGAGATCGCCCAGCACGCTCCTGACCTGCGGGTCCATCAGGCCGACCAGCCGCAGCAGCCAGTCCGGCAACATTCGCCGCGGCACGCGGCTGGCGGCGGGGCCCAGGCGCTGGCGCAGGATCTCGGCCATCTCGGCGAACCACAAGAAGCGGTTGCTGGCGATGAAGCGCTGGCCGGCGGCCGCCTCGGCGGTCATGGCGGCGATGTGCAGGTCGGCGACGTCGCGCACGTCGACCAGCGAGAAGCCGAGCCGTGGCAGGCCGGGTGGGTTGCCGGTCAGCAGGCGTTCAACCACCTGGATGGAGAATGAGTAGTCGCGGCCCAGCACCGGCCCGATCACCACCACCGGGTTGATCGTCGCCAGGGTCATGGCGCCACCGTGGTCGTTGATGAAATCCCAGGCGGCGCGCTCGGCCAGGGTCTTGGATTGGGCGTAGGGCGTGGTCTCGGGATTCGTCGGGTCGCTCCACAGCGCCTCGGTCATCGGCTGCGGCGGTGGCCTGCGGTGGCCGTAGGCGATGGCGGCGATTGACGAGGTCAGCACGACCCGCCGTACGCCGGCGGCCGCGGCGGCGCGCAACGCTCGGCGCGCACCCTCGCGCGCCGGCACGATCAGTTCGTTGGCATCGCGCGGCGTGCGTGGTGGCAGCGGTGAGGCGACGTGCAAGACGTAGGTGCAGCCGTCCGCCGCTGCGTCCCAACCGGTGTCGCTGGTCAGCTCCGCGGCGGCGAGGCTCAACCGGTCGCCGGGCTCGATCTCGCGCGCGATCATCGCCCGCACTGCAGACTCGCGCTTGAGGTCGCGGATGGTGGTGCGCACGCGGTAGCCGCGGCGCAGCAGGCCGATGACGCACCAGGCGCCGATATAGCCCGACCCGCCGG
Source organism: Vineibacter sp. (assembly GCA_035249115.1). Taxonomy (GTDB): domain Bacteria; phylum Pseudomonadota; class Alphaproteobacteria; order Reyranellales; family Reyranellaceae; genus Vineibacter. The sequence continues at coordinate 966 of DATFGV010000064.1, forward strand.
TCACCAGTACGGTCGCGTCGTCGGCCATGCGTGCCTCCCTGTGTGATCGCCGAATATCGCATACCTCTCCCCAACGGTGAGAGGTCGGGCCGCGAAGCGGACCGGGTGAGGGGGCCGCGCAACAACCGCGGCGCTTCTTTTAAGTGCACCGGGTTCTGCACCGGCGCCCCCTCACCCGCCGCACGCTTCGCGCGCGTCGACCTCTGCCCGTCGGGGAGAGGCTAACGCGACTCGACAGTTGGCGGCGCTTGGGATTGGATCGCGTGCCGCATCCAGCGGCGAGGGAACATCCATGCCTGCCGACATCAAGGCCTGCATCTTCGACGTCTTCGGCACCGTGGTCGACTGGCGCACCAGCGTCAGCCGCGACCTCGCCGCCTTCGCCGACCGCAAGGGCATCGAAGTGATCGACTGGCTGGCCTTCGCGGTGGCCTGGCGCAAGCTCTATCAGCCGGGCATGGAGGCGGTGCGCAGCGGCCGGCGGCCGTGGACCGTGCTCGACGTCTTGCATCGCGAGAGCCTGATCCGGCTAATCAACGAGTTCGAGATCACCGGGCTGATGAGCGACGCCGATATCGACTACATGAACCGCGCCTGGCACCGGCTCGATCCCTGGCCCGACGCCGTGCCCGGCCTGACCCGGCTGAAGACCAAGCACACCATCGCGCCCTGCTCGAACGGCAACATCGCGCTGATCGTCAACATGGCCAAGCGCGCCGGCCTGCCGTGGGACTGCGTGCTGGGCGCCGAGACGGCGCGCGCCTACAAGCCGATGCCCGAGGCGTATCTCTCGGCCTGCCGCATGCTCGATTTGAAGCCCGAGCAGGTGCTGATGGTGGCGGCGCACAACGGCGATCTGAAGGCCGCCAAGGCGCAGGGCCTGTCGACCGCCTTCGTGCCGCGCCCGACCGAGCATGGCCCGGGCCAGACGACTGACCTGGCCGCCGACCCAAGCTGCGTCGACATCGCGGCCGACAGCTTCGTCGACCTGGCGCAACGGTTGGGGTGTTGACGCGGCATAGCTATTCCGAACGGCCCTGGATGTTGACCGCTTCATGGTGAGCTCTGTCGAACCATGAAGCGACGCACCGATGTCGGTGCGAGAGCCTTCATGGTTCGACAGAGCTCACCATGAAGGCTTGCCAGGACGAGTCAACGACAGGGTCGGTTGTTATTGGTCGCCACGCTGGTTGGTTGGCCGCGCTCACCACCCTATATTCCCCGCCATGTTCGATTTCGTCGTCAAGTCGTTCGCGCAGTTGACCGACCCGAAGCTGCGCTGGGTGATCGTGAAGTCGCTGGGCCTCGCGGCGCTGCTGTACATCGCACTGTGGGTCGGCGCCTACTTCCTGGTCCAGGCGACGCCGACGGTCGAGATTTCCTGGCTGGGCGAAACGCTGAACCGCTGGCTCAACGGCCTGCTGCGCTTTCTCGCGGGGCTGGCGGCGTTCGCGTTGCCGCTGTTCCTGTTCCCGGCGTTCTTCGGCATCATCGTCAGCCTGTTCCTCGAGGAGGTCGCCGACGCCGTCGAGGAGCGGCATTACCCGCATCTCGGCCAGGCGCCGGGCATCCCGATCTGGGTCGGCATCTGGTCGGGCGTGAAGTTCCTGCTGCTGTTGCTCGGCGTCAACCTCGTGCTGCTGCCGCTCTACCTGATCCTGCTGTTCTTCCCGCTGCTCAGCGTGGCGCTGTTCTGTGTCGTCAACGGCTACCTGTGCAGCGTCGAATATTTCGAGCTGGTCGGCCTGCGCCGGCAGAAGATGGCCGACGTCACCGCGCTACGCCGGGCCAATCGGACGCGCCTGTGGGGCGCCGGTATCCTGATCGCCGCCGCCGGCATCGTGCCGTTCCTCAACCTGCTGGCGCCGCTGCTCGGTACGGCGCTGATGGTGCACATGCGCCAGACCGTGACGCCGGCCCCGCCATCGCCGCAGTGGCTGGCGCCGGCCCGCTAGCAGCGGCCGCCAACCGACCGGGCACGCAGGATTTCAAGTTACTGTCTGGAAACACTGGACTTTTCGCCACAGCTCACGCCTTCGTGATAACTAGGCGACAGGGTGGCAGTGTTTGATCGCTCCATGTGCCGGTTCAGGCGGACGACGGCGTCCGGCACATCCTCTAAGGTCCGTCGACAGCGAAGAGAGGAAGCAAACATGCGGAAGGGGCTGATCGTCGGTTCCATTGGCCTGGCGCTCGCGGGCGCCCTGGTCGGCAGCGTCGCCATCGCGCAGGGCGACCCGCTCGCGACGCGCAAGGACAATCGCAAGCAGGCCGGCGCGCAGATGAAGGCCATCAAGGGGGTCATCGACTCCAAGGGCGACGCCAAGGCGGTCGTGCCGGCGGCGGCCAAGCTCAAGGAGCTGTCGAGCGCGTTCCCAGCCTTGTTCCCGGCCGGATCGGACAAGGGTGAGACCAAGGCGCTGCCCAACATCTGGACCGACCAGGCCGGCTGGAAGGCGGCGCACAAGGCCGAGTCCGACGCGATCGACGCGCTGCAGGTTGCAGCCGGCGGCGGTGACCTGGCCAAGATTACCGACGCGTTCGGTGCTGTCGGCAAGGCCTGCGGCGGCTGCCACGAGAAGTTCCGCGCCAAGTAGGGCACACGACGCTGGCCGGTGCGCCAGTCCGAGATCCAGACACGCACGGCCGGTCGGCACTTCCCGACCGGCCGTTGTCGTTCCGAATCAGGCTTGCGGCGCGTGCCTCAGCCCCAGATGCGCAGGATCGCCCAGACGATCGCCGCCGCGACCACCAGGCAGGCCAGCGCCGACAGGTTGCTGGCGAACTGCAAGGTCGGCAGCGGCGCGCCGGGCGCCGCAACGTCCTTGCGGGGCTTGTAGCCGGTGATGATGGCGGCGATCAGGTTCTGCCGCTTGACCGCGAGGTAGAGCACAGCCGCGAGCACATGCACCGCGATCATGATCAGGATCAGGTTGATCCAGCGGTGATGCAGGCTGGTCATGGCCTTCACCCAGCCCTCGCTCGCGGCGCCGACCAGCGGACCATCGGTGGCGATGTCGTCGGTGGTGAACAGGCCGCTGGTCACCTGCACCAGCAGCGCCAGGATTAGCGCCACCACCATCCAGCCACCGACCGGGTTGTGGCCGCTTTCGCGCGGCGCGCCGGGCGCCAGGACCTGGCGTACGTGCGCGAGGCCGGCGAACGGGCCCTTCACGAAGTCGCTGAAGCGCGCCGTGGTGCTGCCGACGAAGCCCCAGAGAATCCGGAAGATCAGCAGGGTCAGGATGGCGTAGCCCATCCAGAAGTGCCACTTGAGCCACTCGCCCGCCATCTTGCCGGTGACGACCTGAAACAGCACCAGCACGACCAGGGACCATTTGAAAATCCGCGTCGGCAGGTCCCAGATGCGCACTGGCTGTTCATCGCGGTCGTCGTTCATCACTGCGCTCCCGTGTCGCCTGGCGGCGCACTGTGCTGTCTAAACCGCAACGGGGCAACCGGGCCGGTTGCGCCACCGCCGCATGCTGGCGATTGCCCGAGCGTCGCCTTTCGGCCATTTTGCGCCGCTAACAAACACCCCTCTGCGCGTCGGCGGCTGCCGTGCCGTCGACGTGCGTCGCAAGGCAAAGGATTGGTACGTGACGCGATCACCCCTTCGTCCGGCGCCATTGGCGCTGGTCGCGGCGCTGCTGGTGCCACCGGCGACGGCGTTGGCGCAGGCACCGGCGCCGGGCCCGCGCCAGCCGGCGCCGCCAGCCCGCACGCAGCAGCCGGCTCCCGAGCTCAAGCCGGCCTTCGACGCCTTGAACGCCAAGGACTTCGCAAAGGCCGAACGCCTGCTCAAGCCGATGGCTGAGCGCAAGGACCCGCGCGCCCAGTTCCTGCTCGGCGCCCATGTCTACGGCTTCGAGCGATCGCCGCTGCACGACCTGAAGAAGGCGATCCCCTTGCTCAAGGACGCGGCCGAACGCGGCTTTCCGCCAGCCATGGCCGCCTATGGCGCGGCGCTGGCCGAGGGCGCCGGCGTCGGCAAGGACAAGGTCGAGGGCTACAAGTTCATCGCCCTCGCCTCGCGCCAGAAAGTGCAACACACCGAGGAGCTGCTCGTGCGCCTGGCGGGCGAAATGAGCGACGACGAAATCGAGCGCGCCAAGAAGGCGGCGGATGCCTTCGTGCCGCGCAAATGACGCGGCCACTCCAGGCATCAATCGGCGCGCGCGCGAGACGGCGACTGTGCAGCCGGTCGTGAAGGCGCGCATTGGCCGATTTTCCATGACGTCTCGCTGGATCGCGAGTCGCGTCGGCATGATTGCGGCGGCATCGCTGATGGCGGGCATG
>DATFGV010000065.1:0-3075 GCA_035249115.1 Vineibacter sp.
GACCATGGCGTCTCGGGTCGGGCCCTCCCAGTCGGCCGTAGCCACGCCGGGCTGGCCGTCCAACGCCATCACGCACAAGCCGGAATCGTCGGCCAGCGCCGCCAATCCCGATGCCGCGGTGGCGGCACGCGCCTTCAGCGCCGCATTGTCCTCGAACGTGGCGCCGGTCTCCACCGGCGGAGCGAGGCCAAGATCGGCCGCCGACACGATCTCGATACCGCCGCCGATGCCACCGAGCATCTGCCGGATCTCCTCGGACTTGCCGCGGTTGTGGGTGGCAACCACCAGCTTGCCACCGCTGAAACGCCGCGCCACGGCCTTACCCGCACCCGACGGCGCGGCGGCCCGCTGGATCACGCCGACATCCCCAGCGCGGCGCGCTGGGCGGCGCACAGCTCAGCCACGCCCTTGCGCGCCAGGGCCATCAGCGCCAGGAACTCGGCCTCGCTGAACGGCGCCTGTTCCGCCGTCCCCTGCACTTCGACGATGCCGCCGGCGCCGGTCAGCACGAAATTGGCGTCGGCTTGGGCGCTGGAGTCTTCCGGGTAGTCGAGGTCGAGGACGGCGACCCCCTCGTGAATGCCGCAGGAGACCGCCGCCACCTGGCCGGTGATGGGGTCACGATCCAGGCTGCCGGCCTGGCGCTGCCGGTCGATTGCCTGGCGCAGCGCTACCCAGGCGCCGGTGATGGCGGCGGTGCGCGTGCCGCCGTCGGCCTGGATGACGTCGCAGTCGATCTTGATGGTGGTGTCGGGCATCGCCGTGAGGTCGATCACCGCCCGCAGCGCCCGGCCGATCAGGCGCTGGATCTCCTGGGTGCGGCCGGACTGCTTGCCACGGGCCGCCTCGCGGTCGGTGCGGGTATGGGTCGAGCGCGGCAGCATGCCGTATTCGGCCGTCACCCAGCCCTTGCCGGTATTTCGCAGGAAGGGCGGCACCCGGTCCTCGACGCTGGCGGTGCACAGCACATGCGTGTCACCGAACTTGGCGAGGCACGAGCCCTCGGCATGCCGCGAGAAGCTGGGGACAAGGTTGATCGGGCGCAGCTGGTCGGAAGCTCGGCCGGAGGGGCGCATGGCGGATCTTTCCTGTGGGTCGCGGCGGCACCAACACCGGAACCCGGCCGGCTGACAACAACAATCTGTCACCGCCGGGACGCCGGTCACGCGATGCGCCATGGCCGTGGCTGCAAAGCGGCACATGTCCGGACCCACCGCTGGCGGATGAATTCGCACGGGCGTAGTGTTTTCACCCTGTCCCCTGGCGCCCTGCTGCTCCGTCGCTCTGCTGGTCAAACAGACGGCCTTCGGAACCGGCATCGGCGCTCCAGGACGATGGATGCGTCGCGTGACAGATTCCGGTCGAGACATCTGTGAGCCGATTGCATGGGGCGGCATAGGTCCATCGTGGTGATCGATGTGTGCAAGGGCCGCGAGTCGGCTCGCAACCAGCAAACACGCGTCGAGGAGGTGATCGAATGAAGCGACGGACGATCCTCGGCCAATTGGCGCTGCTGATGGCGACTACCGGCCCCAGCTTGGCGCAGCCGCGCGACGGCAGACGCACCATCGGCTACCTTCTCGGTGCTGTCCGCCCACCTGACGCAGTACTGGCGCGACATCCCGTCGTCCGCACCTTGGCCGACCTTGGTTTCGTCGAGGGTCGCAACCTGGCTGTCGAGTGGCGTTTCGCCGCGGGCGAGCTGGATCGACTGCCCGAGATGGCCGCCGCCTTGGTGCGTTCGCCCGCCGAAGTGATCGTGGCCCAGGGCGGCCTGGCAGCCTCTGCGGCGGCCGGCGCCACATCCGACAAGCCGATCGTCATCCTCGGCGCCGGTGATCCTGTGGGCATGGGGCTGGCCGCCAGCTTGGCGCGGTCCGGCCGCAACGTCACCGGCGTGTCGGAAGCCTCGACGGAGCTCAGCGGCAAACGGGCCGACCTGCTCAAGCAGCTGGTGCCGCGCGCCAGTCGGTTTGCCGTGCTGTGGAACGCCAACGACCAAGGCATGAACTTGCGCTTCCAGGTCATCGAGCAGGCAGCCAAGACGCTGGGCGTAGCGATCGACGCCCATGGCCTGCGATCGGTCGGCGACATTGTCCCGGCCCTGGCGGCGATGACCGCCCGGCCGCCCGACGCCATGTTGCTGGTGGCCGACGCACTGACCAACGTCAACCGGCAGCGCTTCCTCGATTTCGCCACTCAGCAACGTGTGCCGGCGATGTACGAGGTCGCCGATATCGTGCGCCAGGGTGGCCTGATCGCCTATGGTCCGAGCCTCACCGAGCAGCAGGTTCGCGCCGCGCACTACGTAGCGCGCATCCTGAACGGGGCTCGGCCCGCTGATTTGCCGCTGGAGCAGCCGACGCGCTTCTACCTGACGCTGAACATGAAAACCGCCCGGGCGCTGGGCCTCGAGGTGCCGGCGCTGTTGCAGACCATGGCCGACGAGGTCATCGAGTGAGGCAGGCCTTGATCGTGGCGCTGCTGGTCGGCTGCCTGGCGCCGGATGCGGTAGCCCAGACGCGGCCGGCCGTGCCGCGGATTGGCGTTCTCGACTGGGAAGCGCCGGACTCCGATCGCCTGATGGCGTTCCGCACGGCCTTGCGCGAACTTGGCCACGTCGACGGCAGCACGATCGACGTCGACTATCGCTACGCCGAGGGCCGGACTGACCGCGCCGATGCGATGGCGGCCGAGCTGGTCCGGCGCACGGTCAGGGTCATCGTCGCTTTCGCGACACCGGCGGCGCATGCGGCCAAGAAGGCGACCTCCTCCATTCCCATCGTCGTCGCCACGGCCGACCCGGTCGGCACCGGGCTGGTGACCAACCTGGCGCGGCCCGGTGGCAACGTTACTGGCATCTCCAACGGTGCCCGACCTCGAGTCCAAGCGCATCGAGTTGTTGCGCGACATGCTGCCGGGGCTGAAGCCCATCGCCTTCCTCGGCTCGACCCGCGATCCGGCGGCGCAGAACTTCCTGCGTGAGGCGCGGACAGCGGCCGCCCGTGGCGGCCTGCAACTCCAACCGGTGCTGATCGGCGATCCCGATGAAATCGACGGAGCGCTGGCGGCCCT
>DATFGV010000066.1:0-4120 GCA_035249115.1 Vineibacter sp.
GCTGCCCGCCGGCGCCCTAGCCCGGCGGCACATTGTAGCCGGTCCTGCGGATCGCCTGTTCCAGCAGCTTGATGCCCTCGGCGAAGTTGCCCTTGCGGCACTCCTGGTAGCCGACCTCGCGGTCGACCCTGCCAACCGGCGTGGTGCCCTCGCTGACGCGCCCGCCATAGCGGTCGTAGTACGCCGCCAGCTGGTCGCAGCGACGCAGGTCCTGGGTCTGCGCCGCGGCGGACATCGCCAGCAACATCGCCAAGACCAACGTCGAGAATCCCAAGGTTCGCGCCATCTCTTCCCCCGCCCATTGCGAGCCGCAACCATGTGCGCCCTCAGCCACGTTGTGTGCCAGTCTCTTTCGTTCAACTCCCGGTGACACCGGGACCGCGGCGCGAGCGTCGTGGACGCGGCGAGCGGCGGCGCTGCATGGCTGCGTTCCGTCGCCCGGCGTCGATCGTCGCTGGCAGCGGGCGTCGACCGGCGCCATGCTTGCCGCCCGATCAAGGGAGGCTCGGCATGAAGCGGTGGACGCGGCGACCGGAAGGTTCGACCTGGGGCGACTGGGGCGAGGACGACCAGCTCGGCCGGCTCAACCTGCTGACGGCGCAGAAACGGCTGCAGGGCATCGCCGAGGTCAAGGAAGGCCGCGCCTTCTGCCTCAGCCTGCCGCTCGACCTGCCGGGTGGCAACGTGCTCAACCCGCGCCGGCTGCCGCCGGTGCTGTCGCCGACCAGCGACCAGCTCGGCTGGCGCTTCAACTTCCCGACCGGAAAGATCGACGCGCGCCATCAGGACGTGGTGTGCGACGACCGCGTGATGCTGACCCTGCAGTACTCGACGCAGTGGGACACCCTGGCGCATGTCGGCGCCCTGTTCGATGTCGACGGCGACGGCCAGAAGGAGGTGGTCTACTACAACGGCTACCGCGGCGGGGTCGACGTCATCGGGCCGATTCCGGACGCGGCCGGCGACGGCCTCGGCCACCTCTGCTATGCCCGCAAGCTCGGCGTCGAGAACATGGCCGCACAGCCGATCCAGGGCCGCGGCGTGCTGGTCGACCTCGAGAAGCATCTCGGCCGCGCCCACACCTTCGTCGGCTACGACCAGCTGATGTCGATCATGTCGGCCGACAACGTGGTGGTCGACCCGGGCGACATGCTGCTGCTGCACACCGGCTTCGCCACCATGCTTGTCGAGATGGGCGGCAAGCCCGATCCGCAGAAGATCCACGCCATGTGCGCCGTGCTCGACGGCCGCGACCAGCGCCTGCTGCAGTGGATCAGCGACAGCCAGATCGCCGCCCTGATCGCCGACAACTACGGGGTCGAGGCCGTGCCGGCCAAGGACGCCGGACCGGGCGAACATCCGTCGCTGCCGCTACACCACCATTGCCTGTTCAAGCTCGGCGTCAATCTCGGCGAGATCTGGTACCTGCACGAGCTGGCGATGTGGTTGCGCGAGCACCAGCGCTCGCGTTTCCTGCTGACGGCGCCGCCGCTGCGCCTGCCCGGCGCCGTCGGCTCGCCGGCCAACGCCATCGCCACGGTGTGATTGGCAACGCGCCGCGCTCGGTGGCGTCGGTCAGCGCCGCGGGACGCCTCAACGAAAATGGACGCGGTGGATGGCCGTGAGGATCGCCTCCTCGCCGCCCGGTTTGGCAATGTTGAAGAGACCGTCCATGCAGTCGAGGTTCTTGAGGTCATCGGGACCGAGGCGCACGAAGTCGAAGGGCAAGCGCTTGCCACGGTCCTCCTCGACATGCCGAATGAATTCCTCCGTGACGTAGATCTGTCCAGATTCCACGTGAGGTTCCAGGCGCGAGGCGTTCTGGAGGGCCATGCCATACGGTTCCTTTTGCCTGGGTCCGTCGGCGATCTCGACAAAGCCGGCGTCGCCGGCAAATCTCAGCTGCGATCCGAATTCCGAGCGGGCGAGGTCGCGCTGGATGCTGCGCGCCGCCTGCAAAAGCAATATCGGGTTGGCGTCGATCAGCAGCAGCGAATCGCCCTGTGACCGCTCGGCATGATCCAGCTTGGCGCCGAACTCGGACACGATGGCATCAAAGACAGCCGCGAAGGCCTTGTTGCGCAGCCCGTCGCGCATATTGGCCGAATGACCCTTCACGTCGCCCTTCAGGACATAGCGGATCATCCGTTCGCGCAGCCATCGCCGACCGCGGCCAATGACATTGCGGTCGCTCAAGTTCTCGAAATATTTCGGATTGCGCTCGGCGATCAGGTCGTCGAGCGACGGATGGACGAGATAGATCCCGGCCGACGGAAGGACGGCGACATTGTCGAGCGGATGCTCGCCGGGCAGGCGGAAGATCTGCATGTCCTCGCCCGTCTCGGCGTCACGCCCCACATAACCCAGCAATCCCAGCTTGAAGAGGGCGCAAAACGGATGCTCGGTGTGCGGCGCGACCTCGCCGACCGCTGCCAGCCATGTGCTTGCATACTCGTCGGCGATACGCTTCACGTCGTCCGGCGAAAGCACGTTACGGTCGATCAGGCGCAGCAGCATGTCGGAGTCGAAGCCATCGAGGTGAGGCGCCATTTCAGCGAAGTAAGCCGTGGCGATGGTCTTGGCCTCCGATCGCACGGTCTCGCGGATCTTGCGTTCGCTGCGGCTGGCTGGCGGGATGCTGGCGATGGCCTTGCCAATCGAGACCACGTCGCGCGGCCGTCCCAGCGTATGGCGCAGCCAGAACCCCAGCACCTCCTCTTCATCGCCGGTGGTCGGATGGATGACTCGGGTGAGCGACCCGAAAAACGCTGACACCGGCTCGTTGGTGCGGGGATCGGCCAGATCCTCGGCGTCCGAATGGGCGATGTTCTTGTGGATGATCTCCAACAGATCGCTGTCGGTGTAGCTCACGATCAGCGACTTGCTGCGCAGCTGCTGTCCGAAATGCGTGTCGCCAATGATGCCCTGCAGGACTTCCTTGCGGATCGAGACGTAGATCTTGACGTGCGTGTTGATATGGCTGAGTTCGCGGGCGGCGGCGGCGATACCGTACTGCGCCAGATGCCAGAAGCTTCGTTTTACCCGGCCGCCTGCCGGTCGGTCGCGCCCGGCATTCATTTCGCGCAGCACGCCTTCATAGTATTCGTCGATGTTGTCGACGAAGATCGCTGTCGACTCGTGCAGGCGCCGGAAGCCCGGCAGCAGGACATCGTTGTAGTCGTTGTTGAGCTGGTGATAGGTGTTCACCGGCGCCGACAAGATGTGATCGAAGATTTCCCACACGGAAATCAGGTTGTTGTCCTGGAAGATTGTCCTCAGTGCCCTGCTGCAGCGGCCCGGCACTTGGTCCGCGGCCTTCAGCACCGTTGACGTGAACGACAGCAGCCACACCGAACGCCAGTAGCCTTCGTTGTCGCGCAGGTCGCCGTAGTCGCTGGTCGGTATGACGCTGGGCAGGCCGCTCGGCTTCTCGACCAGGGCGCCGCTAGGCAGGACGTGGGCGTACTTGTCCTGGATCGAAAGCCGCTTGGCCTTGAGCAAGAGCGTCTTTCCGAAGCCCTTGGGCGCGATGACGATGGTGGTGCCCTTGTTGTCGGGCTTGAGGAACGACCTGATCTCCGGATTGGGATGCAGCAGATTGGAACGAAAACTGAGTATGTCTTCCGCATCCATCTCGCTCGCGTCGATGATCCACGCCTGCATCGATGCCACCACTGCACGGATGCGCGAGTCGCCGCTGCGCCGCGCAATCTGACCGATTTTGCTCTGGACTCAGATCAGGATGGGCCGGACCTGTCCGAGCAGTCAATGCCTCAGGCCACCTCGTTCGACCAGGCACTTGGAACGCCACGACATCCTCATGTTCGCTGCCACGCCGGCCTGATCACCGATAACTACGGAGTCGAGGCCGCGCCGGCCAACGCCATCGCCACGGTGCGAGCGCCTTGCCGTAGACGGCGCCGTCTTGCACTGCGAAAAGCGACAGCGGTTGGCTGACCCTTGTCCAGTTTCGCTTGCAATGTCCGCTGACCGCACGCATACCGGTGAGATCGCTGACGAGATGTTGATGCTGCTTTGTCACCATAGCGCCGCTGGCAAGAACGCCGTCCGCCGGGCATCGCCGGGCGGCCACGTGTTTGTCGCCTGCGTTGTGGTGCTG
>DATFGV010000067.1:0-4003 GCA_035249115.1 Vineibacter sp.
GATGATGGTCTGCGTGTCCCACGGCGCGATCGGCCGCTCGAGCGCCAGCGCATCGACCGCCGCCGGCGCGAGCGAAGACGCCGGCAGGACCTCGAGGCCGGGCAGGACGGCCGCGCCGCCCAGCACCACGGCACGCCGCAGCCGGGCGCGATCGATGTCGGCCAGGCGCGGCAGCAGATCGGCGTGGCAGACGATCAGGCTGGCGTCGGAATTCTCGACCACATGCGCCAGCAGCCGGCCCCTGTAGGCGAGGTTGATCGGCACGTAGACCGCGCCCAGCAGGTTGAGCCCGAACCAGACGCGGATCGCGTCCGGCCCGTTGGGCAACCACGACAACACGTGCTCGCCTTGCCGCACGCCCAGCGCACGCAAGCCGCTCGCCGTGCGGCGCGCGATGTCCAGCGTCTGGCGGTACGTCCATTCGCTGCCGTCGGCGAAGCGGATGAACACCTTGTCCGGCGTGTCGGCGGCGCGCCGCTCCAGCAGCGGCCGCAGCACGCACGCCTCCGGCGCGGGAACGCGCGGGTCGTGCCAGGTCTTGGGCATCGTCAGCACTCCGGGAGGCGGTCGCGGCGGGTCGTCGGGCGGGCGATACTAGCGCGCATTCCTCGCGCCATCTCGGATGAACATGGCGCCGGCGTACTCACAAGCAGAACGGATCGTTCAAGGCGCCGCCGACATTGCCGCGGCCGGCATAGTCCGAATACGATTGCGTTTCCGATGCAAGCACGCCGTTGATTGGGGTCAGCGCAAGAGGTGCCATTGTGACCAAAGACCAATCCAGTCTTCCAAGGACAATTGAAGCGCTGGCGGTGGCTCCCTACCCTTCGTTCGTCCTCCAGGCCGGCATGGAGTTGGACATCTTCACGCCGCTCGGCAAGGGTCCACTCGATGCCGCCGCGGTCGCCAAAGCGGCCGGGACCGACCCGGCAAAGACCGGCCACCTGCTTCAATCGCTCGTTGCGATCGGCTTGATGCAATTCGACGGCAGCCGCTTCTCGAACGCGCCCGAAGCCGACCGTTACCTCGTGCGAGGCAGGCCCGACTACATCGGGATGAGGCATCACGCCTATCGCCGCCGCTGGGAGTCGATGTTGCGGGTGGCTGACACCATCCGGACGGGCAAGCCGCAACGCGGCATGGACTACGCAGCGATGTCCAGCGAGCTTCGCGAGTCGTTTTATCGGGGAACCTTTACCGAGTGTCTGGCGGCGGGGCGGGAATTGGCCGCACGCCTCGATTTCTCGAGGTATCGCCGTCTCGTCGATATCGGCGGCGGATCGGGTGGCGTTTCGGTTGCGATGGCCGAGGCATGGCCACACCTGTCGATTACCATCGCCGACCTGCCCAGCACGGTTCCGGTGGCGGAGCGATACATCGACGAGGCGGGATTCAGGTCGCGCATCGAGTTGAAACCGACCGACCTCGTGACCGGCAAGCTTGAAGGCACATACGACGTCGCCATCATGCGGGGCGTCATTCCCGTGCTGACGCCCGATCAAATACGGGCGGCCCTCAGGAATATCCATGCAGCGTTGGAGCCCGGCAGCCCGCTCTATGTCGTCGGCTGGATCCTGGACGATGCCCGATCAACGCCTTTGTCCTATGCGACTTTCAATCTCATGTTCGTCAATGACTACGAGAACGGCCTGATCCGCACCGAGGCGGAACATCGCGCCTGGCTGACGGAATGTCGCTTTGCCGACATCTCGCGAGATCGTGAATCGGGGACGTACGGAGCCGATTTTGTCGTGGCACGACGCGCTTGACCGCGCCGAGGTCACAGGCATCCGGAGTCGTCGGAGAAGCAGCGGTGCCTGGCGTGTGGGTCTCGCTTTGGCAGCAAGTCAATCTGGATCTCGACAGAAGGGATCTGCGGCGATGCTCTTCATCCTGCGCGCCTGTTTGATCGTCAGCGTTCTGGCGCTGGCGAACGCCTGCACCACTTCGGGCGACCGCTCGGGTGGCTGCTGCATCCGGCCGCCGACCAGCTACTGAGCGCGCCGGCGGTTCAGCCCGGCTTATAGCCCGGCGGCCGTTGCCTCACGATGCGTGGCTCCGGCGGCTCGTCCCACGGGTCGGGCCGCAGATGCGGCGGCGTGGGTCCGCGATGGCGCTGGCTGTTGCCGCTGTGCGTGTCCGACGCGGTTTGCGCCGGCCGGTTGGCCGCGTCGTCGTGCGGCGGCTGGTGGCGAAGCGCTGGCGCCGGCGATGCGCCGGACGACGCTTTGGCCGCCGACGGCGTGTCGCTGCGGCCCATCGCGGCGCGCCATGCGTCAAGGCCCCTGTACGAGGACCACGGCTGCAGCCGGGCGGCGAGCGCCGGCCAGCGCCGCGCGATGCCGGTGGGGTCGAGGGTCGTGGCCGGCAGGACCGGCAGGGCCGGCGTCGACTCTCGCCGCTGGTCGGCCGCCAACAGCGCCTGGCACTCGGCTCTGGCGATCGTGATGAGAATGTAGGTGCCGCGTTTGATGCGTTCCTCGGCCTCGGCCGACGGCGCGGCGGCATTGCCCGTGGCTGCGGCGGCGGCCAATTGCACGGCGGCCGCTTCGCCTTCGTTGAGGATCGACATGACATGACGGGTGCTGTCGCTGTCGAGGCGTGATGTGTTCTGGGGTTGCTCGGCCTCTGGCTCCGGCTCGTACGCGGCTTCGCCGGCGTCCTGGCTGCGGGGCAGCGCGCCGTCACGCCACAAATCCGGCCGGCGGTTCTTCAGCCAGAAGGCGCAGGCGCGGGTCTCCGGCGGCAGCTCGCGGGTGATCTCGGTCACGACCTCCTTGCCGTCCCGGCGCACCACGCGCCGTTCGGTCTGCCGCGCGCCGCAGGCGCGCTGATAAAGCGACTCCGCGACGTTCATGTCGGCGTCCAGCTTGCCGCGGCGCACCGCCTTGGCGAACGCGGGTTCGCGCCGCATCCAGTTGCGCACCGTCTTCTCGACCACGCCGAAGGCCTCGGCGAGATCGTCGTTGGTGGCGCCCAGCCGGCACAGCCGCTCGGCGTCGGCCGCGTAGCTTGATTGGTAGCTGGTGCGGGTCTGCCGGCGCTTCGTGTCGGGAGCGGCGATCGGCGCGGTCATGGTGGCCTCCCAGGTATCTGGACTTGGACTATGGCCCGCGTTGTACACAATCGTACCGTCAATGTCAATGCATTTGCCATCTACATACCATTCTACATTCAACGCCGAGATTCGCACTCAGGTCCCGTGAAACTTGTCGAGCCATCAGGCCAGCACGGACCCCAGTGTGCGCCCATCGGCAATGGTCATTTACCGCCCGTAGCCGGTAATCTCTGGCGCAGGCGCCGTTGGGCATTCACGCTTCGAAAATGCCAGCCGGCTCAAGAGTTTACCATGTCAGGTCAGTCGGACTGTCCAAATACCAGTCAACCCGGCGACGGACTTGTCGCGGCAGGCTCTCATAGTTCGACGAGCCCACCCTGAAGCCTCGATGCGCCACCGCCGCCGGCCTCACATCGCAATACCGGCCGTCGCGGTCTCCTACAGCCGATGCACCGGCCGGTCCGGCGGCAGGCCGAGCAGCACGCGGCCGACCACCTCGTAGTTGGCGGTCGCCATCGAGACATGCTGGCTGGCCGTGCGGATATCGCGCAGGCAGCGTTCGAGGGGGGTCGTGGCGTAGATCGAGCTGCCGCCGCCGGCCTCGTAGACGAGGTCGACCGCCTGGGCGGCGGCGGCGATGGCGTTGATGCGCGCCAGCCGCGCGATCGCCAGTCGCCGCGCGTCGGGGCCGCAGCCATCGTTCGCATCCAGACTGGGGTGCAAAGAAGATCCAACCACGAAGAGCACAGAGCACACAGAGACGGAAAAAAGAACCACGGAGGCGGCGAGGCAAAGAGACAGGGCAGTTTCGCGCCTGCGGCGCGCAACCATGATCTCCGTGCCTCACGGCCCGCGGTCGACCTTCTTGCTCTGTGCGCCGAAAGGAAACACCCATCTGGCGACCGCACGCTGGGGGCGCGCCACTCCAGTGGCGCGTCTTCGCAT
>DATFGV010000068.1:0-2381 GCA_035249115.1 Vineibacter sp.
TCGATGCCCTGGCCACGGCCATCCCGCCGCCCGCAAACGAACTCCAGCATGATCCGCGTTTAACCTACAAAAAGGGCGTCCAATGCCGCTGGATCTCAGCCCCGATCAGAAGTCGTTGCAGGCCCGTGCCCGCGAGCTGGCGCGCGGGCCGGTCGCGGCACGCGCCGCCGAGGTCGACCGCAGCGAGCAATACCCTTGGGACAACGTGGCGCTGCTCAAGGACGCCGGCCTGCTGGGCATGACGATCCCGACCCGCTACGGCGGCCAGGGCCGCTCGTGGCTCGACGCAGTGCTGGCAATCGAGGCGCTGTCGGCGGCCTGCGCCGTCACCGGCCGCATCGCCGTCGAGACCAACATGGGCGCCATCAGCGCCGTGATGGCCTACGGGTCGGAGGACCAGAAACGTCTCGCCGCCGGCATGGTGCTGGACGGCGACAAGCCGGCGATCTGCATCACCGAGCCCGACGCCGGTTCCGACGCCAACGCAATGACCACGCGGGCCGAGCGGCGCGGCAACCGCTTCGTGGTCAACGGCCGCAAGCACTGGATCACCGGTGGCGGCGTTTCACGGCTGCATCTGATTTTTGCCCACGTGATCGACGCCCAGGGTAACGACGAAGGCATCGGCGGTTTTCTCGCCATTCGCGACGAGACGCCGGGGCTGAAGATCGTCAGGCGCGAGCCGACCATGGGGCTGCGCGGCATCCCCGAGGCCGAAATCGCCTTCGAGGACATGGAGCTCGAGCCTTCGGCGCTCGTCATGCCGCCGCGCGGCCTGAAGAAAGGCTTCGCCGACCTGATGACCGCCTACAACAGCCAGCGGGTCGGCGCCGCCACGGTGGCGCTGGGCATCGCACAAGGCGCCTACGACCTGGCGTTGGCGTGGTCCGAGGAGCGCGAGCAGTTCGGCCGGCCGATCAACGAGTTCCAGGGCCTGCAGTGGAAGCTGGCCGACATGTCGATCCGGCTGGCCGCGGCGCAGGCGCTGGTCTACAAGGCCGCCCGCAGCGGCGACGGCGGCTTTCCCGACATGCTGCTCGCCGCCCAGGCCAAGGTGTTCACGTCGGAGGCCGCGATCCAGACCGTCAACGAGGCGCTGCAGTTCTTCGGCGCCCGCGGCTACTCGCGCAACCTGCCGCTGGAACGCATGGCGCGCGACGTCCGCATGTTCACGATCGGCGGCGGCACGGCCGAGGTGCTGCGCAACGTCGTGGCCGGCGCCATCCTGGGCAAGAAGCTGCCGCAAACGCGCGACGGGTGGACGCGGACGGCCGTCGATCGTTAGGCCGGCATCATCGCGAGGTGCCGGCCGCCCACGCCTTGGCGCCCGCAACCACGCGCGCAATATCGGTCGACGACTGCGGATCGACCGCGCCGAAAGCAATGCCCGTCAGTCTGGCCAGCGCCGCGACCAGCACTTCATTGAGTTCCTGCTGCAGCACCTTGGTTTCGCTGCCGTCGGAATAGCTGACCTGGTTGGCCTCGAGCGTCGCGATCAGCGGCGGCACCGAAGCGCGATCGCCGATATCGAGCAACGCGCGCGCCGCCCTGATCTTCATCTCCAGGAAGCTTTGCTCCAGCGCCCGCGCGACAAGCGCCGCGTCGCGGCGCGTGATCGCCTCGCTCAGCGCCACATCGGCAATCTCGAAATCGGGACTCAGCAGCTTCGTCGTCAGGTCATCCGCCATAACGCAGCCTCCATCGGCGGCAAGCCCGGCTGAAAGGCCCGCCAGGGCCCAGTGCAGGATCGTCCGGCGCCGGCAGGTGTTCCGCCGCGACATGGCCGTCCTCCGTCCTCAGAATCCGGCATTGTTCGTCGCCTTGTTGGTGCCGTCGTCGAGCCACTTGCCGCCGGCCTTGCGGAACCTCACGTGGATCCGCCAGGGAAAGAAATCCGAGATACGATGCCACGTGCCGGCGAGTTCGACGCGGGCGAATTCGCGGAAGTGCAGGCGACGTTCCCAGGTGTTGCCGTCGGCGCCGCCGCCGTTGGCGATGCCCATGCCGGGCGTGTCGACGCCGGTCAACATGCCGCCGTTGGCATAGGGGTTGTTGGTCTCTTCGTTGGGCGTTCGATCGTCGTTGCCTTCGATGTCGCTGGCCGGAAACGCAGCGACGGCGACTGGCGCCGGCTGCGCGAAGGCGGCGTTCGGCAGGCTGTTCGGGTTGAGAATCTTGGCCCGGATCTGCCGCGAGTTGTCCCATTTGCGGTTGGCGCCGCCGCTCAGTGGCACGCCGGTCAGGGGATGCCGGCCGCCGGGCGGCGGTGTGACGTTGGGGCCGCTCAGGTCCGGCCGGTCGGCGTCGGTGATCACCGCGGTCGGATGTATGGTGTGAAAGAAGTCGTAGCCGCCGGTGATGAATGCGCCGACGCCGGCGCC
>DATFGV010000069.1:0-5878 GCA_035249115.1 Vineibacter sp.
CGGCGACATTCGCGGCGCCGGCCGCGATCGCACCGGCGGCGGACTGGTCGACGATCTGCCGCTGCCGTGGTTCACCACCGACCGCGCCGACGTCGCGCCGCGGCCGCCGCTGGAGACGCTTCTCACCGAGCGGCAGGAGCGGGAACTGTCGGAGCTGGGGTTCATTCCGCTGATGCCGGCGCGGCTGACCTCGTACATCGTGTTCAACTCGAGCCAGGCGATCTGGCAGCCGACGCGCTACGACAAGGCGGCGGCGCGCGCCAACGCGCGATTGTCGTCGATGCTGCAGCAGATCCTGTGCGCGTCGCGTTTCGCGCACTACATCAAGGTGATCGCCCGCGACATCATCGGCGCGTCCACGACGCCCGAGACCTGCCAGAAGCGCCTGGCGGACTGGATCTACGACTATACGATGAGCGATAACAACGCGACCCTGGAGATGCGGGCGCGTTACCCGCTCGCCAGGTCGCAGATCGACATCAGGGAGCTGCCGGCCAAGCCCGGCCACTACGCTCTCGTCGCGCGGCTGCAGCCGCAGTTCCAGCTCGACGAAATGGGCGCGACCTTCAACCTGATCAGCACCGTCCGGCAGCACGGCCAGCGCGCCGCCTGATCCGGCCGACACCGACGACCGAGAGGGGCAAGACATGACCAATGACGCGAAGTCGCTGTTCCGCGACGGCCAGCTCGCGGAGGCCATCGAGGCGCAGACGGCCGTCGTCCGCGACAAGCCGAACGACCCCGACGCCCGCGCGCTCCTTGCCGAGTTTCATATGGTGGTCGGCAACTACGACAAGGCCGACCGCCAGCTCGACGCGCTGTCGACGCAACACACCAAGCTCGGCGTGGCGGTGGCCCTGTCGCGCCAGCTGCTGCGCGCCGCGATGGCGCGCCAGGAAGTGTTCGAGAAGGGCCGCGCGCCGGACGTGGTGACCGAGCCGGGCACGTTCGTCGAGGCGGCCTTGAAGGCGCTGCTGGAACTGCGTGAGGGGCGGAACCGCGAGGCGGCCGCCATGCTGGCCGAGGCCGACGAGAAACGCGTGCGCGCCACCGGCAAGCTGGGCGAGAGCGGCCCCGCTTTCGAGGATTTCCGCGATGTCGACGATCTTAGCGCCGGCTTCGTCGAGGTGATGACCAGCACCGGCAAGTATTTCTGGGTGCCGACCGAGCGGATCGAGTTCATGGAGTTCGACAAGCCGGCGCGGCCGCGCGATATCGTCTGGCGCCAGTGCAAGATGGAGGTGCGCGGCGGCCCGGAAGGCGTCGTCTATGTCCCCTCGACCTACCCGACCTTGCCGGGCGAAGGCGACATCAACGCCTTTCGCCTCGGCCGCGCCACCGAGTGGACCGGCGGCGACGGTAGCCCGACTCGCGGCATCGGCCTGCGGCTTTTCCTGGTCGGCGACGAGGGGATGAGCATCGACGAGCTGCAAACCGTGCAGTTCGGCGGCGCCTGAAGGATCGCGGCGCCGACTCGCCATGGCACTCGACGACGACACCCTGAGGGCGCAGCTCTCGGTCCTGGACCGGCTGATAGACGAGCGGCCGGACGAGACACGCGAGCGGCCGCTGACGCCGAACCAGACCATGGCGCGGCTGCGGGAGGCGATCCGTCGCGACCTCGAAGCGCTGCTGAACACACGCGAGCGTTGCCGCGGCTGGCCGGAGGTCTTCGAGGAGATCGACGATTCGGTGGTCGCCTACGGCCTGCCGGATTTCTCCGTGCTGTCGCTGCAAGGCGGTTGGCGCGAGGGCTTGCGCCGGCGGGTGCTGGAGACGATCCGCCAGTTCGAACCACGGCTGTCGAACATCGAGGTCCGGTTTGAGGAACAGGGCGAAGGGCTTGAACGCATCGCCCGTTTCCGGGTGGAAGCCATGATGCAGGCCGACCCGGCGCCGGAACCCGTCGCTTTCAACACCCAGATCGACGCCGTGACCCGCCTGATGACGGTCGCCGACCGCTAGGGCCGTCATGGACGACCTGTTCCCGCTCTACAACCGCGAACTGGAATTCCTGCGCCGCGACGCGATCCGGTTCGCGGAGGCCTTCCCGAAGATCGCGGGACGCCTGCGCCTTGGCCCGGACGTGTCGGCCGATCCGCATGTCGAGCGGCTGATCGAGGCTGTGGCGCTGCTCAACGCCCGCGTGCGGCTGAAGATCGAGGACGAGTTTCCCGAGCTCACCGAGGCGGTGCTCAACGCGCTCTACCCGCACTATCTGATGCCGGTGCCGCCCATGGGCATCGCGCGCGCCGAAGCGGTTCCGGAAGTCACCGAACCGTACCAGTTGGCGCGGCACGAGGAGCTCGAGACCGAGCCGGTCGACGGCGAGCGCTGCCGGTTGCGCACCACCCAGTCGCTGAGCGTCTGGCCGATCGACGTGGCGCACACCGCGATGCAGGGCCGGCCGTTCCGGGCGCCGGTCAATCCGCGGGCCGGTGGCGCCCTGGGCATCCTGCACGTGAAGCTGCGCTGTGCCGGCACCGGGACCAAGTTCGACCAGCTGCAACCCGACCCGCTGCGCTTCCATATCGCGGCGCCGATGGTGCGGGCGCTGCCGCTGTACGAGCTGATCATGAACCGGTTGTTGGGCATCGCCGTCGCCGACGGGCCGGAGGACCCGAAGGCGGTGTTCCTGCCGCCCAGCGCGCTGCGCTCAATCGGTTTCGGGCGCGAGGAGGGCATGCTGCCTTACCCGGCGCGCTCGTTCGTCGGCTATCGCGTGCTGACCGAGTATTTCACGCTGCCGCAGAAGTTCCTGTTCTTCGAGATCAGCGGCATCGCGGCCCGCTGTCTGGCCGGCGGCGCCGGCCGCGATCTCGATCTCTTCCTTTACTTCGGCGACACCGACAAGGAGCTGGAGCGCGGCGTCGCCCTGGGCGACCTGCAGCTCAATTGCGTGCCGGTGATCAACCTCTTCCGGCACCGCGCCGAGCCGTTGCGGCTCGACGGCACGCAGTTCGAGAACCGCGTGATCCCCGATGCGCGGCGCGTCGAGGCGCTGGAGATCCACTCGATCGAACGGGTGGTGGCGACGTCGCCGGGCGGCGCCGAGCATGCGGTCGAGCCGTTCTTCGGCGTGCGGCACGACGCCGATCCCGGCGCCCGCTTCTGGCAGGCGGGCCGGCGCATGGGCGTCGGCGCGCGCGACAAGGGAACCGAGATTTTCATTTCGGTCCTCAACCGCGACGCCAATGCCGGCGGCCCCGCCAACCACACGCTGTCGATCGACACCTTGTGCTTCAACCGCGAATTGTTGGCGCGGGTGTCCGGCAGCGGTGGACAGATCCGCCTCGATCTGGTCAACGCGGCGGCGACCGTGAACCGCGTCGTGATGATCACGCCTTTCACGCCGACGCGGCGGCCGCCGCTCTCCAGCGGGCGGCTGTGGCGCCTGCTTTCGCACCTGTCGCTCAACCACCTGTCGCTGTCCGGCGGCGAGCGCGGCGCCGACGCGTTGCGCGACCTGCTGCGGCTGTACGACTGGGGCGACCAGGAAGAGTCGCGCAGCATCATCGAGGGAATCGTGTCGATCGACAGCCGTCGTGGCCTGGCGCGCGTGCCGATGGGCGCCTCGACCGCCGTGGCGCACGGGCTCGACCTCGACCTGCAGCTGGCGCCCGAGCGGTTCCCGCCCGGCGGCGCCTTCCTGCTCGCCTCGATGCTCGACCACTTCTTCGGGCTGTACGCCGCCGTCAACGCCTTTACGCGGCTGTCGGTGCGGCTCACCGGCCGGACCGGGAAACTGGTGACATGTCGACCGCGGACGGGCGAGAAGACGCTCCTCTGATCGAACGCCTGCGCCAGGAGCCGCAGGCGTTCGATCCGTTGCAGGCGCTGCTGCTGCTGGAGCGGTATGCCGCCGCCGAGGCGGAGTCCGGCCGGGCGGCGCACGCCGCGCCGGTGGGCCGCGATTCGCATCCCGCCCAGGAGGCGGTGCGGTTCGTCGCCGAGACCGCGATGGCCTTCCCGGCGTCGGACCTGACGTCATTCCGCGAGGCCGATGGCGGGCAGCCGACCCTGAGCCTGGCGTTCATGGGCATGCATGGACCGTCCGGCGTCATGCCGTACTTCTACAGCGAGATGGTGCTGGCGCGGCTGCGCGAGAAGGATACGGCGCTGGCCGCGTTCCTCGATTTCTTCCTGCACCGCGCCGCCAGCTTCTTCATGCGGGCCTGGACCAAGTACCGGCTGACGGCGCAGACGCCGCCCGACGAGTCGGCGCGCGACCTGTTGCCGGCCGAGGCCGGCATCTCCGGCCTGATCGACGCCGTGATCGGCTTCGGCACGCGCGAGCTGGTCGGCCGGCTGGCGCCGCCTCAGGCGGCGTTCCGTTTCTACGCCGGCGCGCTGGGCGGCCATCCGCGCTCGGCCGTCGTTCTCGAGGCGATCCTGTCCGACTATTTCGGCGAGGGAATTCGCGTCGATACGTTCGTGCCGTACTGGCTGCGCCTGCCCGAGAGCGAGCGCACCAAGCTGGTGCCCACTGGCTATTGCCGGCTGGGCGACGAGGCGGTGATCGGCGAGAAGATCATGCGGCCGGAGGGTGCCTACCGCATCGAACTGGGGCCGCTGGCCTATGCCCGCTTCCGCACGTTCCTGCCCGACCGGCAGCCGCTACGCCACCTCGTGCACTTCGCGCGGCTGTTCACCGGCGAGGCGCTGTATTTCGATGTCTGGCTGTCGTTGAAGAAGGAAGATGTCCCGCCATTGAAACTGGGAGACTGGGGCGGCGGCGACGGCCCGCGGCTGGGCTGGAACACCTGGGTCAGCAGCCTGCCCTTCGTCGAGGACAGGAACGACACGCGGCTGTCGTGTGACAGAGTCGCCTGACCAGATCCGTCAGGGCCCGATCAGTACCGTTATACATCCCAGTGCCGCGATGATGCCACCGCACGCCGTGGGATCGAGAAGGCGTGCAGCCGGCAAGTTGTTCACCAGTACCGTCGGCGAGCCCATAACGATTGGCACACCTGCCGGCGGAGGGAGGGGGACGCTCGGACAGACGACCCGGTCCGTCATGCGTGCCTGGGGGAAATTGCCCGTGATTACGTTGATGGCACACGGCGGCTGGATCGGTCCTGCCGGCAGGCTCAATGTCAGGGTGCAGGCATGAAGATCGACGGGCTGGCGAGCTGCTGGCTGTGGCATAATGAGTATATAATCACTTTCTCGCTGTCGCGTAAAGCCCCTTTTGGTGGCACATGACCGCCAGCACCTCAGCGTGAACCGCCACGACGGCCATTCTCTGCCTCATAGGCCTCGGCGAAAATCTGCCCGAGACGGCCGGCCAGCGTATTGCCGATGTCCTGGCGCAGTTCGCCGTAGATCTTGCCGTAGCGTTCCCACAGGGCGGCATCGCGGGCCTGCGGCAGCAACCGCCCGAAGAAACCGGCATCCTCGCCGCTGGTGATCGCCTCCGGCGACAGGCGGGCGAAGACCGCGTCGATCACCGCGCGGAACGCCGCCAGCATCGCGACCTGATGCGCTTCCAGGTCGCGGCCGGCGTCCCAGACGGCGGCTTCGCCGCGCTGGAAGCCCGGCCGCACCACGCCCAGCAGCACCAGCATCAGCTCGGCCTCGTCGACCGAGAACTTGAGCGGGTTGTTCTCGCGCGCTCCAACCACCGTCTGGGTGATGCGGAACTCGCCTTTCACCAGGCGCCGGGCCTCCAGCAGGCGGGCGAGCGTCGCGATAATGGCGCGGCTCGAGGCGCCCAGCGTGCGCATGGCCTGCACCGGATCGACCTCGGGCGGCACCTGTTTCAGTCCCGCGCCTTCCATGAAGGCGCGCAACAGCGCGTCACCGGCGGCGGGCGGCGCCGTCGCCGCCGGTTGCGGCGCTGCCGGCCGGGGCGCGGTCGCGGGTCGCGGCGCCT
>DATFGV010000070.1:0-21793 GCA_035249115.1 Vineibacter sp.
CAAGCTGTCCACACATCCCGAACCCGGAAGGGTCTTGCCAACAATTCCGTAACTGGCCTTTCACAATCGGGACCACTACATTGCACGCGCATGACTGCATCGGCCTCCCGATTGCGCGAAGCGGATTTCGCGCAGCTCTACTCACGGTTCAACGCGCAGGTTTGCGCCGTCGACTGTGGCAGGAAATGCGCGCCGCTCAACGGCGGCACGCCGGTCTGCTGCTCGACCCATGATGCGGTGCCGGTGGCGCACAAGGCCGAATTCAAGCTCCTCAAAAGCCGGACGGATCTATGGCGCCGGTTCAAACCCTACGACGCCGTCAGCCGCAAGATCGTGGCCGAGCTGCCCGCGTCGTCCTGCGCTGTCGAGTGCAAGGGCGCGGCCTTCTGCGAACGCAATAACCGCAGTTTTGCCTGTCGCTCCTTCCCGTTTTTTCCTTACGTGACGCGCGAGCGGCAGATTGCCGGACTGACGATTTATTGGATCTTTGAGAACCGCTGCTGGATGATGTCCAACCTGCGCCTGGTCGAGACGCGCTTCATCGCCGAGTGCCTCGAAGCCTGGGACGCGATCTTCGCCAAGGACGACGAGGAGTGGCAGACCTACGTCGACTATTCCGCCGCGATGCGCCGGGTGTTCAGCCGCTGGCGGCGGCCGATCCCGGTCCTGACCCGCGCCAACCGACTGCTGCTGGTCGATCCGACCAGCGGTGAGACACGACCCGGCGGCGTCCACCAGTATCCCAAGTACGGCCCCTTCAGGAGCGAGGCCGTCTATCGGCGGGCCATTCGCGATGCCGGTGGCACGGTGCCGCAGAGCGGCCTGGCGCCGACGTAGGGGCCACCGATTCAATGGCGCATGAACCCGGGCGGCGTCAGATAGCCCGCCGGCTGCCGCGCGCCGGCCACAAAGATCGCCGACCATCCGGGCAGTCCGCCGTGCCCATTGGAGACGACCTATGCGCCGCCTGCTTCTTGCCTGTGCGCTGACCGTGACGGCTGCCGGCCCGGCCGCCGCCGAGGAGATCGGCACCGCCAGCTACCGCTTCAAATGGCTGGGGCCGAACGACCGGATCAAGGTCGAGGTGTTTGACGACCCGGCTGTGCCTGGCGTCGCCTGCTACCTGTCGCGGGCCGAAACCGGCGGCGTGTCGGGCGCACTGGGCTTGGCGGAGGATCCCGGTGAAGCCTCGATTGCCTGCCGCCAAGTCGGGCCGGTCGACGTCGCCAACGTGAAAAAGCTCAAGAACGGCGAGGAGGTCTTCGCGCGCGGTGCCTCGCTGATCTGGAAGAAGACGCAGGTGGTCCGCTTCTACGATGCCAAGCGCAACGTTCTGGTCTACCTCACCTACACCGACAAGGTGCTGGCCGGCAGCCCACGCAACTCGATCAGCGTCGTACCGCTCAATCGGCCGCAGTAGCCGTCTCGCCAGATTGGCCGTTCCGCCGCAGGCTGCCTCTAGCTAGGCTGGCGACGGAGCGGGCCTTGGGGGAAGCACCGGATGGAAGCTGTTTGGATCATCGCAATAGTCGCTGGCGCCGCTCTGCTTCTGCTCGTGCTCCTGTCGCTGATGCGCGGCAAGGAACGCGTGATCGACGCCGGGGGTCAGCCTGACGCCGACGCCGGGCCGGCCAAAGCCGACGCGAGCAACACCGACAGCGCGCCGGCTGGCGACGACGCGACGGCCGAAGCGGACGGGCCGGGCGAGATCCTCGAGGCGCGCGGCAAGGACGACGCCGAGTGTGGTCTCGCTGACTGGATCATGCTCGACGTCAACACAGCTCTGGATGGCGATTACAACAGCGACCGGGCAGTGATCAACCGCGTCGCCGACGCGGCGCTGAAGGCCTCGGCCGACCTCAAGGCTACGGGCAGCGCCACCGTCGACCTGCCGTACATCCTCGCCGACGCCAGCGGGCCGAAGCACTACCGGCGCACCTTCACCCGCGCCGAAGCCGAGCCCGGAATGGTCGCCGAAGGCGTGCTGCTGGTCGATGAGCTGTTGCAATGGCGCGGCCGCGATGAGCGGACCGTGGCGCTGGCGGGGTGGTTGGAGAGTGAAAGCGATGAGGAGGGCACCGGCAGCCTGGATCCGCCCAGCACCGTGCGGATGGCCGACGCGACGGAGGCGGCAATCGCCGACTTGACCCGTACCGGGCGGGCGGTCGTCGACCTGCGCGGCCTGACCCGCGACCGCGGCGGTCCGCGGGACTTTCGCCGTGAGATCGACCGGGCGAAGTTGGACGAAATCGTCGGCGAGGACTGATCAACGCCCCGCCCGCCCTGCAGATGCGTACAGGAAAGTGCCCAACAGTACCCAGCGGCGGGCATCACGCGCCTGATGCCGTTTAGCGGCCAGTGGCGTCACATAGTGCCAGAACGGCAGGCGGTAGGCGCTGATCACCGCCGGGCCGGCGACCGGGACGATTTCGCTGAAGTGCCCGGCGCGGGCATAGACCAGCCATTGGTGCAGCACCGCCGGCGAAGCGAGCGACAAGTGCAGGTCGACATAGCCGGGGCGCGCCCGCGGGTTGCGAGGATGATGGTCGTTGTGCGGCCCGGCGTGGTCGCCCGGGCCATAGCAGAGCACTTGCCGACCCCAACCAGCGGCCAAGCCCCGCCCGGCCAGCGCCTCCGCGAAGGCGCGGAAGCTCGCGGAACGCAACATGGCGTCCAGACCGACACGCTCGGCGATTCGCGCGCCGGCCTCGCGGAGCGAGTCGAAGTAAACTGTCGATACGCGCGCCGTCTTGGGCAGCTGCTCAGCGTAGTCCTCGGTCATCTCCCAGATCGTCTCGGGCGGAATCGGCCGATCGATGCGCTGCAACGCGCCGAGCAGCTGCAGATCCAGCGCCGCGCGCAGGCGGTCCGCCCGTCGCGGCTCGATCAGGTTCGCGGCCGTCACGAAGCGTGTGCGCGGATTGGCGAGCGCACCGCACAGGGCGTGCGTGCCCGCCAATACCCGCCGCCCTTGTTGGGAGAGAATGTCTTCGAACTCGGCGGGGAACGCCCCTGTCGGCTTGCGGCGCGTGATCGAACGCATGCCGCGAAGATACCCAGGTGCGTCCGCCCCTCACCAGTGCGCAGCCCGATCGGGCGAGCGTGTCGAGCGGACTTTACCTGGCGAATGCCTGGCTATGGCGTCGCACCGCTTGGGACAGCAGAACAACCGGCGGCACCGTCTGAGTCGCCCCCTCAAGCCGCCACGTGCCGGCGCGCTTCGTCGAACCAGTGGCGGTCGTCGGGCAACATCTGGCCGCGCCGATCCTCGTGCGCCTGCACGACGTCGGCAAACAATGTCCGCGCCCGCGCCTTGTCGCCCAGACGATCGAGCATCAGGGCGTACCGCACCTTGGCCTCCGGGCCAGGATAGGTCGGGATCAGAGCCTCGTATTCCTCGGCAGCCTGGCCGACGTCGCCCAACGCTTCGACGCTGCGGGCATAGAGCAGATGACCCTCGCGCGAAACGTAGCCCGGATGGTGCTGCTGAACCCGCTCCAGCGAGGCGCGGGCGGCCGCGAAATCACCTTTGCCGAACTCGGCCCGGGCGCGCCCGATCAGCAGGGTGGGGTCGTTTTCGTACAGCCCCGTCATGACCCGACCGTAGAGGTCAATGGCGTCGTCGGGGAAACCGCGTCGCGACAGTTCCTCGGCCAAGTCGATGGCGTTCTGCGGCGTGCCGGCACGATCGAAGGCCTTGGCCCGCTCCCGGAGATCCCGGTCGGGATCGATCGAGCGGCGAACGTTGGCGATTACCGTGCGACCGGCCTGCGTCTTGCCGAGGTCGGGCAGAACCCCAAACAGAAAGAACGCCACGGCGCCTACACCCGGCGCGAACAGCACGACATAGATCCACCACTGCGGGTAGCCATTCCGCACGATGTGGACGATGGCGATGATGTCCAGCCCCAGCAGCAGGGCGCCCAGAATCGGCACTGGAAGTTTCCTCCAAGTCGAGCTCAGACGATAGCGCGACAGCCTTCAACGTCAATCGACACGAGCCGAGGTCAAGCCACAGTGGACAGGATTCGATGTCGCTGCGAAAATCATCAGCCAATGGCACCCGCGGAACTGTCCGCGGCCCAAGCGGGTGGGCGGCGCGGGTCAGCCACGAAATCGAGGGAGATTCGCATGTCCCAGTTCAGCGGCCTGGCGCGGCTTGCCGGCGCCCTCGGAGTCGCAATCGCCATCGGAGGCGGCACGACTCTGATGGGGCCGGCAACGGCGCAAATACTTGGCGGCGACTCCCCGAGCATGGTCGACGACAAGGGTGTGCGGCCCGATGATTACGCCAACCTGATGAGAAAATGGGGCTACCGGGCCGAGCTGAAGCTTGACCAACAGGGCGAACCTGAGATCGTGAGCTCCGTCGACGGATTGAACTTCGTGATCTTCTTCTACGACTGCAACAAGGCGGCCCCCGGCAAGTGCCTGAGCTACCAATTCTGGGCCGGCTTCCGCGACCTTAACCCGCCGATTACCCTGGAAAAGCTCAACGACTGGAACGAGAAGCAGCGTTGGACCATGTGCTCGACCGAGGGTACCGGCCGCGTCCGCCTGAAGATGAGCGTCAATCCGCGCGGCACTCATCTGGAGCAGAACTTTCGCAACTGGTTCACCTGGTGGGAGCGCTCGCTGGCCGATTTCAAGAAGCACATCAACTTCCGCAACTGAGCGGCGCGCGAGCACGCTCCAGGACAACGCATGCCCTACGCGTCGCTGCGCGACTTCATCGACAGGCTGGAACGCGAAGGGCGATTGGTGCGCGTCAAGGCACCGGTCTCGCCTATTCTGGAGATGACCGAGATCCAGACGCGGCTGCTGGCCGACCAAGGCCCGGCCGTCCTGTTCGAGCACGTCGTGCGGCCCGACGGCGGCCGCTACGACATGCCGGTGCTGGTCAATCTGTTCGGCACCGTCGAGCGCGTCGCCTGGGGCATGGACCGCACGCCAGCCGAACTGCGCCAGGTCGGCGAGACGCTGGCCTTCCTGCGCCAGCCCGAGCCGCCGGGCGGCTGGCGCGAAGCGCTCGACATGCTGCCGCTGCTGCGCACGGTAATGGCGATGAAGCCGCGCACCGTCGGCGGCCTGCTGAGCGGCAGCGCGCCCTGCCAGGAGGTCGTGCTGACCGGCGGCGACATCGATCTCGGCCGCCTGCCAGTCCAGACCTGCTGGCCGGGCGAGCCGGCGCCGCTAATCACCTGGCCGCTGATCGTGACGCAAGGTCCCGACCCCAAAGGCGACCGGCAGGACAGCTACAATCTCGGCATCTATCGCCTGCAGGTGACGGGCCGGAACACCACTCTGATGCGCTGGCTGAAGCAGCGCGGCGGCGCGCAGCATCACCGGCGCTGGGCGGCGTCGGGCAAGCGCGAGCCGCTGCCGGCGGCGGCGGTGATCGGCGCCGATCCCGGCACCATCCTGGCCGCCGTGACGCCGGTGCCGGACACCCTGTCGGAGTACCAGTTCGCCGGCCTGCTGCGCGGCAGGAAGGTCGACCTCGTCGACTGCAAGACCATTCCGTTGAAGGTGCCGGCCGAGGCGGAAATCGTGCTCGAGGGCCACGTCTCACTCGACGACTACGGCGACGAAGGCCCCTACGGCGATCACACTGGGTACTACAACAGCGTCGAGACGTTCCCGGTGTTCACGCTCAGCGCCATCACCATGCGGCGGCAGCCGATTTACCTCTCAACCTTCACCGGACGGCCGCCCGATGAACCGTCGATCCTCGGCGAGGCGTTGAACGAGGTGTTCATCCCGCTGCTGCAGCAACAATTCCCGGAAATCGTCGACTTCTGGCTGCCGCCCGAAGGCTGCTCCTACCGCATCGCCGTGGTGTCGATGAAAAAAGCCTACGCCGGCCACGCCAAGCGGGTGATGTTCGGCGTCTGGTCGTACCTGCGGCAGTTCATGTACACCAAGTGGGTGATCGTGGTCGACGACGACATCGAGGCGCGCGACTGGAAGGACGTGATGTGGGCGATCAGCACCCGCATGGACCCGGCGCGCGACGTGACGGTCGTCGAGAACACGCCGATCGACTACCTCGACTTCGCCTCGCCTGTGTCGGGGCTAGGCTCCAAGATCGGGCTCGACGCCACCAACAAATGGCCGGGCGAGACCGATCGCGAGTGGGGCCGCAAGATCGAGATGGATCAGGCGGTGGTCGACAAAATCGACGCGCTGTGGCCGCAGCTGGGTCTGCCGGGCGCTAGCAATCCCGGACGAAGGACACGGTGATCAACTCGGTGCTTGTCGTTCTTCGACCGAAATCCTCCGATCGCTGCGCCATCAGTCCTCGCCGGCCTGCGGCACGGGAACACGAAGGTCGGCGGCAACGCGCCGCTCGCGGGCGAGGAAAGTGTAGACGATCGGCACCACGAACAGCGTCAACACGGTTCCGAAGGTCATGCCCCCGACAATCACCCAGCCAATCTGGTGACGGCTCTCCGCGCCCGCGCCGTTGGCGAGTGCCAGCGGCAGGGCGCCCAGCACCATGGCGCCGGTAGTCATCAGGATCGGCCGCAGCCGGATGGCGGCGGCCTCGTGCACCGCCTGGTGGATGCTCTCACCGAGTTCGGCGCGGCGCTGATTGGCGAACTCGACGATCAGGATACCGTGCTTGGTGATCAGGCCGATCAGCGTGACGAGGCCAATCTGGCTGTAGATGTTGAGCGTGCAGCCGGACAGGTGCAGCGCGGCGAATGCACCGGTCATCGACATCGGCACCGAGATCATGATGATCAGCGGATCGGTGAAGCTCTCGAACTGCGCCGACAGCACCAGGAAGATGAATCCCAGCGCCAGCAGGAACACGACCATCAGACTGGCGCCAGACTGCCTGAACTCGCGCGAGGTGCCGTCGTAGTCGATTTGGTAGTCCGCCGGTAGAATCGCCTTGGCTTGCAGGTCCATGTCGGCCAGCGCCTCGCCCAGCGAATAGCCGGGCGCGAGGTTGGCGGTGATGGTAACGGAACGCAGCTGATTGAAGCGGTTCAATTCCTTGGGCGCCACGGTCTCGCCGACGCTGACGATATTGGAAAGCTGCACCATCTCGCCGCCGCGGCCGCGCACATAGACCTGGGACAGGTCGTACGTCGTCTGCCGATCAGTGGGCGAAACCTGGACGATGACGTCGTATTGCTTGCCTTCGCGGTTGAAGCGCGTGACCTGCCGGCCACCGAACAGCGTTTCCAGGGTACGCCCGGTCGCCTCCACCGACAGGCCGAGGTCGGCGATCTTGTCGCGATCCATCCGGACGTCGATCTGCGGTTTATTGAGGCGCAGGTCGTGATCGACGCTGATCAGGCCGGGGTTCTGGCGAAGCACCTCCATCAGGCGTTCGATCTGGCCCTCGATCTCGGCGAAGGGCCTTGAGCTCAGGACCACGAACTGAACGGGCCGACTGCGAAAGCTCTGTCCGAGCGACGGTGGGTTGTTGACGAAGGCGCGGACACCGGGGACGGCATCGACGGCCGGGCGGATGGCCTCGGCGATCTCCTGCTGCTTGCGGCGGCGTTGGTCCCAATGGTTCAGGCGCAGGAAGGCAATTGCGTCGGTGACCGTCGGCGAGCCCGCGACCGCGTAAGTCGAGCCGACCTCGCTCAGACCCATGCCGATCGGCTCGAAGGCTCGGGCGTAGCGGCTCGAATAGTCGATGGTGGCGCCTTCCGGCGCGGTGCCGAGGATCAGGATGACGCCGCGGTCCTCCAGTGGCGACAGTTCAGATTTCATCGCCAGCCCCAGCCAGGTGCCGGCGCCGATGGTGGCCACGAGCAGCATCAGCACCAGCGGGCGTGCGCCCAGAGCGGCCGTCAGCGCCGCACGGTAGGCGCGCGTCAGGCCGGCCAGGCCGCGCTCCAGCACGTTGTACAGCCGGCCATGCGTCGCATGCGCCTTCACCAGGCGTGAGCACATCATGGGTGTCAGGGTAAGGGCGATGAAACCCGAGATCAGCACCGCCCCGGCGAGCGAAAGCGCGAACTCCACGAACAGTTTGCCGGTGCGGCCGGGCGTGAAGGCGACCGGTGCGTAGACCGCGACCAAGGTCAACGTCATGGCGACAACGGCGAAGGCGATCTCCGAGGTGCCCTTCATCGCGGCGCGCATCGGCGGCATGCCCTCCTCGACGTGTCGATGCACGTTCTCGAGCACGACGATGGCATCATCCACCACCAGGCCGATCGCCAGCACCATGGCCAGCAG
The DNA here is from genome assembly GCA_035249115.1 of Vineibacter sp. Lineage (GTDB taxonomy): Bacteria > Pseudomonadota > Alphaproteobacteria > Reyranellales > Reyranellaceae > Vineibacter. The sequence continues at coordinate 8,209 of DATFGV010000070.1, forward strand.
GGTCAGCGTGTTGACCGTGAAGCCCAGCGCAAACATGACGGTGAAGGTGCCGATAAGTGATACCGGGATGGTCACGACCGGAATCAGCGAGGCGCGGACCGACCGCAGGAACAGCAGGATCACGATGACGACCAGAACGAGCGCCTCGGCGATCGTGCGAAACACCGACTTGATCGATTCGTCGATGAACACCGAGGTATCGTACGCGACATCGATCTGCATGCCGGCGGGCAGCCGTTCGCGCAGGCCCGGCAGCCGTTCGCGCACCGCCCGCGAAACCTCCAGCGGATTGGCGGTCGACTGCTTGACCACACCCAGTGTGACCGCGGTGCGCCCGTTGTAGCGGGTGGTGCGCCGTTCCTCGACCGCGCCGATCTCCGCCCGTGCCACGTCGCCAAGCCGAACAAGGAAACCGGACGCCTGCTTGACAATGACGCGCTCGAACTGCGCCGCGGTGATCAGGCCCGTGCGCGACAGAATCGTGAACTCACGGTCGAGACTCTCGATCCGGCCGGACGGGATCTCGACGTTCTGCTGGCGCAGCGCGGTCTCAAGCTCCTGGATCGTGAGGTTGTAGGCGGCCATTCGTGCCCGGTCGACCCAGATGCGCATCGAGTAGCGGCGCTCGCCGTAGATGTTGACACCGGAAACACCCGGCAAGTTTTGCAGCTCCGGCTTCACATAGCGGTCGGCGTAGTCGGAAATCTCCAGGGTCGAGTGGTGCGAGCTTGTGAAAGGCAGGAAGATGATCGGTTGCGCGTCGGCCTCGACCTTGGCGATGACCGGCTCCTCGATCTCGTTGGGCAGCTTGCGCCGCACGCGCGCGACGCGATCGCGCACGTCGCTGGCGGCGGCGTCCTGATCGACGCCGAGCCGGAAACGCACGGTGATGTTGCTCTGCTCCGGGCGGCTCTTGGAACTAAGTACCTCGACGCCCTCGATGCCGGCGATCGATTCCTCGAGCACCTGCGTGACCTGGGCCTCGATGATCTCTGGACTGGCGCCGCGGTAGACGGTCTCGACGGAGACGACCGGCTGGTCGATGTTGGGATACTCGCGCACCGCCAGCCGCTGGAACGACACCGCCCCAACCAGCATCAGGATCAGGCTCAGCACGGTAGCGAATACCGGCCGGCGGATGCAGATCTCGTAAATGCTCACGGCGTACTCAGCCCTGCGGCCTCCTCGGTCGCGCCTCCGGTGTCCCTGCGAACGCCGGGCAAGCCCCGCTTTCACCGGCCACGAAAGGCACTGTCGCCGCGCTCGACATGACGTCCCCGCAGTGAGGCTCTCGTTTGCCGTTCATCCTAGTGCGCGAACAATACCGGGATGGTCGAAGACAGGATGAGGTGCCGTGTCAGGCCACCGAAGATCATCTGGCGCAGGCGGCTCTGGGTGTAGGCGCCCTTGACGATCATGTCGGCGCCGAACTTGGTCGCCTCGTCGACCATCGCCTGGCCGGTCGACTTGTTGCCGGCCTGGCAGTGCCGCGCCGTCACCGGCATGCCATGGCGGCGCAGCGCCGTCGCCATGTCGGCGCTGCTGGGTCCCTGCACCATGGCGCCTTCGATGCTGATCACCTCGACAGCCTCGGCGGCCTTGACGAACGGCATGGCCATCGAGATGGCGCGTGCCGTCTCGGTCGAGCCGTTCCAGGCGATCACCACCTTCTTGCCGATGGCGGCGTGACGGCCCGGTGGCGTCACCAATACTGGCCGGCCGGAATCGAACAACGCGCCCTCGAACAGGCTCTCCGGCATCTTGGGTAGCGGCCCGGGTTGCGGCACCACCATCATGTCGGCGGCGCGGCCGATCGAGCCGATCGCCATCGGCACCGCGTTCTGCAATTCGGTCCAGGCAGCGCTGGGGCCGGCGCCGCTGCCGTCGCCGGCGGCGATGCCGGCGCTGTCCATCGCCTTGAGGAACGCCGCTCGCAGGCCGGCCATCCGCTTGCGCTCCTCCTCGTCGTCGGCCAGCGGCGTGTCGAATGGGGCGCCCATGCCGACATCGGTCCAGGCGACGCTGACGGCCCGGTAGGACGGCGGTCCAAGGCCCATCACATGGCCACTGAACCGGCGCGCCAGCGCCGCCGCCGCGTCGAAGGCCGACATATCGTCGGCATCCCAGGCCAGAACCAGGATTGTTTTCATTTCGGCCTCCCCTGCTCGTCAACTGGTACGCATGGTGCACTCGAGCAAGCCGTCGCCCACAGCATAACCCCAAGACCTTGCGGCCGAAACCCGTGTTGCCGGCGAATCCGGCACCACGCGGCCTTTGCCGCATGACGTCCTGGACGTCGACACGGTTCCGCAGGACGGCCGAACCGTCGGCCCGTCCGCGATTGGCGGTGCCTTGGCCCCTTGACTTCGCGTCCGTCGACCGCGATGGTGCGATCATGACGTGGCGACTGCGACTGCTTCGACTTATCGGCGCCGGCCTCTAACGGCCGCTGGCGCGTTCGCGCGCTCCTTTGTCGACCTGTCCGTTTTCTGATCACCGCCGCCCGCCATGTCCATCTACCGCCATTTCCGCCGCATCAGGCGCCCCTTGCCGACGGTCGCGAGGCCGTCGCTGCGACTTAGCGGCGGCTTGCGGGCCTGAGCCGCCGGCTCGCCCGCGAGCCTGTTCGCGCCGCACGACCGTGCGGCGTGGTGCCTTTCCGATCCATCGCCGAGACGACCGCTTGCCCCGCGCCCGTCCCTCGGCCATCCGCGCGGGGCCGCAGGAGAGTTCGCCATGTCCCAGAAACCGATGATGCCGGGCGCGGCCGACAAGTACCTCGCCTACCGCCCGGTTCCCATCACCGACCGCCAGTGGCCCAGCCGCGTCATCACCAAGCCACCGATCTGGTGCTCGGTCGATCTGCGCGACGGCAACCAGGCCCTGATCGAGCCGATGGACGCCGACCGCAAGGCGCGCATGTTCAAGCTCCTGGTCCGCATGGGTTTCAAGGAGATCGAGGTCGGGTTTCCGGCCGCCTCGCAAACCGATTTCGACTTCGTGCGCCAGTTGATCGAGCAGCGCATGATACCCGATGACGTCACCATCCAGGTCCTGACCCAAAGCCGGCCCGAGCTGATCGAGCGCACCTTCGAATCGGTCAAGGGCGCCCGCCGCGCCATCATGCACCTCTACAACAGCACCTCGACCCTGCAGCGTCGCGTCGTGTTCGGCCTCGACATGCCGGGCATCGTCGACATCGCCGTATCCGGCGCGCGGCTGTGCAAGAAGCTGGGAGACGAATACGGTGCCGCCGGCACCGAGATCGTTTACGAGTACTCGCCCGAGAGCTTCACCGGCACTGAACTGGAGTTCGCGCGCGACATCTGCGCCGCCGTCGCCGAGGTCTACGAGCCGACGCCGCGCAAGAAGATGATCATCAATCTGCCGGCCACGGTCGAGATGGCGAGCGCCAACATCTACGCCGACCAGATCGAATGGTGCCACCGCAACTTCAAGTACCGCGACTCGTTCCTGCTCAGCTTGCACCCGCACAACGACCGCGGCACCGGCGTTGCCGCCGCCGAGCTCGGCTACATGGCCGGCGCCGACCGCATCGAGGGCACCTTGTTCGGCAACGGCGAGCGTACCGGCAACGTCGACATCGTTACCTTGGCGCTCAACATGTACACCCAGGGCGTCGATCCCGAGATCGACCTGTCAGACATCAACGAGGTGCGCCAGACGGTCGAGTACTGCAACCAGCTGCCAGTACATCCGCGCCATCCGTACGGCGGCGACCTGGTGTTCACCGCCTTCTCGGGCTCGCATCAGGATGCCATCAACAAGGGCTTCAAGGCGCTGGAGACATCCAACAGCAAGGTCTGGGAGGTGCCCTACCTGCCGATCGATCCCAAGGATCTCGGGCGCACCTACGAGGCGATCATCCGCATCAACAGCCAGTCGGGCAAAGGCGGCATCGCCTATATCCTCAAAAGCGACTACGGCATCGACATGCCGCGGCTGCTGCAAGTCGAGTTCAGCAAGATCATCCAGCAGATCGCCGACGAGACCGGCAAGGAGATCGAGCCGACCCTGATCTGGGACACCTTCCGCAAGGAGTATCTCGGGCGGATCGCGCCGGTCGAGTTTTTCGAGCACACCACCGTACCCAATCCCGGCCACCCCGAGCAGCGCCTTCTCGACGCCAGCATCAAATTCAACGGCTTCGCCAAGACCATCACGGGCACCGGCAACGGTCCGATCGCCGCCTATGTCGACGCTCTCGGCAAGAACTGCGGCATCCGGCTCAAGGTGCGCGACTACCACCAGCACGCCGCCGGCGCCGGCTCCGACGCGACGGCGGTGAGCTACATCGAGGCGGAGGCTGCCGACGGCCGGGTGCTGTGGGGCGTCGGCATGGATTCCAACATCGTCGCCGCCTCGCTCAAGGCGGTGACCTCGGCCGCCAACCGCGTCGCCTCACCGGTGCGCTCGGGGGCGTAGTCGCCGGAAACATGTCCTGCCCGGAGCGCCCCGGCCGGGGTGCTTGGAGGGGAAGGTCGAAGACGACCGCCGCCAGCGGCCGCGCGACAAATTGGCGGCTTCCATCCAGAGCCGGCGCTAAGCCCGGAATAGTGCCCGACATGATGCGTGTCGGGCGCTACCCTGTTTCGTCACTCCAGGCATCCCGGGACCGCCACGTCATGAATCGTCACCGCATTGGACTCGCGCTTGGCAGCGGCTCCGCTCGCGGCTGGTCGCACATTGGCGTCATCGATGCGTTGATCGAGGCCGGTATCGAGCCTGACGTCGTCTGCGGCACCTCGATGGGCGCACTGGTCGGCGCGGCCTACGTCGCCGGGCGATTGGCCGAATTGCGCCAGTGGGCGGAGAAAGCGACATGGCGCGAGATCGTCGGGCTGATGGACGCTCGGATGTCGGGCGGAGGGCTGATCCAGGGAAGGCGGATTGCCGCCTTCCTGAGCGGGCTCGGCATTGCGGAGCCGATCGAGAGCTACGCCAGGCAGTATGCGGCTGTTGCCACCGATCTGGTGTCCGGCCGCGAGATCTGGCTGCAATCCGGACCGATCCATGAGGCGGTGCTGGCCTCGATCGCGCTGCCCGGGATCTTCCGCCCGGCCAGGCACGGCGACAGATGGCTGCTCGACGGCGGCCTTTCCAACCCGGTTCCGGTCTCGCTCTGCCGCGCCCTGGGCGCGGACGTCATCATTGCGGTCAATCTCAATGGCGACCTGCTGGCGCGGCGGTTCGAGAGCAGGTCCGAGCCGCCGGGGACGGTCGTGGCTTCGCCCGTTCCGAGAGAGTTCCTCAGTCGTCTGATGCGGCTCCTGCCGGGTGCGATGCGCGACCCGCCGGCGCAGACGGTACCGCCGCCGCTGCAGCAGGGATCACCGACGCCGGGCTACTTCGATGTGATCGCCACTGCCCTCAACATTATGCAGGACCATATCACCCGTACCCGTCTCGCCGGCGAACCACCACACGTGATGCTCGTGCCGCGACTGCGTAACATTGGGTTGATGGAGTTCAACCGGGCCCGCGAGGCGATCGCCGAGGGCCGCGCCAGCGTTGAACAGGCGCTGCCGATGTTGCGACGGTACGTCTAGGGGTTGCCCATTCCGGTGGATTGTTTGGGACCGCGCGCCCCCGTCCAGCGACCCACGCTACCTTCCCCCTCCGAGATAAGGTGGTTATACCGAAGCCGGCACACCCCCGGCCCAACCATGTCCGACCGCTTCGACGACCTGACCGACGAGCCCGAGCCCGCGCAAGCCGTGCGCGGCCGGCGCAACGCGCCGCCGCCCGGCCCACCGGCGGTCGTGACAACGGCGCATCTCGACGGCCTGAACCCGACACAGCGCGAGGCGGTCGAGCACACCGAGGGACCGCTGCTGGTGCTGGCCGGCGCCGGCACCGGCAAGACGCGGGTTCTGACCACCCGTATCGCCCACATCCTGATTACCCGCCGCGCCTGGCCCGGTCAGATCCTGGCCGTCACCTTCACCAACAAGGCGGCGCGTGAGATGCTGGAGCGGGTCGGCGCCGCCATCGGCCAGGCGGCCGACGGGCTGTGGCTGGGCACGTTCCACTCGATCGGCGTGCGCATCCTGCGCCGCCACGCCGAGCTGGTCGCGCTGAAAAGCAACTTCACCATCCTCGACACCGACGATCAGGTGCGGCTGCTGAAGCAACTGCTGGCGGCCGAGGGCGTCGACGACAAGAAGTTCCCGGCCCGCATTCTGAGCGGCATCATCCAGCGCTGGAAGGACCGCGCGCTCACCCCCGACAAGGTCAGCGCCGGCGACGAGACGGCCGAGTTCGCCGACGGCCGCGCCGTCGACATCTACCGCCAGTACCAGGCCCGCCTGGCGGCGGTGAACGCCGCCGATTTCGGCGACCTGGTGATGCACTGCGTCACACTGTTCCAGCAGCATCCCGACGTGCTGGCCGACTATCACCGGCGGTTCCGCTACATCCTGGTCGACGAGTACCAGGACACCAACGTCGCGCAGTACCTGTGGCTGCGGCTGCTGGCCCAAGGCGTGCTGGGGGCGCGCCACTCCAGTGGCGCGTCTTCTGCTGACGGCGGCCATGACGCGCGACTGGAGTCGCGCGCCCCCGGCGAACCCCGGCGTAACATCTGCTGCGTCGGCGACGACGATCAGTCGATCTACGGCTGGCGTGGTGCCGAGGTCGGCAACATCCTGCGCTTTGAGAAGGATTTCCCCGGCGCCGTCATCGTGCGGCTGGAGCGCAACTACCGCTCGACACCGCACATCCTGGCCGCCGCCTCGCACCTGATCGCGCACAACGAGGGCCGCCTGGGCAAGACCCTGTGGACCGAGGCCAAGGACGGCGAGAAGCTGCGGCTGCGCGGTGTCTGGGACGGCGATGAGGAGGCACGTGCCATCGGCGAGGAGGTCGAAGCGCTGCAGCGCGAGAAGCACCCGCTGCGCGAGATCGCCATCCTGGTTCGCGCCGCCTTCCAGACTCGTGAGTTCGAGGAACGGTTCATCACCCTCGGCGTGCCCTATCGCGTGATCGGTGGCCCACGCTTTTACGAGCGCCAGGAAATCCGCGACGCGCTCGCCTATCTGCGGGTCCTTGCCCAGCCCGACGACGATCTCGCCTTCGAGCGCATCTACAATGTGCCCAAACGCGGCCTGGGCGAGTCGACCCTCAAGACCCTGCGCGACATCCAGAAGACGCAGCGGATCAGCCTGTTCGAGGCGGCGCGCCGGGCGCTGGAGACGGATGAACTGCGGCCGCAGGCGCGCAAGACCCTGGGCGAGCTGATCAAGAACTTCGGCCGTTGGCGCACCATGCTCGAGGGCATGCGCCACACCGAAGTGGCGGAAACGCTGCTCGACGAGTCCGGCTACACCGAGATGTGGCAGCGCGATCGATCGCCCGAGGCGCCGGGCCGGCTGGAGAACCTGAAGGAGCTGGTCAACGCGCTGGAGGAGTTCGAGAACCTGCAGGGCTTCCTCGAGCACGTCGCGCTGGTCACCGAGGGCAACGAAAACGCCAATGGCGACATGGTCAATATCATGACCATGCACGCCGCCAAGGGGCTGGAGTTCGACACCGTGTTCCTGCCGGGCTGGGAGGAAGGGCTGTTCCCCAACCAGCGGGCGCTCGACGACAAGGGCATCGCCGGCCTGGAGGAGGAACGCCGCCTCGCCTATGTGGCGCTGACGCGCGCGCGCCGGCACATCTACGTGTTCTTTGCCGCCAACCGCCGCGTCTTCAATCAGTGGCAGGCCGCGATCCCGTCGCGCTTTATCGGCGAACTGCCGGCCGATCACATCGAGGCCAGCAGTGACGCCGGCCTGTACGGCACGGCCTCAGCCGGACACTTCGGGTCGATGGGACGCGGCGCGCTCGGCACCGCCGGCGGCGGCCGCGGCGGGCTGAGCGACGTCGACGTCGATGCCAGCGACGCCGACTGGGGTCCGGACTGGGCCCGCGCCCGCCAGCTTGGCGCCGGCACCCGGCCCGGCGCCACCAGTGTCTACAGCTTGGCCGAGCGCGGCACACGTTTCGGTGGCCGCCGGCGCGACCGCTTCGGTGGCGAGGAGACCTACGACGACCGCCGCGCTGGCGGCGACCGGCCGGCGGACGCGCTCGCCGTGGGGCAACGCGTGTTCCACCAGAAGTTCGGCTACGGCATGATCGTGGCGATCGACGGCAACAAGCTGGACATCGAGTTCGAAAAGGCGGGGCCGAAGAAGGTGCTGGACAGCTTCGTGCAGGCGGCGTGACGGCGTGCGTTAGTTTAAGAACGAATTCTTTACTTTCAACTCAAATTAGTAAAGATTTCGTTCCTTGAGATGCCGACAAGGAACGCGATGTTGCCTTTCCATCCCATAGATCCACGGGTGTGCGCCGACCGAGGCCGATCAGCGTGACTCGCGCCACCGGTCGATACGAGCGCGCCATCGCCGGCGGCGAGGACGTTGCCGCGTTCGTCCCCCACCCTCTTCCGCCGCGCGGTCCCGCACTGACGATCGGCGGCCGCCTCGCCACACGGCTACGCGAGGCCGAGCAGGCGCTGGCGCGGCTCGACTTGGCCGGCGAGATGATCCCATCGGTCGACTGGTTCCTCTACGCTTTCGTCCGCAAGGAGGCGGTGATCTCGTCGCAGATCGAAGGCACGCAGGCGACCCTGGTCGATCTGCTGGCCTTCGAGGCTTCGAGCGAGGCGGCGCCGGACGCCGACGTCGAGGAGGTCTGCAATCACCTCGACGCGCTGAACCACGCCCGGGCTGAACTGGCGAAGCCGCGCGGCCTGCCGTTGTCCACCCGCCTGCTCAACGACGCGCATCGCCGGCTGATGCGGGGTACGCGCGGCGCCGGCAAACGGCCGGGCGAGGTGCGGCGCAGCCAGAACTGGATCGGCGGCAGCCGGCCGGGCAATGCCGCCTACGTACCGCCGCCCGCGCCCGCACTGCCCAAGTTGCTCGGCGATCTGGAGAACTACCTGCATGCCGACGACAAGCTGCCACCGCTGGTGCGTATCGGACTGGCACATGCACAGTTCGAGAGCATCCATCCCTATCTTGATGGCAACGGTCGGATCGGACGTCTGCTGATCACGCTGCTGATGGAACATTGGGGCCTGTTGCGTGCGCCGCTGCTCTACCTGAGCCTGTTCTTCAAGCGCCATCGCGCCGAGTACTACCAGCGACTGAATGCCATCCGTACAGAGGGCGATTGGGAGGGATGGACCGACTTTTTTCTTGACGGAGTCGCAACGATCGCTGGCGAGGCCGTCGGGTCGGCCCGCGAACTGTTCGCCGTCGTCAGCGCCGATCGGTCACGTGTGCTGCTCCAAGACACCACGTCGATCGCCGCGGTGCGGCTGTTCGAGCTGCTGCCCAAGCATCCGATCGTCACGGTGGCGGGGGTCGTCAAGCTGCTCGCGACCACCAAGCCAACGGCAACGCGCGCCATCGAAGGCCTGGTCGCGGCCGGCGTGCTGGTCGAAACCACGGGCCGCCGGCGTGACCGCAGCTTCGGCTATCAAGCCTATATCGACCGGCTGCGGATCGGCACGGAGCTCGAGCGGCTGTAGGCGCCGGCGAGCGTCCGCCGTGGGACCGAATCACGCCAGATCGGTCCGCGCGAAGTCGTCGCCCTTGTAGATCAGTCCGACTTTGTGCTGCCGGGCGCAGGCGTAAGCGAAGCAGTCGCCGAAGTTGAGATCGGCGGGGTGACCCAGGGCCTTGCCGTAGGTCGCGGCGGCGTCCAGCGCCCGCTGGCCAATGTCGCCGGAAATCTCGATCTCGCTGGCCTCGAACTCCGCGAACACCGCGTCGACCAGCTCGCGCGACGTCGCGAACATGGCGAGCGTGGGCTTCGCCTCGCCGCCGCCCTTGGTCGCCGCCGCCCGCGCGACGGCCAAGGCGGCCTCGAAGCGGACCAGCGGCGAGACGAGGCATCGGCCCTGCACCTCGGCAAGGCGCTTCGCGATTTCCTGCCAGCCCGGCTCCTGGTTGATGACGGCGACGATGGCCGAGGCGTCGACAAACATCAGGCGTCGCCCCACATCGCGTCGCTGAAGGCTTTCATGTCGAAGTCCGGGTTCGGCAGCCCGATCGTCGCGGCCTTCGCGTGAATTCGCGCCAGCCGGTCGCGGACCGGCACGCTCGCCCGGGTGCGCTCCAGTTCATGGCGAAGAGCGGCGCGCACCGCCTCGGTCTTGCTGCGCGCCTTCGTGAGCCGCGCCAGCTCCTCGGCCATCGTGGTCACGTCCTCGTCTCGGATGAACAGGGGCATGTTGATATCTCACGGTGATATCTAGCATATCCAATTATGATATTTTCCGCAAGGCGGCATCAGCGCCGGTGGGCGGCGTCGCGCCTCCCAGACACAGCCGAACGCCGTGCTTCCCGGAATCGGTGCGTCCTGCGGCCAAACGCGCTGCGTCGCCCATCGCCAGTCCTGGAAGGCCTTAGTTCTGTTATGGTTTTTCTACCATATCTTGCCAACGGGAGGCGACGCCGAATCGACCATCCTCGCTAGCCTAAAACGAACCTCCCAGAGGCCCCTGGGAGGCCCGTAGAGCGGCGTCAGGACAGGTCCGGGTAACCCCCTACCTGAGGTCGAAAGTAACTACCCAAAATGGGGCTCCAAACGTCGGAATGGCGTTTGTAACATTGTATCACTTTTGGTATGGTATTTTGCAGAGCGTCCGGTCCGTCATCCGATGGGTTGATCGCTGACCCGGTATCCGCCGCCACCGGGCAGGAGTAGCCGCTGATTGCGTTCTGGTCCCGCTTCATTGACACTTGCCCGAATGATTTTGCGCAGGACGGTGCTTGGCGGGTTGGGGAGCGGCTTGACGGTGCCGACCCTCACCGCTTGCGCCGGCCGCCGCGAAGCACAGCGCCTTCCGGCCGTCGCTCGATCCGCGCCGCCTCCCACCACCGCTCCAACGACGCCGCCGCCTGCCGTGGCCGGGCTCGACGCGGTGATCGACATCAGCCACATGGTCGACGTCACCGACTTCGCCCTGGTCCGCCGTCGCAGCAACATCCTCGCTGTCATCCACAAGGCCAGCGAAGGCGGCGATCTGCTCGATCCGAAATACAGTCTTCGGCGGGCCGAGGCGGAGGCCGTGGGTCTATTGTGGGGCGCCTACCATTTCGGCACCCGCCAGTATTCGGGGGCGCACCAGGCGTCAGCCTTCCTTGCGGCCGCCCGACCCGGGCCGGCGACGCTGTTGGCACTGGATCTCGAACCGAATGACTTCAATCCGCGCAATACCATGGAGGTGAGTCAGGCCGAGGTGTTCGTGCAGGCTGTCCACCGGGCCACCGGCCGGCTGCCGCTGATTTACGTCCATCCGAACTGGGCCAACGGCCTGCCGCACGCCGGCCAGCGACTGGCGGCGCCCATCACATCAAGCTCCATCCTGGCCCGGTGCGACCTGTGGCTGGGCGACTATCGCGACGTCCCCGAGGTGCCTCTTGCATGGGCGGACCGGGGCTGGCGCCTCTGGCAGTATGTTGCCAACGAGAGTGCGGCGGATGCTGCTCACGGCACTGTGCCGAGGGCTGTGGCAGGTGTCAGCCATTGCGATCGCAATCTGTTCGCCGGCGATGCGCCAGCGCTCTACCACTTCTGGAACGGCCTCGGCCGGACGACGTGAGGTCCTCCTCCGCAAGGCGGCGAAGGTCAACGCGCGCCGCGGGCGCGCGTTGGGGTGAGGGTTGACGCACAGCGGTCGGGTCATTCGGCCCCTCACCTTCGCATGGCTACGCGCCATGGCCTCCATGGGCCAACTGGCCGCACGGGCCCGACTTGTGTAACCTCGCAGGCAACGAACTGGCTGTCAGGGAGGAAAGAATGTTCCTACATCGCCGCGCCGTGCTGGCGGGCAGTGTTGCTGCGACTCTGGGTGCGCCGGCGATTGTCCGGGCGCAGGGCACCAATTGGCCCAGTGGCGCGATCAAGTTCGTCGTGCCCTTCCCGCCCGGCGGCTCGACCGATCCGATCACGCGCATCATCCAGGCCAAGCTCAGCGAGACGCTCGGCTGGAACATCCTGGTCGACAACAAGCCGGGCGGCAGTGGCGTGGTCGGGGCCGCGGTCGCCGCCAAGGCGCCGCCTGACGGCCAAACCTGGCTGTTCGTGTTCGACAACCACATCCTCAATCCGGTGTGGAACGCCAGCCTGCCCTATCGCGACGAGGAGCTGATGCCGGTCATGCAGATCGGCCGCAGCGCCCAGGGCATCGCGGCCCACCCGACGCGGCCCTACAACAGCTTCGCCGAGGTGGTCGCTGCCGCCAAGAAGACGCCGGGCAAGATCAGCGTCGGCGCGCTGGGCGCCAGCCTGGCGCAGATCTTCCTCGCCTTCCTGCAGAAGGAGAACGGCTTCGAGCTCAACACCGTCCCCTACAAGGGCGGCGGGCCGCTGTTCCAGGACGCGCTCGCGGGCGTCACCGACCTCTCGGTGTCCAGCCTCGCCAACATGATGCCGCACGTACGTGCCGGCAAGCTCCGGCTGATCGGTGTGACCGGCGACAAGCGCAGCAAGATCGCGCCCGATACGCCGACGCTCACCGAGCAGGGCGTCAAGGCGCTGCCTTCCTACTCCTGGTGGGGCGTCTATGCGCCAACCGGCACGCCCAAGCCGATCGTCGAGCGCATGCACGCCGAAATCACTAAAGCTGTGCGCACGCCGGACGTCACCCAGAAGTTCGTCGAGCAGTTCGACATGGAAGTGGTGCTGAGCTCGCCCACCGAGTTCGCCGCGCTCACCCGCCGCGAGCAGGAGTTCTGGGGCAAGGTGGTGCGCGACAACAACCTGAAGCCGGAATAGGCGACGCATCCGCCTGTTCAGACGCCATTGACGACGCGCGGCACCGCGCTCTGTATACGCGACCTTAACGCGACGCGAGCGGCGGTGGCCATGCCACGACGCGGGTCTCGTTCGAGCTTTGTGCCTTTGGCAGTTGAAGCGCGCGGCGCGCTATCGACACTCTTCGACCCTGGACCATCACGAGGACACCCTTCATGACCGCCGCCCAGCTCGACAGCCTGGTCACCCTGCTGCGTTCGCGCCCGGCGCCCGAGAAGCTCGATATCGGCGATTTGCGGGCCCGCTTCGAGCAGATGGCGCAGGTCCTCGGCGGCGCGCCGGATGCCAAGTGCGAGACGGTCGATGCCGGCGGCGTCAAGGCGGAATGGGTGGCGGCGCCGGGCTGCGATGCGGCGCGCGCGGTGCTCTACCTGCATGGCGGCGGCTACGCCATCGGGTCGATCAACACGCATCGGCGGCTGGCCTACGACATCTCCGCCGCGTCCGGCGCCCGTGTTCTGGTGATCGACTACCGCCTGGCGCCGGAACATCCCTTCCCGGCGCCGGTCGAAGACGCCACGGCGGCGTGGCGCTGGTTGCTGAAGCAGGGCCTGGCGCCGAACCATTTGGCGATCGCCGGCGATTCGGCCGGCGGCGGCCTGACCGTGGCCACCTTGGTCAATCTGCGCGACCAGAAGCTCGGCCTGCCGGCCTGCGCCGTCGCGATCTCGCCCTGGGTCGATCTCGAAGGCACGGGCACCAGCATCACGGCGCGGGCGGCCCAGGATCCCATGGTGCAGAAGGACGGCCT
>DATFGV010000071.1:0-3625 GCA_035249115.1 Vineibacter sp.
GGGCGCCGCCTGCATGATCGCGAACTGGCCGTACACCCTGCTCGTCATCATGCCGGTCAACAATCGGCTGATGGCGATCGACGCCTCGAGCGCCGGTCCGGGCAGTCGCTTGTTGATGGGGACATGGGCCCGGCTGCACGCGGTGCGCACGGCGTTGGGCCTCGCGGCCACGGCTGGCTTCCTCTGGGCCTCCGTCAGTTGACGGCGTTAGGCCGTTGGCGCCACCAGCAGCCAGAGGCCGCGCCCGAGATAGACGACGCTGATCGTCAGGATCAGCCAGCGGCTCCATTGCCGGAAGCTGGCGTCGGTCATGCGGTGCAGCACACCGGCCGCGAGGGTAGTGCCGGTCAGCGCCAGAACCACGGCGCCGGCGTAGGTCCACCACGGCAACAGATCGGCGTCCAGCACCGCGAAGCTGCCGAAATAGACGATCCGGCAGACATGGGCGATGACCTGGGTGATCGCCTTGGTGGCGACGATCTCCTTGCGGCCCAGGGGGCTCTTCTGGAAGAAAAGATCGAGCACGCTGCCGGCGGCGCCGGCCATCAGTTGCAGCGCCATGATGAAGGCGCCGCAGACGAACGGCATGAAGCGCCGCGTGATGTCGGGCCGCCAGCGCGGCGGCACCAGGTCGCCGACGATCGGAATCAGGCCCAGCCCGATATAGACCATCGCCTTGTCGGGCAGGAACGCCACCAGCTTCATTAAGGCGAACATCGCCAGCGCGCCCACGACGTAGCTGCCGACCAGGCGCCAGGCGACATGCCGGCGCCACAGTAGCGCCCGCCAGCCATTGGAGCCCAGCTGCGTGATCCCGAACAGGATCATCGCCTGCGTCACATCGAGCATCAGCAGCAGCACGCCCAGCAGGATCAGCCCGCCCGCCATGCCGAAAATGCCCGACAGGAACGAGGTCAGCACGACAGTGACAGCGACGGCGGCGATCGCGGCGGCGGACATGGCCGCACCCTATCGTGGATCGCGACGACATGCCCTCTCCCCGCGACGGCGGCAGAAAGTGGCGGGCTGGGGGCGCGCGACTCCAGTCGCGCGTCTTCGTCGTCGCCAGTATATGACGCGTCACTGGAGTGCCGCGCCCCCAGCATCGCCCTTCCGTTCGTCCGGTTCGTTGGCCCCCACCTGCGCCGGGAGAAAGGCTGGCTCGCAGGTTGCAGCCTTGCGCGGCGTGCGACAGCGGGCGAACAATCGCGCCCGAACACGCCAGATGAGGAAGCGCCATGGCCAACCCGCCGACCTATGAAGTGCACGCCTGTAAGTACGCCCACCTGCCGCGCAAGGGGCACGAGGTCCAGATCATGGCCGACCCGCACGACGCGGACTTCCCGATGGACTACTTCGTCTGGGTGGCGATCCCGCTGGGCGAGGACGGCAGGCGGATGATCGGCGCCAGGCCGATCGTCATCGACACCGGCTTTGCCGCCGCGGTCGCAGCCCAGCGCGGCCGCAAGATGCTGCGCGATCCCGGCCTCACCCTGCGCGATCTCGGGGTCGAGCCGAACGAGGTCGAGGACGTGATCATCACCCATCTGCACTACGACCATGTCGGCGGCTGGGCGCTGTTTCCCAAGGCGCGCTTCCACATCCAGGACAAGGAGATGAACTTCGCCACCGGCCGGCACATGGCCAAGAAGGCGTTCCGCCACGCCTACGAGGTCGAGGAAGTGGTGGCCATGGTGCGGGCGCTATACAAAGACCGGGTCGTGTTCCACGACGGCGACGACGAGCTCGCGCCCGGCCTGTCGGTGCATCACATCGGCGGCCACACCGCCGGCATCCAGGCGGTGCGCGTCTGGACGCGCAATGGCTGGCTCGTGCTCGCCTCCGACGCCAGCCACTACTACTGGGGCATCAACAACGACAAGCTGTTCGCCATCGTCTTCAGCGTCGCCGACATGCTGGCCGGCTACGACAAGCTGAAGAAGCTGGCCGACGGGCGGGTCGACATGGTGGTGCCCGGCCACGACGCCGAGGTGATGAAGCGCTATCCCGCATCGAAGCCCGAGCTGAAGGAGTGGGCGGTCAGGCTGGATTGACGGCGCGCATTGCAAGCGCGTCGACCGTTGCCTCCATCTCCCGCTCAAGCCGCGCCACGAGATCGGCCGCCGGCTGGCGCCGCCCCAGGCCGACGCCTTGCCCGGCCCACAGCGACAGGAACTCGGCGCGGTCCTGCTTGGCCGCCGCGGTGCGCATCGGCCGCGTGAGCGCGTTCTGCAGCGGGAACGGCAGGATCGACTCGGGTGCCGCGTCGATGTCGCTCATGAACCGGTTGACGATGCCGCGCGCCGGTCGGCCGGAGAAGGCGCGGGTCAGACGGGTGCCATCCTCGCGCGCCGCCAGCAGCGCGCGCTTGTAGGCGTCGGGGACGCCGGCCTCGTCGCAAGCAAGGAATGCGGTGCCCATTTGCACTGCGGCGGCGCCCAGCGCCAGGGACGCGACGATGCCGCGGCCATCCATGATGCCGCCGGAAGCGACGACGGGCAGGCGCACCGCATCGACGATCTGCGGCACCAGCGCCATGGTTCCCACCAGGCTGGACTCGAAGGCGCCGGCGAACGAGCCGCGGTGGCCGCCCGCCTCGCTGCCCTGCGCGACCACGGCGTCGACGCCGGCCTGCTCCAGCGCCCGGGCTTCGGCGACCGTCGTCGCGGTGCCCATCACCAGCATGCCGCGCTGCTTCAGGGCCGCGATCGCGCCGTCGGGCAGCATGCCAAAGGTGAAGCTGAAGACCGCGGCGCCGCTGTCCAACACCACTGCCAATTGTTCGTCGAACGGCAGGCTGGTCGCGGTCGGTGCGGCCGGCGGCGGCAGGCCGAGCTCGGCGTAGTGCGGCGCGACGCGCGCCATCGCGGCCTGGCTGTTGCTCGGCGCGCCGGGGGCCGGCAGCGGCGCGAACAGGTTGATGCCGAACGGCCGGTTGGTGCGCGTCCGCACCGCCTGCGCCGTGTCGCCGATCTGCGCCGGCGTCAGGTAGGCGGCGCCGATCGAGCCGAAGGCGCCGGTCTCGCAGGCGGCGGCGACCAGCGCCGGCGTGTCGCCGCCACCGGCCATCGGCGCCTGGATGATCGGCAGGCGCACGCCCAGGCGGCGGGTCAACGGGGTTTCGAAGGGCATGCGTGATCTCGCGGTTTCGGTCGGCTCGGCACACGCGTCGCTTGCGGCACAGCGGACTTAGTGGAAAACGCCATTCAGGAAAAACGCTTTGTTTTGATCAGAACAATCACAATAACAGATATCTACTCAGCTGCCTGCAGAACCCGCCGCGCCGGCGGCCGCACGAGGTCGAGGAAGGCACGCAGCGCACTCGACTGATGCGCGTCGCGGCGGCGGACGAACAGGGTCTCGACGTGCGCCTCGGCCACCGGCAGGGCATGGCGGGCGATCCGGGCGGCATGGCGCGAGCCGTCGATCAGGGCGCGCGGCAGCAGGGTGACGCCGAGCCCGGCGGCGACGCAGCCGAGGATCGCCTCGATGGTGCCGAATTCAAGCAACCGCGCGCCGATGGCGCCGCGGCGCGCCAGGATGTCCTCCAGCCGCTGGCGGTAGGAGCAGCCGGCGCGCAGCACCACGATCTTAAGGTTGCCGGCACCGATCAGCGCGTCGAGCG
>DATFGV010000072.1:0-5747 GCA_035249115.1 Vineibacter sp.
AGTCGCTGGTGCGCGACATCAACCTGGCGGCGGCGCGGCTGACCCGGGCGGCGGCCGATCGATGGTCGGCGCGCACGCCAGAGCGGCCGCGTTTCGTGGCCGGCGCGCTCGGTCCGACCAACAAGACCCTATCGGTGTCGCCGGACGTCAACAATCCCGGCTATCGCGCCGTCAGCTTCGACACGGTGCGGGACATCTATCGCGAACAGATCGATTCGCTGCTCGACGGTGGCGTCGATTTCATCCTGGTGGAGACCGTTTTCGACACGTTGAACGCCAAGGCCGCGATCGTCGCTGCCGATGAAGCGGCGGAGGCGCGCGGCGAAGAGCTGCCGGTGATGGTCTCGATGACGCTGACCGACCTCGCCGGGCGCAACATCTCCGGTCAAACCGTCGAGGCCTTCTGGCATTCCGTCCGCCATGTCCGGCCGCTGACCATGGGCATGAACTGCTCGTTCGGCGCCACCGAGCTGCGTCCTTATGTCGGCGTGCTCAATAGCCACGTCGACAGTCTGCTCTGCGTCTACCCCAACGCCGGCCTGCCCAACGAGATGGGCGCCTACGACGAGGCCCCCGAGACGACCGCGCGCCTGGTGCGGGGCTGGGCCGAGAACGGCTGGCTCAACGTCGTGGGCGGCTGCTGCGGCACGACGCCCGAGCATGTGCGCGCCATCGCCGAGGCGGTCCACGGCTTGAAGCCGCGGTCGCCGATCACCTTGCCGCCGGCGCTACGCCTGTCGGGCATGGAAGCCGCGAGTTTCTTCTGATGTCCCAGCGTATCGCGACGTTCATCAACATCGGCGAACGCACCAATGTCACCGGATCGGCCCGGTTCAAGAACCTGATCCTGGCCGGCGACTATGCGGCGGCCGTGGACGTCGCGCGCCAGCAGGTCGAGGCCGGTGCCCAGATCATCGACATCAACATGGATGAGGGCCTGCTCGACGCCGAAAAGGCGATGGACACGTTCCTCAAGTTGATCGCCGCCGAACCCGACATCGCTCGTGTACCGATCATGGTCGACAGCTCGAAGTGGAGCGTGATCGAGGCCGGCCTCGAGTGCATCCAGGGCAAGGGCGTCGTGAACTCGATCTCGCTCAAGGAGGGCGAGGCGCCGTTCGTGGCGCACGCCCGCAAGGTGCGCCGCTACGGCGCCGCCGTCGTCGTCATGGCGTTCGACGAAAAGGGCCAGGCCGACAGCGTCGAGCGCAAGGTTGCCATCTGCCGGCGCGCCTACGACGTGCTGGTCGGAAAGGTCGGCTTCCCCGCCGAAGACATCATCTTCGATCCCAACATCTTCGCGGTGGCCACCGGCATCGAGGAGCACAATAACTACGGTGTCGACTTCATCGAGGCGACGCGGCGCATCAAGGCACTGTGCCCGCATGCCAAAATTTCCGGCGGTGTCTCCAACCTGTCGTTCTCGTTCCGCGGCAACGAGCCGGTGCGCCGCGCCATGCATTCGGTGTTCCTGTACCACGCCATCCAGGCCGGTATGGACATGGGCATCGTCAACGCCGGCCAGCTCGACGTCTATGACCAGATCCCGACCGAACTGCGCGACGCCTGCGAGGACGTGATCCTCAACCGCCGGCCCGACGGCACCGAGCGCCTGCTGGAGATCGCGCCACGCTACAAGAAAGAGGGCCCGGAGCGCGAAACCACCGACGCTGAATGGCGTGCCTGGGGAGTTGCCAAACGGCTGGAGCACGCTCTGGTCAAGGGCATCGACCAGTTCGTGGTCGACGACACCGAGGAAGCTCGCAAGCTGGCGCGCCGCCCAATCGAGGTGATCGAAGGCCCACTGATGGCCGGCATGAACGTGGTCGGCGACCTGTTCGGCGCGGGCAAGATGTTCCTGCCGCAGGTGGTGAAGTCGGCGCGCGTGATGAAGAAGGCGGTGGCGCACCTCATCCCCTTCATCGAGGCCGAGAAGACGGCGCAGTCCAAGCCCAAGGGCAAGATCGTAATGGCCACGGTCAAGGGCGACGTGCACGACATCGGCAAGAACATCGTCGGCGTCGTCCTGCAGTGCAACAATTTCGAAGTGATCGACCTCGGCGTCATGGTGCCGGTGCAGGAGATCCTCAAAGCCGCCAACGAGAACAACGCGGATTTCATCGGCCTGTCCGGACTCATCACCCCGTCATTGGACGAGATGGTGACGGTGGCCGAAGAGATGACGCGCTCTGACCTGCGCATCCCGCTGCTGATCGGTGGCGCCACCACCTCGCGCGTGCACACCGCGCTGCGCATCGCGCCCAAATATCATGGGCCGACTGTCCACGTGCTCGACGCTTCGCGCGCAGTCGGCGTCTGCACAACGCTTGCCTCCGACACCCAAGCCGGCGACTTCACCGCCCAGGTCGCCGCCGACTACGAAGAGATCCGCCGACAGCGCGCCGGCGCGCAGAAGGACCGGCTGCTGTCGTTGGCCGACGCGCGGGCGCACGGGCTGGCCATCGACTGGAAGGATTTCGCGCCGCCACGTCCGAGCTTTATCGGTACCCGCGCCTTCGACGCCTACCCGTTGGCCGACCTGGTCGAGCGGATCGACTGGACGCCATTCTTCCGCTCATGGGAGCTCGCCGGCAATTTCCCCAAGATCCTCGAAGACCCTGTGGTCGGCGACAGCGCGCGGCAGCTTTACGCCGATGCGCGTGCCATGTTGGCGCGCATCGTCGCCGAGAGGTGGCTGGTGGCCAAGGCCGTCGTCGGCTTCTGGCCCTGCCGCCGCGATGGTGACGACGTAGTGCTGTTCGAGGACGAGGAACGTCGCAAGGAGCTCTCGCGCTTGTTCTTCCTGCGCCAGCAGATCGACAAGCGTGAGGGTCGCGCCAACATGTGCCTGGCCGACTTTGTCTCGCCCGAGGCGGATTACATCGGCGCTTTTGCCGTGACCGCCGGCCACGGCATCGAGGCGCACCTGACCCGGTTCAAGGCTGCGCACGACGACTATTCCAGCATCCTGCTCAAAGCGCTTGCCGATCGCCTGGCCGAGGCTTTCGCCGAGCGTCTGCACGAGCGCGTGCGCAAGGAGTTCTGGGGCTACGCGCCGGACGAGGACCTCAGCAACGACGCGCTGATTCACGAGAAGTACCGCGGCATCCGGCCGGCCCCAGGCTATCCCGCCTGCCCCGACCACTCACAAAAGCCCGAACTGTTCCGGCTGCTCAACGCCGGTCAGAACGCCGGCATGAGCCTGACGGAAGGCTTCGCCATGCTGCCGACCGCTGCCGTGTCGGGCTACTACTTCGCCCATCCGCAAGCCGCCTATTTCGGCGTCGCGCGGATCGGCAAGGATCAGGTCGTAGACTTCGCGCGGCGCCGCGGCGTGCCGCTGGCGCAGGCCGAGAAGTGGCTGCGGCCAAACCTGGGGTACGAAGCCTAGGCCAGCGTCGCTAGGCTGACAGCTTGCAGCCCGCCACCGTGATGCGGTGCATCAGGCGGCGCTCGCCCTGATAGTCGTTGGCGGCGTAGTGCCAGGTGGCGCGGTTGTCCCAGAAGGCGATCGAGCCCGGGGCCCAACGGAAACGGCAGGTGAACTCGGGCCGCGTTGCATGCCGGTAGAGATGCTCAAGCAGCGGCTTGCTGTCCGCTTCCGACCAGCCGTCGAAGCGCAACGTGAAACCGGGATTGACGTAAAGCGCCTTGCGGCCCGACTCCGGGTGCGTGATCACCACGGGATGCGAGACCTCGCCGCGCACGGCATTGGCATTGCCGATGCGCCCGACCGTGTCGCCGGCGTTCTTGTGGTAACCGCGGGCGCCGAATACGTGCTCGTCGGAGTGAATCGCGCGCATTCCCTCCAGCGTGTGCCGGAGCCCCTCTGATAACGCCTCATACGCGGCGTACATGCTGGCGAACAGCGTGTCGCCGCCCTCCTCCGGCACGTCACGTGCGAGCAGGATCGAGCCCATCGCCGGCGCCTCGTCGTAGCTGTGATCTGTGTGCCAACCGCCGCCGATATTGGCCTTCTGCGCCTTCTCCTTGCGGACTTCGGCGATCTCCGGGTAGCCCGCGACAGGCGTGAAGAAGCGGTTGATGTCGATCGGTCCCCAGCGCCGCGCGAACGCGATGTGCTGTTCGGGGGTGAGCGACTGGTCGCGGAAGAAGATCACGCCGTGATCGACGAAGGCGCGGCGCACTTCGTCCCATTGCCGGTTCGACAGCGTCGTCACGTCAACGCCCAGCACCTCGGCGCCGCAGCCACCGGTCATTCGCCGCACTTCGACCGCTTCGTACCTCATCGCCCTGTCCTCCTCTTCGGCCCTTGACTGCCTGACTTGGCATCTATAATCTGAATCAGAACCATGATTCAGAATTTGAGTCAAGCCCTCGTTGGGAATCCGAATGAACAGGCGGGTGCCCTTCCCGCCAGACAGGAGCGCAGCCGGCGTACACGTGACAGCCTGCTGGCAGCCGGCCAAAGCCTTGTTGAAATAAGGGATTTCGATTCCGTATCGATTGCCCACATCGCGCGCGCCGCCGGCTGTTCGGTGGGCGCCTTCTATTTCCGCTTTGCGGACAAGGATGCGTTCTTCCGCGCGATGATCGCCCATCGCCTGGCCGAGGCGAGACAAGCGATCAACAGCCTGTTGGATGAACCGCCGGGCGACGCATTGCACGGGCTGGTCACGGCCGTGGTTGAGTCCTTCCGCCTTCGTCCCGGATTCCTGCGGGCGGCGTTGCGCAAAAGCATGAGCGATCCAACGGTCTGGGAGCCGATGCGCGCGCACGGGCATTTCGTCGCCGACCGCTTTCTCGACCGCCTGTCGCACGATGCCGGGCGACGTCCGACGCCGGATGCGGAGTCGCGCATCCGGTTTGCCTTCCAGATCATGAACGGCACGCTGGTTAACGCCCTGGTCAATGCACCAGGCCCGCTACACCTCGATCATCCGGCGCTGGCCAGCGAACTGGTGCGAGCCATGCGCCTGGTCATCGCCGCCGACATCACCGAGGATCACACGCTGGCTGAGGCAGGCGGTGCCGATTGACAGCATCGAGGCGTGCGAAGCGACGGAAGACCCGTCAACCGCGGAAGCTCGTATCCATCTCGCGTTCGTAGATTGCGTAACCCGCCTCCTTGCCGATCGTCAGGAATCGGCGGCCGTCGCGCTGCTCGACAACGGGTAGGATCGGCTTGGGCGTCATCGTCCGGTAGTGCGCCAGCACTGCCGCCACCGTCGGCAATTCCGCGAGCTTCATCAGGTTCAGCTTGGTCGGGAACAGCATCGTGTGCCGGCCGGCGTCGGCCTCGTCAACGGCCTGCGCCGGGCGGATCCAGATCGAGTCGACCGACTCGTGGCCATCGTGCAGCGCCACCTGGTCGACCGGCGCCACCGCCACGAAGAAACGCGTGTCGAACCGCTTGGGCACGAAGACGGGCGTGATCCAGTGGGCGTAGGGCAGCATCGTGTCGCAGGCCAACACCAGATCCTCCGACGCCGCCATGTCGGCGATCGTCACCTCGCCCTTGACCAGTGCTTGGCGGTAACGGTCCTCAAGCGGCTTCAGCGCCGTGGCGGTAATCAGGTCGGCGGTGCCGCGGCGGCGCGCCAGCAGGATACCGGCCTCCTCGAAGGCCTCGCGGATGCCAGCGACCCGGAATGCCAGCTCGTCGTCGTTCAGGCCCTGGACGCCGGTGCACAGATCGCGCAGCCGCGGGTCGCTATCGGCAGCGTCGACCTTGCCACCGGGGAACACCAGGGCGCCGGAAGCGAAATCGATCTGATGGTGCCGCA
>DATFGV010000073.1:0-2672 GCA_035249115.1 Vineibacter sp.
ACGTGGCCGGCAAACTGCGGTCGCTGGAAGCGCAGGCGCGGCGCGACGGCGCGGTGCTGGCGATCGGCTCGGCGCGGCGCGACACCATCGACCAGCTGGTTGCCTGGACCCGGGAGTTGGAAGCGCGCGGGCTGGCGCTGACGCCGATCAGCGGCCTGGTCGACTGCACCGGCCTGTGCGACGAGCGCCGGCGCAAGGCGATGGCGATCGGGGCGCGATAGGGATGGCGCCGATCGCTGCCAGCGGTGGCGACCCATGATGCGCAGCGCCGCCTTGCCGCCAGGCTACCGGCCCAACGTCGGCATCATGTTGATCGCCAGCGACCGGCGGGTGTGGGTCGGCCAGCGCGACGACAGCGATCCCGGCGCCGAGCAGAGCGGCTGGCAGATGCCGCAGGGCGGCATCGACAAGGGTGAGACGCCGATCGCGGCGGCCCGGCGCGAGCTGCTGGAGGAGGTCGGCACCGACAAGGCCGAGGTGCTGCGCGAAGGCGCCGAGTGGCTGGCCTACGACCTGCCGGCGGCCCTGGCCCAGTCGCTGTGGAAGGGCCGCTTCAAGGGCCAGGCGCAGAAATGGGTGGCGATGCGCTTCACCGGCCGCGACACCGACATCGACATCGCCACCCGGCATCCCGAGTTCCGCGCCTGGCGCTGGGTGCCGGCGCTCGACCTGCCGGAACTGATCGTGCCCTTCAAGCGCGACGTCTACCGCGCCGTCCTGACGGCGTTCGCCGACCTGGTGGACTGACCAACACCGGTGGCGGGCGCAGTTACCGCCCCGGCCGGAACGCTACAAACTCAAGTCATTGGCGGATCAGCGGTTTTCCGGGGTCATTTACCGCCCGTAAGCGGTAAATGCGGACCTTCAGGCGAGGGGGCAGGCGAGGGTCATCGCGGCAGGGTATCGAACGGCCGCCGGACGGTTGCGGACGGCAGCGTGATAACCGGGGCCCGGCAGCGGGTCGGCGGTTGCCGGAACGCTATGGCGATAACCGATTGATATGAAGCCACATTTCAGGGTCATTTACCGCCCATCGGCGGTAAATTGTAGCCGCCATAAATTTTCACAATAGTGTAAAGTATATCGATACGAGCTGTTTTGAATTGGCGTTCCGTACCGCCCGCCGCTCCAGCCGCGGCAGCCCACACTGCCGGCAGATCGACAAGAGACGGGTGACGGCGGTCGAGCAAATGACCGCAATCCGGCACGCTCATCTGCCGATCCTCCGCGCAAAAAAACCGGCTCCACTATCAGCTCGCCGATCGCGTGATGCAGCCGCACAATTTGGCGTTCGCGGGGCACTGCACCCGACCCTGGCTTGCTTCCCGAGCGGTAAGGTTGGGTGCTCCTAGCCAGTGCTATCGGTCACTCATACCGATCGGTAAGAAATGAGATTGACCGCAGCGAGCAAAATGCTATCTTACCGATCGGTAAGCGGTAAACTGAATGACAATCACACAAATTGCCACGGCAAAAGATTTTGGCGCCGTCGTGTTTGCGGAGCGCACCAGACAACGCCTGACGCAACGCCAACTCGCTCTGGCGGCCGGCACCGGCGAAAGGTTCATCGTTGAACTTGAGAACGGCAAGGAGACGGCGCGCCTGGGAACGGCATTGTGGGTCTTGGCGACACTGGGTTTGCGATTGAGCGCGGCCGACGAGTCCTGACTTGCTCCCCGTCTACTTCGACGCGCGGCTGGTCGGTCACATCGAGGAGAGGCGGCCAGGCCTCGCCTTCACCTACGTCACATCTTGGTTGGAAGCCCCCGCCGTCTTCGCTCTTTCGACGACGATGCCGCTGCGGCGGGAGCCGTGGCCGGCGGAAATCGCGACACCATGGTTCGCGAATCTGCTGCCCGAAGAACGTCAGCTCGAGCAGATCGGCCGCCTTCTTGGCCATTCGCCAGCGGACGTCTACGCCCTACTCGAAGAGATCGGGCGCGACACAGCCGGCGCGCTATCGATCGGGGCGCCGCAGCCGGTGGAAAAGGCGGAGTACCGCGCGCTCGACGAAACCGGGCTGGCGCACGCGATCGTGCGATTGCCGGAGCGCCCGCTGCTCGCGGGCGAAGAGGGAGTCGCCATCTCGCTGGCCGGCGCTCAATCGAAACTGGTCGTTGCGGTTCTTGACGGCGGAATCCACCTGCCGCTGCGTGGCGCTGCCTCGACGCACATCCTCAAGCCGGAGTCAGAGCATCTGTACGCGACGGTCGAAAACGAGCTGCTGTGCATGCGGCTGGCGGAGAGATGTCAGCTGCGTATCGCACGGACGTCGATGGGCCGCGCCGGCGACAAGCGGTACCTCCTGGTGGAGCGCTTTGATCGGCACACCCTTGCCGATCGCAACGTCCGGCGCGGGCATCAAGAGGACTTTTGCCAAGCGCTTGGACTCTACCCGACCCAGAAGTACGAGACGCGGCACGGGCCGGCCCTTGTCGACCTCTACCGCATTGTCGACCGTCATGCGCGGCGTCCGGCCTGGGACCGCCTGGCCTTGCTCGACCTTGTGATCTTTGCGTGCTGCATTGGCGACACCGATCGGCATGGCAAGAACTATTCCCTGAAGTTGACGGATGGCGGTCCGTCGCTTGCGCCGGGATACGATCTGATGAGCGCGCTTGCCTGGGACGGCAGCACGCGCAACCTCGCGATGAAGATCGCGGGACAGGCCC
>DATFGV010000074.1:0-14292 GCA_035249115.1 Vineibacter sp.
GAGCACACTGGCGGCGTGCGCACCATCTTCCGGGTACACGAGGCCGACGGCGCCACGCGATCCGCGCCGTTCCGCGCCCTGGTGCGCACGCCGCGCGTGCTGCGACCGGTGCGACAGGTGCTGGGCAGCGACGCGGTTTACGTCTACCACACCAAGATCAACACCAAACCGGCGATCGAGGGCACCGTCTGGCAGTGGCACCAGGACTATGGCTCGTGGCAGCGCGACGGATGCCCGAGGCCCGACATGGCGACCTTCAACGTCATGATGACCGACACCACCGAAATGGGCGGCGCGCTCTATCTGATCCCCGGCAGCCACAAGCTGGGGCGAATCGAGCCGTTTTTCGACGAGAGCACCGCCTACAAGTTCTGGGCGATCCCCAAGGCGCGCATGATCGAGGTACTGAAGAGTTCGCCGCCGCCGGTCGCCGTCACCGGTGCGGCCGGTACATGCGTGCTGTTCCACTGCAACGTGCTGCACGCCTCGGGCCACAACCTCTCGGCCGAGGACCGCTGGCACATCTACATCTCCTGCAACGCCGTCGCCAACGCGCCGCAGTTCGGCCCGGCGTCGCGGCCCGACTGGGTGGTGTCACGCAACACCCGCCCGCTGCCCCTCGAGGCCGACGACGGCGTCCTGCAGGCGGCATGAGCGTGTGACGCCAGCTGTGCGCCATGCCTGGAGACGCTGGTGGTTGGGGGGCGAAACGACCGCGACCCTGACCGAGGCCGGCATTGAGGTCGCTGAGCCAGACCGCGTGGCGCGGCTGATCCCCTACGCCGACATCACGTCCGTGAATCTGCGATTCCGCCCGCAGCGCTCAGGCGCCGACTCCTATGTCTGCCGCGTGCAAGCGCGCGGTGTTGCGGCCCTGGAGATTCGCAGCGTGTCGTGGCGCAACCCGATCTGGCGGCAAAACCGGGCCGACACCTACCGCCCCTTCCTGCTGGCGCTGCACGACCGGATTGCCGGCCGACAGCCGCCGCCCCGGTTTGTCGCCGGCGATCCACCCTGGTCTTTCGCATTGCAGATTGCGCTCTGGATCCTGCCGATCCCCGTCATCTTCGTCGCCATGCACGACGCGGACTGGCCAACCCGCGTGATGTATACCCTCCTGCCGATCTTCCCTCTCGGCTTCGTCGCGCTGTTCTATTGGTATCGCCGCCTGAGGCCCAACCAGCCGCGCCCGTATGACCCACGCGCCCTGCCGCGCGAGCTGTTGCCGGAAATCAAAGGAATCACCTCATGATCGTCCGACGCGCACATGGCGGCGATGAGGCACAACTGGCCAACCTGTTCTCCGAGATGCAGCGCTACTACGGCTCGGAGGACCCGCCCGGCGGCGCGGCGCGCGCGGCACGCGACATCATCGCCTCGCAGGGCTACGCCCCCTTCGCCCTGGTGGCGGAGCGCGAGGCCAAGCTGCTGGGCTTCGCCAACCTCAGCCCGATCTTCTACGGTGGCGGCTACCAGTGGCTGCTGTTCCTCAAGGACATCTATGTCGCCGAGAACGCCCGCTTCCTTGGCGTCGGCCGGGCGTTGATGCGCGGCATCGCGCGCGAGGCGCTGGCCGGCGGCTACGTTCGGGTCGACTGGACCACTGACGAGAACAATCGCGGTGCCCAGACGCTTTACGACAAGCTGGGCATCCCGCGCGCCGACAAGGTGTTCTACCGCCTTGGCGGCGAGGACATGCGGGCTCTCGCGAACGAGAATTGAGCCCTGGCGGATCGCACCGGCCGATTGCGGCTTCGCGGCCGGTTCGTCACACTGCGACCAACGGCCGGATCTACCGGCCGACCGGAGGTGACGGATGTATCGATGGTGTGCCGCGGCTGGCGCGGCCGTTCTGGGGTTGTTGTCGGCTGTCGCGGCGCACGCGCAGGCCTTCCCGTCGAAGCCCATTACTCTGGTCGTGCCGTTCGCCGCCGGCGGGCCGACCGACGTGCTGGCGCGGGTGGTCGGGGAGGCGATGAGCCGCCATCTCGGCCAGACCATGGTGATCGACAACACCACCGGCGCCGCCGGCACCATTGGCGTCAGCAAGGTGGCGCGCGCCGCGAACGACGGCTACACCATCAGCATCGGCCATGTCGGCACGCATGTCGTGAACGGCGCCATCTACCCCAAGCTTGGCTTTGACCTGCTGAGCGACCTGGAGCCGGTGATCCTGCTGCCCGCCAACCCGCAGCTGGTGCTGAGCAAGAACGAGCTACCCACCAAGACCCTGGCCGAATTCGTCGCCTATGTGAAAGCCAACCAGGCCAAGCTGTCGGCCGGCAACGCCGGTATCGGCTCGGGCTCGCATATCGGCGGCATGGCGTTCGAGAAGGCGGCCGGGGTCAAGCTGCAGTACGTGCCCTACCGCGGTACCGGCCCGGCGATGCAGGACCTGATCGCCGGCCAGATCGACCTGATGATCGACCAGACCTCGAACGCGCTGCCGCAGGTGCGGGCCGGCAAGGTGCGGGCCTACGCCATCACCGCGCCGCAGCGGTCGGCCGCCGCGCCCGACATTCCCACGGTCGACGAGGCGGGACTGCCCGGCATGCATGTCACCATCTGGCACGGCTTGTGGGTGCCCAAGGGTACGCCGGCCGAGGTGATCGCGCGGCTGAACGGCGCCGCCAACGCCGCGCTCGACGATCCGGCGGTGCGCGCCAAGCTCACCGATCTCGGCCAGGACATTCCGCCTCCCAGTCAACGGTCACCCGCGGCGCTGCGCACCTTCCACCAGGCCGAGGCCGACCGGTGGTGGCCCCTGATCAAGGCGGCCGGCATCAAGATCGAGTAGACGTGCCCGACCTGATCCTGCACCACTACGACTTCTCGAACTATTCCGAGAAGGTGCGGCTGGCGCTGGGCTACAAAGGCCTCGCCTGGCGCTCGGTGACCATCCCGCCGATCGCGCCCAAGCCCGACCTGACGCCGCTGACCGGCGGCTACCGACGCACGCCGGTGCTGCAGGTCAGCGCCGACGTCTATTGCGACACCAGCCTGATCATCCGCGAGCTGGAGCGCCGCCATCCGACCCCGAGCCTGTTCCCGCCAGCCGCCGCTTCGCGCGCCGAGGCCGTCGCCTACTGGGCCGAGAACCGGCTGTTCCGGCCGATCTCGCTCTACGTCTCGGGCACCAACCAGGACCTGTTACCTGAAAACCTGCAATCCGACCGCGCCCAGATGCGCGGCCTGCCGCCGCCCGACGCCGAGACGATGCGGCACGCCACGGCACGCAACGCGCCGCTGGTCCGGGCGCAGCTGCCGCGGATCGAGGCGATGCTGACCGACGGCCGCGCCTGGATCACCGGTCCGGCACCGACCATCGCCGATCTCGCGATCTACCATGCCCTGTGGTTCATCACCGCCCGCTCGACCCGGCTGGCGCACGAACTCGCGCCCTACGCGCGGACCAATGCCTGGATGGCCAAAGTGCGCGCCTTCGGCCATGGCGCGTCGACGCCGCTCGATGCCGCCGAGGCCCTGCGCATCGCCACCGACGCCACGCCGGAAGCGCCACGCCCGTCGCGGCCGTTCGCCGAGGACCCGAAGCTGGGCGGCACCGTCCGCATCCGGGCCGATGACTACGGCCGCGATCCGGTCGAGGGCGAACTGGCGTTCATCGCCGCCGAAGAGATTGCGCTGCGCCGGCACGATCCGCAGGTCGGCGAGATCGTCGTGCATTTCCCGCGCCTGGGCTACGACCTGCGGCCACTTGGCTAACGCTGGGGGCGCACCACGTCAGTGGCGCGGCCTGTTGCGCCGGCGACGATGACACGCGACAGAAGTCGCGCGCGCCCAGCACAGCCCTGCATCAGGAGATAGCGATGGACTTCGAAACCTTGACGTATGACCGCGCCGAGCGGGTCGCAACGATCACGTTGAACCGGCCCGACCGGTTGAACGCGATCTCGCGCGCCATGCCCGACGAGATCCGCATGGCTGTCGAGCGGGCCAACGCCGACGACCTGGTGCACGTCATCGTTTTGCAGGGCGCCGGGCGCGCCTTCTGCGCCGGCTATGACCTGAAGGCCTATGCGGAGGCGCCGCGCAGCGCCACCGGCAGCCAGGAAATGCCGTGGGATCCGTTCATCGACTACCAGTTCATGGACCGCTGCACGCAAAACTTCATGAGCCTGTGGCGCAGCTACAAGCCGGTGATCTGCAAGGTGCACGGCTATGCCGTCGCCGGCGGCAGCGACATCGCCCTGTCATGCGATCTGATCGTGATGGCCGAGGACGCCCGGATCGGCTATCCGCCGGCCCGCGTCTGGGGTTGCCCGACCACGATGATGTGGGTCTACCGGGTCGGCGCCGAACGCGCCAAGCGCATGCTGTTCACCGGCGATCTCGTGACCGGCACCGAGGCCGAGCGCATGGGGCTGGTGACAAAAGCGGTCCCCGCCGATTCGCTCGACACAGAGGTGCGGCGGCTGGCCGACCGGATCAAGGGCGTCCCCAAGAACCAGCTCTGGATGCAAAAGACCGCGATCAATGCCGCCTTCGACAACATGGGCCTGCGCACGACGCAGACACTGGCAACGATTTTCGACGGCATCACCCGCCATTCGCCCGAGGGCCTGTGGTTCAAGGCGCGCGCCGAGGAGGCCGGCTTCCACCAGGCCGTCAAGGAGCGCGACTCGGGCGATCCGATTCCCGGCAGCAAGCCGCCGCGGAACAACTGAGGGGCGGCGTCGAAAGACCGAGTCGCGCGCTG
The DNA here is from genome assembly GCA_035249115.1 of Vineibacter sp. GTDB lineage: Bacteria > Pseudomonadota > Alphaproteobacteria > Reyranellales > Reyranellaceae > Vineibacter. The sequence continues at coordinate 4,718 of DATFGV010000074.1, forward strand.
TGACAAGCCGCGCAGCGGCGACGCACGGCCGGTGCGCCCGTGCCGCATGGCGGCTGCCTTGCCCGCTGGCCGGACCGGCGCTAAGCCAATGGGCGCATCACCCGGCTCGCCATGGAGATGCCCATGAGCCTCAGGGGCAAGACGCTGTTCATTACAGGCGCCAGCCGCGGCATCGGTCTGGCCATCGCGCTGCGGGCTGCGCGCGACGGCGCCAATGTGGCCATCGCCGCCAAGACGGCCGCGCCAGATCCGCGTTTGCCCGGCACCATTTTCACCGCCGCCGAAGACATCGAAAAGGCCGGCGGCAAGGCGCTGCCGATCGCCGTCGACATCCGCGACGAGCAGGGCGTTGAGGCGGCTGTCGCCAAGACCGTCGAGCGCTTCGGCGGGCTGGACATCCTGGTCAACAACGCCAGCGCGATCCACCTCGCCGGCACCTTGCAGACGCCGATGAAGCGCTACGACCTGATGCACCAGATCAACGGCCGCGGCACCTACCTGGTCACGCAAAAGTGCGTGCCGCACCTGAAAGCGGCCGGCAGTCCGCACGTGCTCACCCTGTCGCCGCCGCTCGATTTCGACGTCAAGTGGTTCAAGAGCCATCCGGCCTATACGCTGGCGAAGTTCAGCATGAGCGTGTATTCGTGGGCCTGGGCCAGCGAGTTCAAGGACGACGGCATCGCCTTCAACTGCCTGTGGCCGCGCACCACCATCGCCACCGCGGCGGTCAAGAACCTGCTGGGCGGCGAAGAACTGATGAAACGCAGCCGCACGCCGGAGATCATCGCCGACGCGGCGCACTGGATCCTCACCCAGCCGAGCCGCGGCTGCACCGGCAACTTCTTCATCGACGACGACGTGTTGACCAAGGCCGGCGTCAAGGATCTCGCCAAGTATGCCGTCACGCCCGGCGGCGAGCTGGCGCCCGACTTCTTCGTGCCCGCACCAGGATCGAAGACCCTGGTCGGGCAGCGCTGATGGGGAGGCGTTCATGGCGACGTTCCTCCTGATCCATGGTGCCGGCCACGGCGGCTGGTGCTGGGAAAAAGTCGTGCCGCTGCTGCAGGCGCGCGGCCACCGCGCGCTGGCGCCCGACTTGCCGGGCAGCGGCGAAGACCGCGACACGCCGGCGGCGGCGGTCAGCCTGGCAATGTACGTCGACTGCGTCTCCAAGATCCTCGACAAGGAGGCCGAGCCGCCGATCCTGGTCGGCCACAGCCTGGGCGGCCTCACCATCACCCATGCCGCCGAGGCGCGGCGGCGCAAGGTGCGGGCCTTGGTCTACCTGACGGCCCTGCTGCCGCCATCGGGCATGACCGGCCGCGACGTCACCAGCCGCGAGCCGGACACGCTGATCCGCCGCTCGCTGGAGTACGGACCGGACGGCGTCTGCTACACCTTCAAGCGCGCCAACGTGCCGGCGCTGTTCTACAACGATTGCGATCCCGACGACGTCTACCGCGCCATGGCGCGCCTGCGGCCGCAGGCCGCCGCAATCGCCACCACGCCGCTGAGCTACACCGAGGAGCGCTTCGGCTCGGTGCCGCGCTGGTACATTGAGTGTTTGCGCGACAGCGCCATCACGCTCAGCATGCAGCGCTGGATGATCCAGCAGACGCCGTGCAAGGTGCTGACCCTGGACAGCGGCCACTCGCCATTCCTGTCGATGCCCGACATCCTGGTCGAACGCCTGGAGACGGTGGCCAAGGAGTCGGTGGCGCGCGAGACAATTGCGTAGAATTTGTCAGGGCCACCCACCGACCCGCCGGACGACGGGTCGAACCGCGTCGCTCCGGCGGCGCGCCGGCGCGTAGTGTCGGCTCTTGACCATGAGCGCCGCTGGAGCGGCGCGGCCCCAGCCGTCACCAGCAACGACCCGGTCTCTCCCGCTACCGCCCCTTGAACGCCGGTGCACGCTTTTCGAGGAACGCGTTCAGGCCTTCGAAGTGGTCCTCGGTGGCGGCGCAAGCGGCGAGGTATTCGGCCTCGCGGTGCGAATGTTCGTCCCAGGAATTGTCGAGCGAACCACGGATCAGCTGCTTGGCCTTGCCCAGCGCGAAGGTCGGCCCGTCGGCCAGCTTGCGCGCCAGCTTCAAGGTCTCGTCAGCCAGTTTGTCCCTCGGCACCAGCCAGTTGAGGATGCCGATTTCCTGCGCTTTCTGGGCCGTGAAGCGCTCGCCCAGCAGCGCGATCTCCAATGCCCGGCGTTCGCCGACGATGCGCGGCAGGAAGTAGGTCGCGCCGCCATCGGCCGACAGGCCGATATGGCGGTACGCCAGGGTGAAGAACGCATCGTCGGTCGCCATCGCCATGTCGCACGCCAGGATCAGGCTCAGCCCGAAGCCGGCGGCGGCGCCCTGCACCGAGGCCAGCACCGGCTTGGGCATGCGCCGCAGGTGGTAGATCAGCTGATGCGCCTTCACCACCCGCATCTCGAAGTTGGCGAGGTGCTGGGCGCGCTCCTCGGTCAGCGACTTGTGGAAACCCTTGATGTCGCCGCCGGCCATGAAGTGCGTGCCGGCGCCGCGGATCACGACGCAGCGCACCGCCGCATTGCGCTCGAAGTCGCGGGTGGCGACGATCAGGCCCTCGGTCATCTCGGCCGACAGCGCGTTCAGCACCTGCGGGCGGTTCAGGGTGATCCAGCCGATGCCGTCCTTCACCTCGGTCAGAACATGCGCCTCGCTCATGAATTGGTCTCCTGCCACCGATCGTTCACGTGCCTGCCAATCCAGCACGCGAAAACAGGCCGCGCCAGCATGCCATGGGCATTGGTTCGCGTCTCGGAACGGTGCGCGAGCCCGCCGACGGTGTCGCGCCGGCAACCACGCCGTTGCGGGCCGCGATTGACACCCGGGCGAGCCTATCCTTAGATCGCGGCGCGCAGCAGAGGCCGGCCTTGGCGCGCTGCCCGGTCCGGGCGCCGACGAACCGGCAGGTTCACAAGCAATCCCGGTAAACCGGGCCCAGGACAGCCTCCGCTCCCCCCGACACAACGCCCATTGCTGCGGCCGTGGCAGGTTGCTGGTCGCTCGACGACCGGCCCTCCACCGCTGCCCACCCGGAGAGACCGAATGAACCGCCGCGCCTTCGTTGCCACCGCCGCCGCCGCGCCGTTGCTATCGGCCCTGCCGCTGACCACGGTCGCGGCCAATCCGACCGCCGGCCAGAGCAGGCGCTGGCGCAGTTTCGAAATGACCATGGCGGTCAACATGGCGGCCGACGCCGGCAACACGCGCCTGTGGCTGCCGCTGCCGCACGACAGCGCCTACCAGCGCCTGGAGTCGGTGACCTGGAGCGGCAACACGCCCAACCTGGGCATCTACAAGGATCCGGACAGCGGCGCGCAGGCGTTCCATGCCGCCTGGGCGGACGGCGGCGAGGCGCGCATCGTCAGCGTGACGACACGGGTCGCGACGGTTGAACGCGCCAGCGACCTGCGGGCCGCCGCGACCGGCGATATGCCCGCCGACGTCGCCAAGTTCCTGCAACCCAACGCCATGATCACCACCGACGGCATCGTCAAAGAGACGGCGGACAAGATCGTCGCCGGCAAGCGGGCGCCGATCGACAAGGCGCAGGCGATCTACGACTGGATCGTCGAGAACACCTTCCGCGATCCCAAGGTCAAGGGCTGCGGCATCGGCGACATCCGCGCCATGCTGGTCAGCGGCAATCTCGGCGGCAAGTGCGCCGACCTCAACGCGCTGTTCGTCGGCATGACGCGCGCCGCCGGTGTGCCGTCGCGCGGCGTCTACGGCGTGCGGGTGGCGCCGTCGGCGCACTATTCGGCCATGGGCACGCGCAATGTCGACATCAGCCGGGCGCAGCACTGCCGCGCCGAGTTCTGGGTCGCCGGCGCCGGCTGGATCCCGGCCGACCCCGCCGACATCCGCAAGGTGGTGCTCGACGACAAGCTGGCGTTGACCGATCCCAAGATGCCAGAGCTGCGGCGTTTCCTGTTCGGGTCGTGGGAAGGCAACTGGGTCGCCTTCAACCATGCGCGCGACGTGCGCCTGCCGCCGAGCGATACGGTGGTCAATTACTTCATGTATCCCGAAGGCACCACAGCCCGCGGCCAGTTGGACGGGATCGACCCCGAGGCCTCCGGCTACAAGATCACCGTTCGCGAGGTCTAGGCGCACCTTCCGCCGACGCCGGCGACTGACCGCTCACGCCTTCGGCGGCGGGCGGCCGACGGTCTTGACCCCCGGGGCCGCGGCGCCCATGTCACCGGGATCGATCGCATGGCACGCGGCCATGACGGCCGCGGCTGCGATGCCCCGCGATGCAATCGATCGTGCGACCCGACAAGCGGGGCGTCGACGGCGCCAGGCGCTCGCTGGTGCGCCAGCGCGGCGGTACCTTGGCCGCGCACGAGGGGACACAGCAATGACGACCTTCGACGAACGCGAACGTGCCTTCGAGAACAAGTTCATGGCCGACGAGGAGCTGCGCTTCAAGGTGGCGGCGCGGCGCGATCGACTGCTCGGCCTGTGGGCGGCGGCACAACTGGGCAAGACCGGCGCCGACGCCGACGCCTATGCCAGCGAGCTGGTGTCGGTCGATGTCGAGAAGCCGGGCGATGACGAGGTCGTGGAAAAGGTTGGCCAGGACCTGCGCGCCGCCGGCCGGCAAGTCGCCGACCATACCGTGCGCGCCCGGATGCGGGAGTTCTTCGATACCGCCAAGCACCAGATCATGACCGAGGTGCGCTGAGGCCGCCGGCAGCCGATCGACCCTGGCGGCGGCCAATCGCGCCGCCCGTCGCACGGCGCGCTGGCGCCTGCGGCGGCCGGCGGCCATAGTGTCGGGATGCCGCGCGCGCCCAGCCGGGCGAGACAAGCCCGTCCCGCCGAACCCGAGCTCAGCATCCGCATCGACCTGGACGACACCGAAGCGCTTGGTCCGGGCAAGGCCCGGCTGCTCGAGCTGATCGGTGATCTGGGATCGATCTCGTCGGCCGGACGCGCCATGGGCATGTCCTACCGTCGCGCCTGGCTGCTGATCGACGAATTGAACGGCACCTTCAAATCGCCGCTGGTCGAGACCCAGAAAGGCGGCGGTGGCGGCGGCGGGGCGCAGTTGACGGCCAGTGGTAGGAAGGTGATCAGGCTATATCGCGCGGTCGGCGTGGCGGCTGCGCGCGCGGCGGCGAGCGAACTGCGCGCCCTGCGGCGAATGCAGACGTCGGACGAATGAGGCGACACGCCGGATCGGAAGCCACCCCGAGACGGAAGCGCGCCGGGCGCGGTCCTTGACCAGTGGCCGCTGGGCAGCGAGTCGGCCTCTACCTCAACACCTGCAGCAGATTGCTGAAATCGTCGGTCCACATGGCAGCGGTGGTGTCGGGGATCGGCTGCGCGAGACCTCGTAGCTCGGGGCGGTCCGCCAAGCGAGGATCGTCACTGACCAAGACCCAGTCGCTCATCCGCTTGCCGGTCTTCAAGTCAACGTCGCGACAAAGAACGGCGTGGAGACCCTGAGCGCGCGCGATCTTCGCCACCATCGGCGCCATGTCGACGAAGCGGTTGGAAACGTTGAAAGCGATGATGCCGCCCGGCTTGACGTGACGTCGGTACAGGGTCATCGCCTCGGCGGTGATGAGGTGGACGGGAATGGCGTCGCCCGAGAATGCGTCGGCTGCCAACAGGTCGTAGGCCTGTGGCGATTCGCGTTCGAGCGCCAAACGGCCATCGCCCAGCACGGTATCGACGCGGGCCCTGCTGTCGGACATGTAGCTAAAGCGGCTGACGGCGAAGTCGACGACCGCAGCGTTGATCTCGTAGAACCGGATGACGTCACCGTCGCGGCCGTAGGCGGCGAGCGCGCCCGCCCCTAGGCCGATGATTCCAATGCGGCGCGGTCCGTCCGGTAGCATCGACATCGCGCGACCGATGCCGCCGGCGTGGCGGAAGTAGCCGGCCGGCTCGCGTTGCCGTTCGGGCGCCAGGAACTGCCGGCCGTGGTCGATCGTGCCGTGGACCAGTGAGCGTGCCCGATCCGGATCGTTGGGCGCGCCGAGCTCGACGACGCGGATGACGCCGTAGAAATTGCGGGCAATGACGTTGTTCGGATCGAACGTTGCGTAGGCATGCGCCCAGCCGACCAACGCCAGCGCCGAGAATCCAGCCATGAGCGGTGCCTTCACCAGCCAATCGCGCGAGCGCAGGGCAACCAGCGCGGCCAGAATCACGAGCGCGATTTCCAGTTCCAGATAGTCCTTCAAGGTGATTGGCGCCAGCAGGCCGACCAGGATGGCGCCGATGGCGCCGCCCAACGACACGGTCAGATAGAATCCCGTCAGGTGGCGCGGCGCCGGTTTCAGATGCGCCAGCTCGGTGTGGCACAGCATGCAAGCCACAAAAAGCACGGCCGAGAATAGCGTGATCTGGACGGGCAAGTTCAACCGCATGTCCGGATCGACCAGTACATAGGCGACGCCGACGAGCAGCGCCGCCAGAATGCCGGCGTACAGCCGCGGCCGGTACCAACCGGCGGCGTCGAACGAAAAGATGAAGCTGATCAGATAAAGCCCAAGCGGCAACACCCAGAGCAGCGGCACCGAGGCGATGTTTTGCGTCAGATGGTTGGACACCGCGAGCAGCAGGACCGATCCGATCGCCGCCAACGTGGTCCACACGGCGTAGTCCGCAACGCTGGGCGCCGGTCTGTCATCCGTTGCGCCAGCCGACTGGACTACGTGCGGCGAAGATGCGGTAGCGTTACGCCAAACGCAGGCGAGGCAGCCCGCCACGTAGAGCGCGAAGATGCCCGACCAGACCCAGGACTGGGTACGCGCCGCGATCAGCGGCTCGATAACGATGGGATAGCCGAACAGCGCCAGCAGGGAGGCGAGGTTCGACAGGGCGAACAGGCGGTACGGGCTGGCGCCGGGCCTGGCGCGCGCGAACCACACCTGCACCAGCGGACTGGTCGAGGACAGCAGGAAATAGGGTAGGCCGATGCTCGCGGTCAGCAAGGCGACGATTCGCCACGATGCGTTCTCGTCGCCCAACGGCTTCCACGCCGGATCGGGCGTGATCGGCAATGTCAGCAGGCTGACGACCAACAGGGAACTGTGCAGGATCGCCTGAACGCGCGGAGTCAGCCGCCGCGCGACGAAGTCGGCATAGGCGTAACCCAGCAGCAGCGCGAACTGGAAGAAAACCAGGCAGATGATCCAGACCGAGGCGGCGCCACCGAACCACGGCAGGATGTGCTTGGCGATCACCGGCTGAACGAGGAAGAGCAGAAACGAGCTGAGAAAAATAGTGCCGGCGTAGAGGAGCATGGAAACACTCAGCTGCAAATTTATTCACATCACACGCAAGTTGATGCCCCGTATCATGCGATCCACTGACCGACAAAGGTGTAATTGGTTCGCGTTGGATAGGTAGACTCCTACACTTGTCGCGCCAGGGCGCGGTCAACCGATGGGCGACACCCGGTTCTTCAGGCACGGCGCGGGCGTTCTCCCTCCTCCAGCGCCACGCTCTTGATGATGGCGAAGACGGGGGTGCCAACCGCCAGCCGCATCGCGACCGCGGACTTCCGGGTGATGCGCGCCAACAGGGGCTGCCCGCCGCAATCCAGGGTGACGTCGATCACGGTGCGGTTCTCCTCCGCCAGGCCGACGACCGTGCCCGAAAGAACGTTGAGGGCGCTTACGTCCGCCGGCTGGCGCAGCGCCAGCATCACGTCCGAAGCGCGGATGAAGACGCGCACGCTACTGCCGATCGCGGCGCCGATCCGCGGCACCGTCAGTTTGCCGGCGCGGGTCTCCAGGCCTGACAGGCCGAAGGTCGCGTCCAGGGTCGCGACCCGCGCCTCGAGCACGCTGCCGGCCTCGGCCGGGCCTGAGATCGGCACCACGGCGCTGCTGCCCAAAACGTCGGCCGGCGCGCCGGTGGCCAGCACGCGGCCCTCGGACAGCAGCACCACGGTGCTCGCCAGCCGCGCCACTTCCGAGATGGCGTGGCTGACGTACAGCACGGGGATCGCCATCTCGTCGCGCAGGCGCTCGACATAGGGCAGGATCTCCGCCTTGCGCGGCTCGTCGAGCGAGGCCAGAGGCTCATCCATCAGCAGCAGCAGCGGATCGCTGAGCAGCGCCCGGCCGATCGCCACCCGCTGCTTCTCGCCGCCCGACAGCGACGCCGGTGACCGCGCCAAGAGCGCCCCGAGGCCCAGCAGGTCGATCACCGGTTCGATCGCGACGCGCGCGCCGCGCCCTGGCGCGAAGAAGCGCCCGTAGAGCAGGTTGCGCCGCACCGAGAGGTGCGGGAACAGCCGGCCCTCCTGGAAGACGTAGCCGACCCGCCGCTTGTGTCGCGGCACGAAAATGCCGCGGTCGGTGTCGACCAGGACGGTCCCATCGACGGCGATGCGGCCGGCATCGGGGCGGATCAGACCGGCGACAAGATTGACGATCGACGTCTTGCCCGAACCCGAGCGACCAAACAGCGCCGTCAGCCGGCCCTCGCTTTCGAATTGCACGTCGAGCGCGAATTCGCCGAGCCTGTGCCGGAGATCGACGGAGAGGCTCATGCGGAATCCACGAATCGCATCACCGGAAGGCGTGCGGAGATATCCTCCCCAGCGAAGCTGGGCAGGTGCCCCGAAGGGGCGGAGGGGAGCCAACGGGGTGTCTCGGTGAGACGCACCGCGTCGGCTCCCCCTCCGGCCTTCGGCCACCTCCCCCACTGCGTGGGGGAGCGAATCGGGCGACGTCGTCCCGCACCGCCCGTCATGCGGCCGTCACATGGCGCTCGGCGCGGCGGGCCAGCAGTTCGGAAATCAACAAGGCGCCCATCGAGACGATCACCGAAATCACCGTCAGGCGCAGCGCGCCCGCGTCGCCGCCGGGGATCTGGGTGAAGGTATAGATCGCCGACGGCAGGGTCTGGGTCTCGCCGGGGATGTTGGACACGAAGGTGATGGTCGCTCCGAATTCGCCCATCGCCTTGGCGAAGCCCAGCACCGCGCCGGCGATGATGCCGGGCAGCGACAGCGGCAGGGTGATGGTCAGGAAAACCCAGAGCGGGTTGGCGCCCAGGGTGCCGGCCGCCTGTTCCAGCCGCCGGTCGACTGCCTCGATCGACAGCCGCATGGCGCGCACCATCAGCGGGAAGCCCATGACGGCGCAGGCCAGCGCGGCGCCGGTCCAGCGGAAGGCGAAGACGATGCCGAACTGCTCGGCCAGGAAAGCGCCGATCGGCCCCTTGCGGCCGAACAGCAGCAACAGCACGTAGCCGGTGACGACCGGCGGCAGGATCAGCGGCAGGTGCACGATGCCGTTGAGCAGCGACACGCCCCAGAAGCGGCCGCGCGCCAGCACCAGCGCGACCAGGACTCCCAGCGGCAGGCTGGCCGCCGTGGCCCAGAGCGCCACCTTGAGGCTGAGGTTGACGGCGGTGAGTTCTTCGTCAGTCAGCCCCAGCACGATTTCCCTATTTCGTCAGGACAGTGAATCCCTGCTTCTCGAACGCCGGCCGCGCCGCTGCCGATCCGAGGTAGGCGAGAAACGCCGCCGCGTCAGGATTGGCCGAACTGGCGATGAGCGCAATGGGATA
>DATFGV010000075.1:0-8103 GCA_035249115.1 Vineibacter sp.
GTGCTCGCGTGGTACTGACGACGATCATCCTCACCCTGAGGAGGCCGCGCAGCGGCCGTCGCGAAGGGTGGGCTGCGACTTCCGCGGCCGGAACGGCCGGATTTCCTCGCGCCGTGGTGCGCCGCACCCTTCGAGACGCGACCCTGCGGGTCGCTCCTCAGGGTGAGGATGTGGCTGGATAGAGATGGATTGCGTGAACGAAGCGTTCCGCCATCGGGACAATCGGGGCAAGCGGGCGCTGCTTTCGGTCGGCGCCGGTGGTATAAGGCGGCGTCATGATAGTCACGCTCCTCCCGTCTGCGCGCCTGGGTCAAACGTCGGCGCGATGTCCGTGAACCGCCGGCCCGCCACCGCGGGCCGCGTTCGCGCTTCAACAGTCATTCGGGAGTGAGGGGACCATGTCCCTCGTCGTCTACAACACGCTGACGCGCCGCAAGGAAGAATTCGCGCCGCTCGATCCGGCGCATGTCCGCATGTATGTCTGCGGCCCCACCGTCTACGACCACGTGCATATCGGCAACGCCCGGCCGGTGGTGGTGTTCGACGTGCTCTATCGTCTGCTGAAGTGGCGCTATCCGCGCGTCACCTACGTGCGCAACATCACCGACATCGACGACCGCATCATCAACCGCTCGCGCGAGTCGGGCGAGTCGATCGAGTCGCTGACTCAGCGCACCACCGACGCCTACCAGACCGACATGAAGCGGCTGGGCGCGATCCCGCCCGATGCCGAGCCGCGCGCCACCGAGTATGTCGCGCAGATGATCGGCATCATCGAGCGGCTGATCCCGCGCGGCCACGCCTATGCCGCCGACGGCCACGTGCTGTTCAGCGTGCCGAGCATGGCCGACTACGGCCGCCTGTCGCGCCACAGCCGCGACGAACTGGTGGCCGGCGCGCGGGTCGATGTGGCGCCCTACAAGAAGGACGCCGCCGACTTCGTGCTGTGGAAGCCTTCGACGCCAGAGCAGCCGGGCTGGGAAAGCCCGTGGGGCCGCGGCCGGCCGGGCTGGCATATCGAGTGCTCGGCGATGAGCGGCCAGCTGCTGGGCGAGACGTTCGACATCCATGCCGGTGGCATCGACCTGATCTTCCCGCACCACGAGAACGAGATCGCCCAGTCGCGCTCGGCGTTCGGCACGACGCAGATGGCGACCTACTGGATGCACAACGGCTTCCTCGTCATGGGCGAGGGCGAGAAGATGTCGAAGTCGCTCGGCAACTTCTTCACGGTGCGCGAGCTGCTGGACGAGTTTCCGGGCGAGGCGATCCGCCTGCTGCTGCTGACGGCGCAGTATCGCCAGCCGCTGGGCTTCACCAAGGACGGGCTGCGCACCGCCAAGGCGCAGCTCGACCGGCTGTACCAGGCGCTGCGCGCGACGGCGGCGATCGCGGCGCCGCCGGCCGCGGATGTGCCGTCGGCGATCGCCGCCGCGCTCGACGACGATCTCAACACGCCGCTGGCGTTGTCGCACCTGCACGAGCTGGCGGCCGACCTCAACCGCGCCGCGACGCCCGAGGCCAAGGCGACCGCGAAAGCGGCGCTGCTGGCCGGCGCCTCAGCGCTCGGCCTGCTATGGGACGATCCCGAGGCGTGGTTCCGCTGGACACCGTCGGCCGGCGGCCCAAGCGAGGCCGAGATCGAAGCCGCGATCGGCTCCCGCCAGGCGGCGCGCAAGGCCAGGAACTTCGCCGAGGCCGACCGCATCCGCGACGATCTGGCGGCGCGCGGCGTGCTGCTCGAGGACGGCCCCAAAGGCACGACCTGGAAGCGGGCGTAGAGGACGATGGCCGGTGATCGTCCGCCGGCCGGGCTGGACCGTGTCTTCCATCTCGCCGAGGCCGACAACTGGCCGTCGATCCAGCGGCACGGCCTGCTGAGCGCCGAGGCGCTGCTCGACCTGCCCGGTGTCGCGGCCGGCGACCACGCCCGCGTGCGCCGGCATCGGGCGGCGCGCACCGTGCTGGCCAACGGCGTCGTGGTGCGCGACCAGACGCCGATGCCGCCGGACGCGTTGCGCGGCTGCCTGCGCGGCATGATTCCGGGGCAGTGGTACGCGCTGCTGAACGGCAAGGTGTTCTTCTGGGCCGATCCGGAACGGTTGGCACGACACCTGCGCGCCTGTCGCCGCCATGATCAGATCGTCATGGTGCTGGACGCGGCGGCGCTGCTGGCGCGGCATGGCGGGCGCGCCGCGGTGTCGGCGTTCAACACCGGCAACGCAAGGCGGCAGCCGGCCGTCCGCGGCCGCGCGACCTTCGTGCCCTACGCCACGTGGCGCGACTCGGCCTGGCGGCACGAGGCGGTCGGGCTCGGCACGCGCGAACGCCCGCGCAGTCACCGGCCGGCGGAACTGACGGTCGATCACGCCGTTCCGGACGTCATGCGATTCATCGTCGACACGCACCCGCTCAAAGCGGGGCAGGGCATCGCGCTTTGACAGCACGGGCGGCGCGCGCAGCCGCGAGGTTCGTCACGAGCGCCTCGCCGGCTGCATCAGCTCCTCGACCTCCCGGGTCATCCATGGTGGACGGCGCTCGAGCATGTGATGCAGGACCATGTCGCCGATCAGGTCGTTGCCGAACTCGGCGAGGTGCACGCCGTCTTCGTAGCGCAGCGGCCGCAGGCGGCCCTTGTCGTCGCGACGGTGACTGGCGTAAGCGCCCGTGTCGTCGCGTGTCGCGGCGTGCAGGTCCAGCAGGGGGATGAAGTATTCGGCACATAGCGCCTGGTGAATGTCGCGCACCCGCGCGATCCGGGCCTCGAACGCCGGGCTCCGCATGATCGGCAGGCCGATCCAGATCAGGTGCAGTCGATGGTCGTGAACCGCGTCGAGGAACCGCTGGACTCGCCGCGCGTAAAGCTCCCGCCACGCGTCCGTGCCGAAGTTCGCGTTGGGGCGGCCGTCCAGCCCCAAGACATCCTGCGCGTCATTGGCGCCGGTCATCATGACGAGCAGGTCGATTGGATGCTGCCCCATCAGGTCGCGCAGCTTGTCTTCGTAAGGCGTGCGGTTGAAACCGGTCGACGCCGTGGCGGCGTTGACGATCCGTAGCGCGCGGGTCTTGTAGAAGCGGCGGAACAGGCCGCCCCAAACGCCTTCGGCCAGCGAGTCACCGATGACGACGATTTGGACAGGCGGCTGTTGAACCGGCGGCGCCGGCGGAACGGCCAAAGCCGGATCGGCGACTCCGCCGGCCACCAGGCTTGCGGTCAGCAGACCGCGCCGGGTGAGCCGGGCGGGTTTGGCATCAAACCGCCGGCGCCCCGATCGCACGCCAGATGCTACGCTTCTCGGCGGCGGCACGACCGACCTCCGCGAGTGACTCATGACGGACGCAGTATACGACTGCCGACGCTCGCCGTACAGGCGTGCGGTTTTGCTTCGAGCGCCGCGTTCCCGGAGTCCGATCGATCCGGAAAATCTCTAGCCGAGAAAAGACTCGATGGCGTCGGCCGCGGCCTGCGGCTGGTCGAGATGGGCGAGGTGGCCTGCGTCGGCGATCAGCCGCACAGTGGTCTTGCCCTTGATGCCCTTGGCCAGGGTCTCGGCGTAGCTGCGGGGCATGATCCGGTCCTGCTCGCCCCACAGGATCAAGGTCGGCGCCTCGATCAGGCGCAGGCGCTTGTCGAGCCGCGTGTTGCCGAGCGGCCAGAGGAAGCGGGCCGCCGCCTCGGCAGCACGGGTCATCTCGATCGGCCATTCGATCGAGTTGGCGCCCTCGGGCATGGCGACCAGCTGCTTCCAGGCGTCGGGCTGGGCACACATCAGGCCGGGCACGTTGTCGGTACGTTGCGCCCAGGGATCGGTGGCGGGATCCTTTTCGTCGAACAGCCCGAACGGCGCGATCAGCGCCAGGCGCTGCACCAGGCCGGGGAAGACGGCCGCCATGTCGGCGGCCAGCGCGCCGCCGACCGAGCTGCCGACCAGGTCGGCGCCGATCAGGTCGGCGCCGCGCAATAGCGCGTGTGTCGCCAGCAGCCAGTCGAGATGGCTGTCGAGCACCTGATGTCCGGCGCCGCCCGGGAAGCCGGGCAGCGAGGGCACGATGACGGTGCGCTTCTCGGCCAGCTTGTCGAGGAACGGCACCCAGCGCGGCTGGCCGCCAAAGCCGGCGAGGAACCCCAGCTTGGGGCCGCTGCCCTTGCGCCACACCCGGCAGGGAAAGCCGTTGACGTCGATCGTCAGGGTCTGCGGTTCGCTCAATAGGGGCTCCGGTTCAGATCATCGTGGCGTTGTTCCTCCCCAGCGAAGCTGGGAGGTGCCCCGAAGGGGCGGAGGGGAGCCCACGAGGTCTCAGTGACCAAGACCACGTCGGCTCCCCCTCCGGCCTTCGGCCACCTCCCCCACTTCGTGGCGGAGAGAGGGACTTGGCATCGGCTACTCCGCCGCCAGCCTTGGCTGGAAGGCGGGAACGGCGGCGCGCTGGTTGCGCTCCATCGGCTTGGGCCACCAATGGTCCTGCCAGTCGGAGAACAAGTCCCTGACGTTCGGCATCACCTTCTCGGCGAACAGCCTGGTGTTGTGCTGGGTCACCTGCTTGCTCATGTTGCCGAACTGCAGCAGCAGCATCAGGTGGCCGACATTGAGGCTGGTGCCGACGTGGCGGATCTGCTCGACCACCTCGTCGGGCGAGCCGATGATGACGTAACCGTCGTCGACGATCTCCTTCATGGTGCGGGCGCGGAACTTCTTCTTGTCGGCGCCGGCGCTGGCGGCGTTCGCCGCCTGCGCCACCATGCCCTGGATGCCGGCGCGTTGCGTCGCCTCCGTCGTGTAGCCCGGCGGCATCGCGAAGCGCGCGTCGACATGCAGGCAGCGGCCGTAGAAGTACTCGGCCGGCTCGGTGTAGAGCTCCAGCGCCTGCTCGCGGCTCTCGGCGACGCCGACGAACTGCAGGAAGCCGGCGCGGTAGGGATTGCGGTCCTTGCCCAGCTTGTCCATCTCGCGCCAGAAACCCTGCATGGTGGCGAGCCCGGCCTTGTAGCCGTAGTAGCTGAGGTAGCAGTAGACGTAGTCCATCTCGGCGCACCAGCGCCAGGTCTCGACCGAGCCGCCGCCCGGAATCCAGATCGGCGGATGCGGGTCGTTCTGGATCGGCCGCGGCCAGATGTTGACGTAGCGTTGCTGGTTGAAACGGCCGGAGAAGGCGAAGGTCTCCTTCTCGGTCCACGCCTTCTTCACCAGGTCGTGCGCCTCGTAGTAGCGCTCGCGCAGCATGCTCGGGTTCTGGCCGTAGGCGAAGCAGGTGTCCATCGGCGAGCCGACCGGGAAGCCGGCGATCAGCCGGCCGCCCGAGATGCAGTCGATCATCGCGAACTCTTCGGCGACGCGGGTCGGCGGGTTGTAGAGCGCCAGGCTGTTGCCCATGACGCACAGCGCCGTGTCCGTCGTGCGCCGCGCCAGGGACGAGGCGATCAGGTTGGGCGAGGGCATCAGGCCGTAGCCGTTGGAGTGGTGCTCGTTGACGCAGACCGCGTCGAAGCCGCAATCGGCCGCGAACTCCAGCTCGTCCATGAAGTCGTTGTACATGTGGTGCGCGCGCCTGGGGTCGAACAGCGACGAGTGGATGTCGACCCAGACCGACGGGTGCTTCTGGTTGAAGTCGTCCGGCAGTTCCGTGTAGGGCATCAGGTGGAACCACATCAGCTTCATGGTCGGTTCTCCTGCGACGTCGACGGGCGCGCGCTCGAGGTAAACGGTCGTTCATACAGGCGGCAAGGTGCGGCCGCCGCGCCGCGATGGCAAGGGCGATGCTGCAAGGCGGCGTTGCAGCCCAGGGGAAGGTCTGCACTGCGGCGCGGCGAGGCCCAGGAACGGCCGTCCTGCCGTCGCCCCAAAACAGGCCCGCCAGGGCCCCTAGGACGCGCGTACAGCATGGTACGGCCGGTCTGGGTACCCACCCCCCATCCAGAAACAGACCCCTCCCGCAGGCCTTAAAACGTCATTGTTTGGCATACCAATACTAGTGTATTTCATGACAACATACACACAAGGTTCAAAATCATTCGTGCATACTCTTTTCAGTGACTGTGACGTAACCAATTTCGACTTCGGGTCAATGACCATTGGACGCTAGCCGTGTCGCACCCCAAGGTTTGGCCGCGACGCGCCAGCGACGGGACTCGACGCCAAAAGCCATTGCGCACGATGCGCCGTCAGGCCCGGATCTCGAAGCCGCCGGTCCGGCAGTCCTTCAGGATCTCCGGCTTGAACCGCAGGCCGTGGCCGGGCGCTTCCGGTGGTTTCAGCATGCCGTTCACCGGGATCGCCGGCGTCACCCACAGATCGTCGTTCCAGTCCATGTACTCGGCGTAGCTGGCGTTCGGGATCGAGCACAGCAGGTGCACCAGCAGCTCGTGGAACAGGTGCGGTGCGATCCGGATGCCCCAGGTGTCGGCGACCGCCGCGATCTTGCGCAGCTCGGTCAGCCCGCCGCGCATCGGGTCGGGCTGCAGGATCGGCGTCGAGGGGTGCTCGAAGAACGGCCGCAGGTCGAAGCGCGTGAAGTGGCTCTCGCCGCCGACCACACGGGTCTTGAGCGCCTGCGCCACGCGGCGGTAGCCGGCGAAATCCTCGCAGACCACCGGCTCCTCCAGCCAGTAGATGTCGGCCTCATCGAAATGGTGGCCGGCCTGGATGGCGGTGTCGGCGGTCCAGCCCATGTTGACGTCGACCATGATCTCGATGTCAGGGCCGAGCGCGGCGCGCATCGCGTGCACGTTCCTGACGTCCTCGCGCCACGGCCGGATGTGCGCCGCCTGCATCTTGATCGCCTTCAGGCCCATAGCGGTGAAGCGCCTGGCCTTGTCGATCATGCCGTCGCGACTGAGGCCGCGCCACACGCCGGAACCGTACGCCGGCACCTCCTTGCGGCAGGCGCCCCAGAGGCGATAGAGCGGCAGCCCGGCCCGCTGGCCCATGATGTCCCAGAGCGCGACGTCGACTGCCGACTGCGCGAACGTCGCGACGCCGCCGCGGCCCACCCAGTAGGTGCCGCGCCACAGCGTCTGCCAGATGCCCTCGACCTCGGTGGCGTCGCGCCCCAGCACCCTCGGCGCGACCAGGTCCTTCAGGCAGGCGTCGATCGTCTCCATGCCGCCGCTCAGCGGCTGCAGGTAGCCCATGCCGACCAGGCCGCCCTTGGTTTCGATCTGCAGCACCAGGACCGTGCGGTGGGTCGGCGGCATGATGCCGTTGGCCGGCGGCTCGCCCGACCACGGGATGGTCAGCAAGGTCGTGCGCAGCGCCGCGATGGTGGTGTCGGTCATGTCGCTTCTCCCTCGCGCGGTCGGAACCTGGAGCTGCCCCAGCCGTTATCCGACTTGGGCAAATTCTGTACATGCCAATGGCTTTGGTGCGGAACGCACCGTCCGGAATACGCGAGATCGCCGGCTGACCTCGCATAGCTAGGGGAATCATACATGGCAGCATCGACGACGTCGGTGCCGGGTGACGGCGACGCGACTGTTGATGAAGCGCCCGAACGGACTCCGGCGACCCTCGTCCTCTATTGGCGGTTTGCCCGCGGATACTTTTCCGGCGAGCGGCGCTGGCTGCACCGCGGGATGGTGGCGGCTCTGCTGGCGTTGAGCGGCCTGCAGACCTACGTGCAGGTGCGCATCAATCTGTGGAATGTCGACTTTTTCAATGCGCTGGAACGCAAGGATCTCGATGAGTTCCTCGAGCAGGCGCTGATTTACGTCGGCTGGATCGCGGCTGCGACGACCGTCGCCGTGGTCTCGCTGCATGTTAAGATGCACCTGCAAATCTCATGGCGGCAATGGCTGACGCGGTCGCTGATTGCGCGATGGGTCGATTCGGGACGCCACTACCAGCTCAATTTCATGGGCGGCGACCACGACAACCCGGACCAGCGCATCGCCGACGACGTGCGCATGGCGACCGAGCTGGCCGTGGAGTTCATGGTCGGCATCATTGACAACCTGTTGCTGCTGGTGACCTTCGTCGGCGTCCTGTGGACCGTCTCCGGCGCCCTGTCGTTCGCGATCGGCGGCACGCCCTTCACCATTCCCGGTTACATGGTCTGGGGCGCGCTGATCTACGCTGGCCTCGGCTCGGTGCTGGCGTTCGTGCTGGG
>DATFGV010000076.1:0-4190 GCA_035249115.1 Vineibacter sp.
TCCGCGCGTGGCGCCGCTGATCGGCGGCGAGTACGTGCAGTATCTCTTCCTGGTGATGCTCGGGCTCTGCGTCATCGTGCTGGCGACGGCGCGGGCCATCGAGCGCTCGGCACTGGGCTACGGTTTCGCCGCCATCCGCGATGACGAGGGCGCCGCCGAGGCCTCCGGCGTGCCGACCTTGCGGCTGAAACTGGTCGCCACGACGCTATCTGGCGGCTTCATGGGCATGGCCGGCGCGCCGCTGCCCTACTACATCACCTACCTCGATCCCTCGTCCGGCTTCAGCCTGAACTACGCGGTGAACGCCATCGCCATGCCGCTGATCGGCGGCATGGGCAGCTGGCTGGGTCCGGTGATCGGTGCCCTGCTGGTCGGCGGCCTGCAGGAGTACGTGAGGGTCACGATCTCTTCGGCGGTCAACGTGCTGGTCGCCGGCCTGCTGATGGTCGCCTTCGTGATCCTGGCGCCGCAGGGCATCGTCGGCCTGTTCCAGAGGAAGCGATGACGGCGCTGCTCCAGGTCGAGGGCCTCAGCAAGCGCTTCGGCGGCTTCGTCGCGCTGGACGGCATCCAGCTCGAGGTGCAGGACGGCGAGCGGCTGGGCCTGATCGGACCCAACGGCTCGGGCAAGTCGACCCTGGTGAACTGCATCTGCGGCACCTTGCGCAACGAGATGGGCAGCGTCCGTTTCGCCGGCGAGGTGGTGGACGGTCTGTCGGCGCATGAACGCACGCGCCGCGGCCTAGCGCGCAGCTTCCAGCTGCCGCGCCCGTTCGGCAGTCTGACGTTGGCCGACAATCTGCGCATCCCGATCCTTTACGGCGTCAACGCCCGCAACCACGGCGCCGTCGCCGGCGACGCCATCGCCGGACGCTGCCGCGAGCTTTTGGGCGAGGTCGGACTGGCCGACAAGGCCGACCGCCTGCCGCGCGACCTGACGCAGATCGAGATGCGCAAGCTTGAGTTGGCCCGCGCCATGGCGGCGCAGCCGCGGCTGCTGATCGCCGACGAGGCGATGGCCGGCCTGTCGAACGCCGAGATCGACGAGATCATCGCCCTGCTGATCCGGCTCAACGGCCAGGGCGTGACCGTGATCCTGATCGAACATATCATGCGGGCCGTGATGGCCTTCTCGCAGCGCATCGCGGTGCTGGTCGCCGGCAAGAAGATCGCCGACGGCTTGCCCAAGGACGTGGTGCGCGATCCCGACGTGGTGAGGGCGTATCTTGGCGAGTAGCCTGACCATCAGCGGAATCGACGCCGGCTACGGCGCGGTGCGCGTGCTGGAGGACGTCTCGCTCAACGTCGGCGCCGGCGAGACGGTGGTGCTGCTCGGGACCAACGGCAACGGCAAGTCGACCTTGATGAAATCGGTCATGGGCATGGTGCGCCCGTCGCGCGGCACGATCACGGCCGAGATCGACGGCGCGTCGCATGAGCTGGTCGGCCGCGCCACCGAGGAGATCGTCGATCTCGGCATCGGTTTCGTACCCGAAGGACGGCGCCTGTTCCCCAAATTGACGGTGACCGAGAACCTGCTGCTCGGCGCCTTCCGGCCGACCGCCCGGACCGTCATCGCGCGCAATCTCGATTTCTGCTTCGAGACCTTTCCGCGCCTGAAGGAACGGGCCGGCCAGCTGGCGGGCAGCATGAGCGGCGGCGAGCAGCAGATGCTGGCGCTGGCGCGGGCGCTGATGTCGGCGCCGCGCATGCTACTGATCGACGAGCCGTCCGTCGGGCTGGCGCCGCTGCTGGTCAGCCGCACTATCGACAAGATCAAGGAGCTGAAGGTCGGCTACGATCTGAGCGTCCTGATGGCCGAGCAGAACTTCATCCAGGCCATCCGCATCGCCGACCGCGGCTATGTCATCGTGCAAGGCCGCATCGCCTTCGAGGGCGAGTCGGCCGCGGCGCTGAACAACAACGACATGATCCGCGAGCTCTACCTGGGCGGGTGACGTGGTTTGCGGGCGCCAAACGCCTGCCCGTGCGACTGTGCCAGGTCGCCTCACCCTGAGGAGCGACCCGGAGGGTCGCGTCTCGAAGGGTGGGGTTCATCGCCGACGCCGCTAACTGGCGATGGTCAAGCGGTAGTGCATGTTGCCCACCCTTCGAGACGGCCGCTGCGCGGCCTCCTCAGGGTGAGGCTGATGGTTGACAAGAATGCCGCCGGATTTCGGACGCCGCCCTACTTCTTCGGGTCGTACGGATAGATCATGTCGCCGGTCTTGTACTTGGCCGGCCACAGGATCACTTCAGTCTTGGGGTCGCGGAACTGGTCGACGCTGTTGCCGCTGACTCCCTGGAACTGCACGGCAATGACCTGCGGCTCCTGCCATTCGCCCTCGGCGTTGAATTTGATGTCGCCGACCACCGTCTTGAAAGTAGCCTTGCGCATGAAGTCGGCGAGCTTGGCGTCGTCGGTGCTGCCGGCGCCCTTCACCGCCTGCTCGACGACCTGCATCAGGGCGTAGGAGAACGGCGGGATGTAGTAGCCCAGCAAGTCGACGCCGGCGGCGGCCGCCCGCCCCTGGTAGCGCTTCACGACGTCGCGTCCTTCGTCGGTCGCGAAGCCCGCCCATGGCAGCCAGAAGTCGTAGACCGTGATGCCGTTGAGCAGCGGGCCGAGCTGGGTCTTGATGGCTGTTGCCTGGAGTCCGACCATGCCACCGCCGAAAACCTTGGGTTTGAAGCCGATTTCGTGGCTGGCGCGCACGAGGCCGACCGTGTCGGGCGGATAGGACGCGGCGAAGAAGATGTCGGGATTGGTCGCCGCCGCCGCGCGCACCACCGGCGTGTAGTCGGCCGTGGCCGGCGGATAGAACTTGTCGTAGACGACCTTGAGATTGTGCTTCTTGGCGATGTTGCGGACGCCCTCCAGCGCATGATGCGGGTACTCGGCGTCGGCGCCGACCATCGCCAACGTCTGTGGCTTGGGATTCTGCGCCATCGCCACTTCGAAGAAGCCCTCGGCAAAGGCCTCCTTGGGCCGCGGACCGCCGGCCGGCTGGACCGAGAAGTAGCGCGGATACTTGAACGTCGAGTTCACCGCCAGGCCGAACAGCGCGAGGAAAGCACGGTCCTTCTGCATCACGATCGGCATCGCCGGCGCGATCATGTTGGTGGCGTAGCCGCTCACCATGATGTCGACCTTGTCGACGTCCATCAGCTTCGTATAGAGGCCGGGCACCGTCGAGGGGTTGGACTGGTCGTCGTAGTACACGAGCTTGACAGGACGACCGAGGATGCCGCCGCGCGCGTTGATGTCCTCCTCCGCGAGCTGCATGCCCAGCAGCGCCGCCTTGCCGTTGGGCGCCAGGCCGCCGGTCAGCGCCATGCCGAAGCCAACGGTGATCGGTTTGGCCTGGGCGTGCGCCGCGCCGCCGACGAGACCTGTGGCGGCACTTGCCAAGCCCAGCTTGTTGAACGTGCGACGTTTCGTGAGCATGTTGTTTCCTCCCTGGCCTTCTCGCGGTGGCACCTGACGCCCGCTGATCGACGCCAGCTCTGGCGGTCCGGCCGTTTCGTGGACCACGCCGCAGATCGGATCACGGCGCCTGTCGTCCGGCAACCCTGTCCTGCGTCCCACGGGGGTGGTGGCAGCCTTGCGGCGACGTCACCGGCCGGATCAGATGCGGTGACGCGGGCGCAATGTCCGCGCCCCTCGCCGCGGGTTGGAGGATCGCGATGGCCATCAAGGTTCTGGAGATCCATCACACCGGCGTGCGCATCGATGTCGCTGGAGAGAAGCTCGCCGCCGCCGAGGACTTCTACACCGGTGTGCTGGGGCTGGCCGCCGACCGAGGCCGGCCGACCATTCCCGGCATCCCTGGCGCGTGGATCAATGTCGGCGAGGTCGGCCAGATCCATCTGTTCGGCGGCAACCAGCCATCGCCTGTCGCCAAGGGTCCAGGCAAGGATCCGACCCTGCCGCATGTGGCGCTGGCAGTGGCTGACATCGTCGAGACGCGCGCCGAGCTGGATCGCATGGGTGTGACCTACTGGGTGATCGAAGGCCTCACCAGCCCGGACGCGGTGCAGGTTTTCCTCAACGATCCCTGCGGCAACATGGTCGAGCTGCACCAGATCGACAAATGCCGCTGCCGCGCCGCGAATCGGGTGCGGGCGTGAGGCGAACCTCTCCCCAACGGGAGGAGGTCGACGCGCGTAGCGCGGCGGGTGAGGGGGTGG
>DATFGV010000077.1:0-9767 GCA_035249115.1 Vineibacter sp.
TCGCCAGTATGGAAGCGGAAGTCGCGCGCGATCCACGTGCCCGCTTTCGGCGCGGGAAAGGTCTGCGCCGCGGCCGCCAGCGCCATCGCCGCCAATACCACGATGCTTGCGGCTGCGCGGGCCATGATGTGCCGGATTCTCATGCCTTCCCCCCTCGTTGACGCTGTAGGATTAGAAACCAAAGGAACCGCCATGACCATTGCCACGTCGCGCATCGAGGTCCGCAAGCTTGCCGGCGCGCTGGGCGCCGAGATCGGCGGCGTCGATCTCGCCCGGCCGCTGGACAACCAGACCTTCGCCGAGATCCATCGCGCCTTCCTCGACAACCTGGTGGTCTGCTTCCGCGACCAGCACCTGACGCCGGAGCAGCACAAGGCGTTCGGCCGCCGCTTCGGCAGCCTCAACGTGCATCCCTACGCGCCGGCGCTCGAGGGCCATCCGGAGGTGATGACCATCTTCAAGGAGAAGGAGGACAAGGCGAACTTCGGCGGCGGCTGGCACTCCGACATGACGTTCCTCGAAAAGCCGGTGCTGGGCTCGATGCTCTACGCCAAGGACGTGCCGCCGTTTGGCGGCGACACGATGTTCCTGAACATGTATCTCGCCTACGAGGCGCTGTCGGCCGGCATGAAGGCGATGCTCGGAAACCTGCGGGCGGTGCATAGCGCCAACAAACAGTACGGCGTCGATGGCAGCGAGGCGGCGCTGCTCAACGAGCGGCGCACCATGAAGCCCAAGACATCGGAGTCGGCGCGCGCCGAGGTGACGCACCGGGTGGTGCGCACCCATCCCGAGACCGGCCGCAAAGCCCTGTTCGTCAACCGCGCGTTCGTCGAGCGCTTCGACGGCTGGACCAAGCGGGAGAGCCAGCCTCTGCTGCGCTTCCTGCACGATCACTACACGCGGCCGGAGTTTACCTGCCGTCTGCGCTGGGAGAAGGACACGCTGACCTTCTGGGACAACCGTTGCACCCAGCACTACGCGCTCAACGACTACCACGGCTTTCGCCGCGAAATGCACCGCGTCACGATCGACGGCGATCGGGTGTTCTGAGCGCCACTTCAACGCGGAACCGATCCATCGAGTGGGCGTTCTTCATGCAGCTTCGTCCGCACTGCATGAAGGATGATGACCATGGGTCGCGCGGCAATTCTTTGGCTACTGGGCGTGCCTATCCCCATTCTGTTGCTGATGTGGGCCTTCGGCTGGCTGAGCTAGCTGACCAGGCTCGCGGACCGCCAAGGACGTGGTTTGCACGGCCGACCCGCTAGGTCTTTCAGTGCCGCGAGCTCTATGTCGGTTCCGGGACGCGGGCCGCGATCCGCGCGAACCGGCCTGGCGCCATGCCGAAGTGCCGCTTCAGGTTGCGCGCCAGATGGCTCTGATCGACGAACCCCGACGCGACCGCCGATTCGGCCGCCGGCATGCCGGCCGCCAGATCTCGCCGCGCCCGGGCCAGGCGGCGCGCCAGCATCCAGCTGTAGGGCGTCACGCCATAGGCGCGGCGAAAGGCACGGCATAGGGCAAAGCGGCTGATCCCGGCGATGGCCGCCAGTTCGTCAAGCGACCAGGACCGCTGCGGCGCGTCGGCCAACGCGTCGCGCACTCGCACCAGCCGGGCGGGCGCGGCCAGCGGTGGGCGGTCGCCGACGCGGCCACGGGCCAGCGCACGCCACAAGGCCACCAGCGCCTCGTCCTGGCGCAGCCTGTCTCCCGTCTCGCCCAGGCCCTCCCACAACGCAACGAACGCCTGGCGCAGCACCACATCGCGCGTCACAGGGTCGGGCGCGAACGGCAGCTGCGGCCGCAGCCCGGCTTCGAGCAGCAGGTCGGCGCCATAGCCCGGGTCGAGATAGACCATTCGGTAGGTAAAGCCGCCGTCAGCGCCACACTCGCCGTCATGTGGCTCGCCCGGATGCAGCACGATCATGCCGCCCTCGGTGCTGTCATGCTGACGGCCGCGGTAGCGGAAGCGTTGCACGCCGCTGTCGGTTTGGCCGATAGCCAGGGTCTCGTGCGCATGCCGGTCGAACGCATGGCCGGTGAAGTGGGCGCGCAAGGTCTCGATGCCGCGCCGCGGCTGGCGGTAACGCACCCAGTCGCGATCGACCGTCAGGTTGGCCATGGTTCCGATCCGAAGCTGCAAGATCGTACAAGCGCGCACCGCAGGCCGCGACTACAGGAAGGGCCACGACGGCGTCCACGATCGGCGCCGGGGGCTGATGCCGACGGCTTCGCCCCTTCGAGACCGGAACATGCCATGCGCTTCGATACCAAGATCGCCATCGCCGTTCACCAGGATCTTGCCGTGTGGCAGAAGCTCAACGTGACGGCGTTCCTGGCCACCGCCATCGCCGGCGCCGACCATGGGCTTGTCGGCGAACCCTATCGCGACGCCTCGGGCAACTTCTATCTGCCCATGTCGCGCCAGCCGATCCTGGTGTTCGCCGGCAGCGGCGAGGCGCTGAAGGCGGCACACCGCCGCGCGCTGGACCGCAATGAGCGGGTCGCGGTCTATACCCGCGAGCTGTTCGCCACCGGCCATGACGAGGCCAACCGCGCCGTTGTCGCCGCCGTCGCGGCCGACGCCCTTGACCTGGTCGGGCTGGCACTGCGTGCCGGGCGCAAGACCGTCGACAAGGTCATGAACGGATTGGTGCTGCACCCCTAGGTAGGGCCGCGGCGGGACCCCGGGCGGCGGCCACCGGGACGGCTTTTGGGCCGCCCGGAAATGCACTATCGTCGCCTCCAATCGAGAGCCGACCGCGGTGCACCGCGGCGTTGGGAGGAAGCATGAGCGACGATCTTGAGCGGCGCGCGTTCGTACTTGGCTTCGTGGCGGCGACATTTGGTGCTGCGCTGCGGCCCGACCCGGCGCTGGCCGCCGGCGGCGCCATCCGCGACCAACCTTGGGCGGTGTGGGACAAGAACGACAAGCCGGTGCGCGGCGGCATCTTCCGCGTCGCCGCCGAGCAGTACATCGGCAAGATGAATCCCAACCACTGGCCGGTGCTCGACTGGATCTCGATGGGTTATTTCCACGAGCGGCTGATGTTCACCGACGGCGAGTACAATCCGACGGTGCCCTGGCTTGCCGAGCAGGTGACGCTTGAAGACGCGCAGACCGTCCTGATGCGCCTGCGCGAGGGCGTCGTCTTTCACGACGGTTCGGCGTTCGACGCCGCGTCGCTGAAGTATCAGATCGAGTGGATCCGCGATCCCAAGAGCAACGCCTGGACCGCCGGATGGCTGGCGCTGCTGGAGGCGATCGAGGTGGTCGACGAGCGCACGTTGCGCTGGAAGTTCAAGGCCCCCTGGGCCGCCTTCAATGGCGTCATGGCCAATGTGCCGGGCTATGTCCTATCGGCCGCCGCGCTGAAGGCGGATGCCGAGAAGTACGACACCCAGCCACAGGGCACCGGACCCTACATCCTGGAAGAGGCGAGCCCGGGGAACTTCCTCAAGTTCAAGCGCAATCCGAACTGGTGGTTCGCCAAGGCGAGCGGTCATCCCGAAATGCCGTACTTTGACGGCATCCACGTCTCGGTGATTCCCGACCCGGCTGTGCGGCTGGCCAATTTGCGGGCCGGCAAGATCGACTCGCTGATCCTGGAGAAGTCGCAATACGCGGCGTTGCGCAACGATCCCAACTTCAACGTCTACCGCTATCCGGGCAACCACGTTGCGGCGCTGCGGTTCAACACCACCAAGGGCGTCTTTCAGGACATCAGGCTGCGCAAAGCGGTGAGTCACGCCATCGACCGCAAGGCCCTGATCGCCGGCACCCAGTTCGGCCTGGGGCGGCTCGCGAGCTGCATGTATCCGGAGGACCACTGGTGCCACAACCCCGAGCTCAAGCCGGTGGCCTACGATCCCGACCTGTCGAAGAAACTGCTCGCTGAGGCCGGCCACGCCGGCGGGCTGACCGTTAGAGGCTACTACCCAAATACGGCGATCGCCCAGACCATCGCCGAGGCGGTCAAGAACATGCTGGGTAAGGTGGGCATTACGTGGCAGGTCGATCTGCTGGCGCCGGCGGTTTCGGCGACTCGCATGCAGAATCTCGACTATGACCTCGCAACGGGCGGGTGGATTTTCATTTACGACCCCGACCTGATGGCGACAGGCCTCTACCACCCGGCCGGTGGCTTCAATCATGGCCGCAGCAAGAACGAGGCAGCCATCGCCCTCATCGAGGCCGGCCGCCGCGAGGTCGATCTCGAGAAACGCAAGAAGATCTACTGGCAGCTGGAGAAGGTCCTCTACGACTCCTATGAGGACGCATGGCTGTGGTGGGACGAAACCGTCGTCGCCTATCGCAAGCAGGTGCTGGGCTGGCACCACGAGGGATTCCTGAAGTACCGCGACGCCTGGTTCTGGGCGCATCCCCTGTGGTTCAAGGACGGCAAGGCCTGAGTTAGGCCCGTCGAAGCCGCCGCGATGGGCCGCTACATCGGCGTCCGCCTGCTGCATGCGCTGGTGATCCTGGCGCTGGTGACGGTGCTGACCTTCGTCATCGCCCAGCTTGTGCCCGGCGACGCCGTCATGGCGGCCATGGCCGGCAGCGTCGACATGAGCGACGCCAGCGCCGTCGCCCGCGTCCGCCAGCAATACGGCCTGGACCAGCCGATCCTGGTGCAGTTCGGCGACTGGCTGGCCCGCTTCGTGGTCGGCGACTGGGGCATGTCCATCGGTGCCGGCGAGAAGGTGCACGAGATGTTCTTGCGCCGCCTGCCGGTGACGCTCGAGCTGTTCCTTGGCGCGACGCTGTGGTCGCTCGCGATCGGAATCCCGGCTGGCATCATCGGCGCGCTAAAGCGCAACTCGGCCATCGACGTCACCCTCACTACTGGCACGATGATCGGCGTGTCGATCCCCAGCTTCTGGGAGGCGATCATGCTGATCTACCTCCTGGCGGTGCTGTTCCCGATCGTGCCGCCGTCGGGCTACGTGCCGTTCACCGAGGATCCGATCCAGAACCTGAAATGCATGCTGCTGCCGACTTTCGTGCTGGGCACGCATTCGGCCGGCCTGCTGGCGCGCTATGTGCGGTCCAGCTTGCTGGAGGTGCTGGGCCAGGACTACATCCGCACCGCCCGCGCCAAGGGTTTTTCCGAGCGCGCCGTGGTGACGCTGCACGCACTCAAGCCGGCGATGATCCCGGTGGTCACCGTCATCGGCCTCGCCTGGGCGCATATGCTGGGCGGCGCCTTCATCGTCGAGGTCATTTTCGCGATCCCCGGGCTCGGCCGGATGAGCGTCGACGCCATCTTCCAGAAGGACTTCCCGGTGATGCAGGCGACCTTGATCGCCGTGTCGCTCAACGTGCTGGTGGTCAACCTGCTGGTCGACATCCTCTACGGCTACCTCGATCCGCGCGTGCGGGTGCAGCGATGACCGAGGCGGCGCGCACCGATTTCGTGGCGCCCGCCACGTCGAAGAGCGCGGCACGGGTGCTGTTGCGTGCCGTCGCCGGCCACCGGCTGGCCGCCGTCGGCCTGGTCATCATCGCCGTGTTCGTCCTGATGGCGCTGTTCGCGCCGCTGATCGCGCCTTACAACCCCCACGATCAGGACCTCTACGCCGTGCTCACCGGGCCGTCGGCGACGCACTGGCTGGGGACCGACAATCTCGGCCGCGACCTGCTCAGCCGCACGCTCTACGGCGCCCAGGTGTCGCTGCTGTTCGGTATCGGCAGCACGGCGCTGTCGGCGGCGCTGGGTGTCGCCGTCGGCCTGGTCGCCGGTTTCCGCGGCGGCGCCGTCGATGCCGTCATCATGCGGATCACCGACGCCTTCCTATGCTTTCCGCCGCTGATCTTCATCCTCGCGATGGCGGCGGCGCTGGGCCCCGGCCTGCACAACGTCGTGCTGTCATTCGCGCTGTTCGGCTGGACTGGCTTCGCCCGCATCATCCGCGGCCAGGTGCTGCTGGTGCGCGAGCTGCCCTTCATCGAGGCGGCACGCGCCGCCGGCCTGTCGCCACGGCGCATCATGTGGGCGCATGTGCTGCCCAACACGCTGGCGCCGATCATCGTCGCCATCACCATCACCATCGGCACCGCCATCCTGGCCGAGAGCAGCGTGTCGTTCCTCGGGCTGGGCGTGCAGCCGCCGACCGCCAGCTGGGGCAAGGAGCTGCGGGTCGGATTCACCTACCTGGAGACCGTGCCGCTGTTCTCGGTGGTGCCCGGCCTGATGATCACCGTCGTGGTCATCGCCTTCAATTTCGTCGGCGACGGACTGCGCGACGCGCTCGATCCGCGCTTGAAGGGCATGGGGCTGCGCCGCACGTGACCGCTGACGCCACGCCGCCGCTGCTGAGCGTCCGCGACCTGACCGTCGATTTCCAGACCGAAGGCGGCCTGATCACGGCGGTCGATAGCGTGTCGTTCGACCTGCGCGAGGGCGAGATCCTGGCGCTGGTCGGCGAGAGCGGCTGCGGCAAGAGCGCAACGGCGCTCGCCATCCTGCGCCTGATCGCCAATCCGCCGGGCCGCATCGCCTCGGGCAGCGTCCGGTTCCGCGGCAACGACCTGCTGCAGGCCAGCGAGAATGAAATCCGCGGCATCCGCGGCGACCGCATCGCCATGATCTTCCAGGAGCCGATGACCAGCCTCAACCCGGTGCTGACCGTCGGCCGCCAGATCGGCGAGCCGCTCAGCCTGCACAAGGGCCTGAGCGATGCGCCGTTGCTCGAGAAGTGCGTCGCGTTGCTGGAGTCGGTCAGCATCTCCGACCCGCGCCGGCGCCTGGGCGACTATCCGCACCAGTTCAGCGGCGGCATGCGCCAGCGGGTGATGATCGCCATGGGCATGGGCTGCGTGCCCGACATCATCATCGCCGACGAGCCGACCACGGCGCTGGACGTCACCATC
This sequence comes from Vineibacter sp., assembly GCA_035249115.1. GTDB lineage: Bacteria > Pseudomonadota > Alphaproteobacteria > Reyranellales > Reyranellaceae > Vineibacter. Next base: position 6,878 of record DATFGV010000077.1, read on the forward strand.
CAGGCGCAGCTGCTGGAGCTGTTGCGCCAGCAGGTCGAGCAGCACCGCACGGCGCTGCTGCTGATCACCCACAATCTCGGCGTCGTGGCCCGCTATGCCGACCGAGTGAACGTGATGTACGCCGGCCGCATCGTCGAAAGCGCCGGCGCCGATGAGCTCTATGCCCGGCCGCGGCATCCCTACACGATCGGCCTGCTGCACTCGGTGCCACGGCTGGACAAGCCTGCGGCCGACAAGCTGGCGCCGATTCCAGGCCAGCCGCCCGACGCCCTGCACATGCCGGGCGGCTGCGCCTTCCACCCGCGCTGCCCCTACGCCGTCGCCCGCTGCCACGCCGAGGCACCATCGCCGCGGCAGGTCGGCGCCAACCAGGTAGTCGCCTGCTGGGTCGACGTCGATGCCTGAACGCGCCAGCGACACGTTGATTGAAGTACGCGGGCTGGAGGTGCACTTCCCGGTCGCGGGCGGCCCGCTGCGCCGCCCGATCGGCGCGGTGCACGCGGTCGACGGCGTCGACCTTGATGTCCGGCGCGGCGAGACCCTGGGTCTGGTGGGCGAGAGCGGTTGCGGCAAGTCGACTCTGGGGCGCGCCATCCTGCAGCTGGTACGGCCGACCGCCGGCGAGGTGCGCTTCGACGGCCAGGAGCTGACCCGGCTCAGCGACGAACAGGTCCGGCCGCTACGCCGCCGGATGCAGATGGTGTTCCAGGATCCGTTCAGTTCATTGAACCCACGGATGACTGTGGGCGACGCCATCACCGAGCCGATGCTGGCGCACGGCCTCGCGACCAGGAGCGACGCCCGCGCCAAGGCGGCGGAGCTGTTCCGACTTGTCGGCCTCAATCCCGGCATGCTTGGCCGCTATCCGCATGAATTCAGCGGCGGCCAGCGGCAGCGCATCGGCGTCGCCCGCGCGCTGGCGGTCGAGCCGGACTTCATCGTCTGCGACGAGCCGGTGTCGGCGCTTGATGTCTCGATCCAGGCGCAGATCGTCAATCTGCTGGAGGAACTGCGCGAGCGGCTGAAGCTGACCTATGTATTCGTCGCCCATGACCTCGCCGTCGTGCGCCATCTCAGCGACCGCGTCGCCGTGATGTACCTCGGCCAGATCGTCGAGATCGCGCCCAAGCGACGGCTGTACGCCAATCCACTGCATCCCTACACCGAAGCGCTGCTGTCGGCGGCGCCTATTCCGGACCGCGCCGTCGAGGCGAAGCGCCAGCGCGTGCTGCTGCAGGGCGAAGTCCCGAGCCCGCTCAATCCGCCCGGCGGCTGCCGGTTGCATCCGCGCTGCGCCTACGCCAAGCCGGAGTGCCGCAGCGTCGTGCCCCGGCTGCAGCAACGCGAGGAAGGGCACTGGGTGGCCTGCCACTTGTACGGCGAGGGGGTCGCGCCTTCGCCGCTGCCCAGCGGGACATAAGCTCAGGCATTGGCGCTGCTCGCGGCACGCCTCACCCTGAGGAGCGGCCCGCGGGGCCGCGTATCGAAGGGTGGGCGACAACCGGTGTGCGGCAACGACAGTGTCATCGAGCCATCGAATCGGTCCCCACCCTTCGAGACGGCCGCTGCGCGGCCGCCTCAGGGTGAGGCCGGGGGGTGATCGCGGCGATGTCTGCGCTACGGCTCGACTGGACTCACGACATGCGCTTCGGCCGCGGCACCGCGCGCCGGCAGCGCCGGCGCGCCGATCGCCTTCTTCGCCAGCATCGCCTCGATGTCTTTCGCCGCGTAGCCCAGCTCGCCCAGAATGGTCCGGCTGTGCTCGCCGACATGCGGCGCGTGGTGGCGCGCCAGGTCGTCGCGCGCCGGCGGCAGGCCGGGAATGTTGGCGACCGGCAGACGGGCGAAGCCGTCCTGCTCGATCCAGTCGACGGCGCCGGTCGCCTTGACGTGCGGGTGGTCGAGATAGTCCTGGTAGTTGCTGACCCTTTCGCAGAACACCTCGTTGGCCAGCAGCAGCTCGGCCCATTCCTCGGTGGTGCGGGTCGGCATCGTCTCGTTCAGCGCCTTGACGATCTTGGGAGCGTTCCTGATGCGGTCCTCGTGCGTCTGCAGGGTCGGGTCGGAGGCGATGTCGTCACGGCCGATCAGCTCGAACAGCTTGCGGAAATGGTGCGGCCGCATGGCGCTCACCATGATGTAGCCGTTGCTGGTCTTGTAGCTGCCGGCCGGCATGTAGAGCGGTGGCGGATTGCCCTTGGAGAACACCCATTCCATCAGCTTGGCGCCCTGGTAGGCGGCGGCGGCGCGCATCAGGCTGGAATCGATGAAGCTGCCTTCGGCGAACCGGTACTGACGCATGATCGCCGTCGCCAGCGCCTGGAAGGTATAGAGACCCGTGGTGACGTCGACCGCGATCATGCCCTGGCGCCACGGTGTGCCGTCGGGCAGGCGGTTCATCACCATCATGCCGCTGAAGGCCTGGATCAGCCCGTCCACCGTCGGCCGCTTGCTGAAAGGTCCGGTCTGGCCGAAGCCCGACACCGAGCAATAGACGACCTTGGGATTGATCTTTTTCATGTCGTCGTAGCCGAAACCCAGTCGCGAAATCACGCCCGGCCGGAAGCTCTCGACCACCACGTCGGCCTTGGCAGCGATCTTCTTGACCACCGCGATGCCGTCCGGCGACTTCAGGTCGAGCGCGATCGAACGCTTGCCGCGGTTGAAGGCAACCGAGTGGGCGCAGTGATCGCCCTGCAGCTCGCCCAGCGCGCGGCCCCAGTCGCCCTCCAGCGGCTCGATCTTGATGACATCGGCGCCGTGCAGCGCCAGCAGCATGGTGGCATGCGGGCCGGCGACGCCCTGGCTGAAATCGAGAACCGTCAGTCCGGAGTAAGCCAGGTGATCGGTCATGGTGGTCGATCCGTGTGTTGGCGTGAAACGGTGTTCG
>DATFGV010000078.1:0-2012 GCA_035249115.1 Vineibacter sp.
AACGGCAGGCCGAGGAAGCTGCAAGGCGCGTTGCGGCAGAAAAAGCCCAGGCCGATGCCGAGGCGCGGCGGCAGGCCGACGAGGCGGCGCGCGCGCGGGCCGAAGCAGCGGCACGTGAAAAGGCGGACGCGGAAGCCAGGGTCCGGTCGGAAGCGGACGCGAGGCGACAGGCGGAAGCGGCGGAGGTGGCACTGCGGCTGATGGAACCCGATCGTCGCCGGGTCCAGATCGCGCTGACGTCGCTGGGGCACGACACTGCCGGCAGCGACGGCGCCTTCGGGCCGCGTACCCGGCAGATGATCGCGGCGTGGCAGAAAAAGCAGAGCGAGCCGGAGACGGGCTATCTGACCGCGGCGCAATGGGCGTTGTTGCAGCAGCAGGCCGCCGCGGCGCTTGCCAAACATGACGAGGACCTCAAGCGGCGCGAGAAGGAAACGCCGCCGGCAACCACTACAGCGACCGCGCCCGCCGCAGGCAATCGCGATTGCCCACAATGCCCGGAGATGGTGCGCCTGCGTCCCGGCGCCTACCTGATGGGGTCGACGCCGGCCGATCCCGAGCACGAGGCCGACGAGGCGCCACAGCATCGCGTGGCGATCGGCTACGCCTTTGCGCTGGGCAAGTACGAGGTGACGCGCGGCGAGTTCGCGGCGTTCGCCGACGCGACCGGGCATCGGGCCGCCGGCGACTGGCGCAGTCCGGGGTTCACCCAGACCGACCGCGACCCGGTGGTCAACGTGAGCTGGGATGATGCGCAGGCCTACGTCGCCTGGCTGAGCCGCACGACCGGCAAGGCTTATCGCCTGCCAAACGAGGCGGAGTGGGAATACGCCGCCCGTGCGGGCACGACCACGTCGCGATTTTGGGGCGATGGCCGTCAGGAAACGTGCCGCTTTGCCAACGCCGACGACGCCGCCTTCGGCTGCAGCGACGGCTTCAAGAACACATCGCCGGTCGGCCGGTTCCAGCCCAACGCCTTCGGGCTGTACGACATGCTGGGCAATGTCTGGGAATGGACGGCCGATTGCTGGAATGCCGACCACAACGGCGCCGCGCCCAACGGCCAGGCCCGGCAGTCCGGTGATTGCAGTCGCCGGACGGTGCGTGGCGGATCGTGGGGCAGCAGCTCTGGCGACGTCCGCTCGTCCGGCCGCACGCGCGGACCGCCGGGGCCGCGCAACTTCGTCGGTTTCCGCGTCGCGCGCGGCGACTAGCACCAACGACGGTCAGGTCGGTTTGGTCGAAGCACAGCCTGTGCTCGTCGACCGGTTCTTCGCATTCGTCTCGCGGAACTAGCCGTTCATAGCTTGTATCTGAAAGTGGGCTTGCTGGTCGTCAGGCGAGCCACTACGCCACGGGCTGCGAACGGAGGAAACGAAGATGACAGCTTGTGTCGGTCGCCGCACATTGGTTGGCGGCATCGCTGCCATGGCTTTTGCACCGCAGGCGGTGGCGCAGTCACTGCCGAGCGGCACGGTACGTTGGCTCGTCGGCTTCCCCGCCGGTGGCGGCTCGGATGTCATGGCGCGCTTGATGGCGGACAAGCTGCGCCAGCGCACCGGCATCAGCCCGATCATCGAGAACAAGGCCGGCGCCAGCGGCATGATCGCGGCTGAGCAGCTTAAGAACGCGCCGCCTGACGGTACGACTCTGATGTACACGCCCAGCGCCACCCTGGTGACCCGGCTAACGACGGAGAACCCGACGTTCGATCCGCACAAGGATTTCGCGACCACCGGGCTGATCGGCACAGTGCAAACCTCGTTTGCGGTGTCGCCGGCGCTGGGAGTCGGCACATTCGCCGAATACCTGGAGTGGCTGAAGCGCAACCCCGGCCGCGCCAATTTCGGCACCACGGCGCTGGGCTCATTCACGCATTTCGTCGGGGTGATGCTGGGCAACGCCGTTGGTGTGAAGCTCGAGCCTGTACCTTATCGCGGCGCCGCGCCACTGATCGCCGATCTCGCCGGTGGTCACATCCCGGCCGGCTGTGGCGGCCTGACGGACTTCCT
>DATFGV010000079.1:0-5413 GCA_035249115.1 Vineibacter sp.
ACCCCGTCGCCAACAGCACGCTGGAGATCGCCGAGGCCGGCCGCGACGACGGCGTGCCGCTGAAGGCTGAAGGCGGCAGCGGCGGGCTGCGCTGGCTGGTCAACGGCCAGCCCCTGCCCGACGACCGCTTCCGCGCCCACACGCTGTGGCGCCCGGACGGCGCCGGCAGCGCGCGCCTTACCGTGATTGACGCGGCCGGCCGCAGCGCCACCGTCGAGGTACGGGTCATGCTGGCGGTACGTTAGCGGGGCGCCGACCAACGGGGTGCGGAGATCGACGCCTGAGACAATCCCGGCCAGGATCAGCGGCCTTTCTCCTGAGTCGCGCCACACCGGCCGCGGGCCAGGGCTATCGCATATGGCACAGACCTCACCCTGAGGAGGCCGCGTAGCGGCCGTCTCGAAGGGTGGGACCCACACCAGCGTTGCAACAATCGCTCGCCGGCCGAACGAGACTGTCGCCCATCCTTCGAGACGCCGGCTGCGCCGGCTCCTCAGGATGAGGTTGTGCGTGGCGATATGCGATTGCCCTGCCCCGCGCGCGCCCAAGGGCTAGTAGGTCGAGGCGCCGGGATCGACTAGGCGGACGCGACGGACGGGAGCCGCGCGACGTCCGCCGACCCCCGCCCTGTAGAATACCCGCCAAGGCCCCCAGGACGCGCGTACGTCATGGTACGGCCGCTCTGGCTACTCCCCTACCTGCCCAAAAATACCATGACCCGCGGCGGCAAAAATGGCCCTAGACGCATGGTATGCCTTATTGGGCGATTTCATGGTTTTTTCAAGTCATATCCACAGGCCCACTTGGCAACAACTCACATGCAATACGGCAAGACAATCCGAACCTCGTACGGGTCTATCGACGGTCAAGAAAGGGGTCGGGCTTACCGCCGAGGGCTTCGGCGTGACGCCGCCGGCGCTCGGCCCGGCATCGTCCGCTACGCGAGACCTTGAGCAGGTAGACTGTCGGAGCCTACATTGCCGACGTAGCCCCGGAGCCACACCGATGAGCCTCGCGACCGCGACGCGACATACGCACCAGGACGAGGAGATTCCCGTCCTCGACCTTGCGCCGTATCTGGCCGGCGCGCCGGGCGCGCTCGAGCCGCTGGCGGCGCAGCTGCGCCACGCCTTCGAGCACATCGGCTTCTACTTCATCAAGGGTCACGGCGTGCCGCCGGCGTTGACCGACGCGGCGTTCGCCGAGGCGGCGCGCTTCCACGCCCAGCCGCTGGCGGAAAAGATGAAGCTCGAGCGCAACCAACACAATGTCGGCTATCTGCCGATGAAGAACGCGACCAAGGCGATCACGGTCAGCAACCGTCCGAACCTCAACGAGGCGTTCTTCGTCAAGCGCGACCTGCCGGCCGATCACCCCGACGTCGTGGCCAACAAGCGCTTCCGCGGCGCCAATCTGTGGCCGGCCGACTTGCCGGGCTTCCGCGAGACCGTGGTCGCCTATTGCGACGCGATGGAAGCGCTGGCCCTGGCGCTGCTGCCGATCTACGCGCGGGCGCTCGACCTGCCGGCCGACTATTTCGCGCGGCCGTTCTCGCCCGAGCCGCAATACACCCTGCGCCTGTCGCACTACCCGCCGCCCGCTGCGGAAGACGCCGACGCCTTTGGCATCGCGCCGCATACCGATACCAGTTTTCTCACCATCCTGGCGCAGAACCGGCTGCCCGGCCTGTCGATCCGCACCCAGTCGGGCAAATGGATCGATGCGCCGGCCTGGGAAGGTCATTTCCTGGTCAACGGCGGTGACATGCTGCGGCGCTGGACCAACGACCGGTTCCTGGCGACGCCGCACCGCGCAATCAACCGCACCGGCCGCGACCGCTACGCCATCCCCTTCTTCTTCGACTGCACGGCGGACCATCCGATCGCGTGCCTGCCAACCTGCCAAGGGCCGGACCATTCGCCGAAATACCCGCCCTTCACCTACACCGAGTACATGATCGGCTATCAGCAGCGGGCCGCCAACCAGGGCGCTGATGGCACGCGGCTGGAGGCGTACTAGGCGACGAAGCGGGAGCCGCTATCGGCGTCTTTGGTCGGGGCGCGCCGCTCCAGCGGCGCACGACGTCGGGCGGCCTCGACGGCCGCCGGACGTCGATCTCTTCGCGCTCGTTCGGCCGATCGCCCTCCGCTTGCGCTTCGGGCGATGCGCCACTGGAGTGGCGCGCCCCGACCCATGAATCGCCAAATGCGATACCTGATGGCAAGCAAGGCGCGCGCTCGAGGCGGCGCTCCTGGATCAAGATGTATTGTCGCGCCGTCCACCGCCGCGCCGAGTGCCGGTCGCCGACTTAAAATCCGATTCGATGTCGGCACGTATGCGCTCACGGACGTCGTCCGTGACAGGCGTCTTGGCGAGCAGCGCCAAGAGATGCTCGCGCACGACAATGCCGCGATGCGCCAAGGCGCGCGTGAACAACAGGTCCTTCTCGCGGCGCGCGACGTACTTGGCGATCGCCAGATCGTGGGGATCGAGACACAGCCCGCGAACGCCATCCGTGTCGCCGATCGGCAGGTTGACCAGCCTGCCCTTCCAACCCCTGGGCAGCACCGCCGTAGTCTCGTCGACCGGATCGGCGTAGTAGCCGAAGCTCTGATGGAAGGGTGAATCGACACCAATCTCGTTCAGCCATGCCGTGCGATCGGGCCTACGGGACGCAATCAGATCCACCTCCGCCGACTGAACGATGTCGTCGGCCAGATCAGGGTATTTTCCATGCAGCGACTGGCTGCCGATGATCACGAATCGGGTTTCGCCTGTGATCCGGCCGGCCGCACGCAGCACGTGATCAACCTGCCGCTTCTTCATGGAGCCGCCTCACCTCGTCCGCGCTCAGCATTCCCACAAAGGGCATCGACTGGCGCAGACGGTTGGCCTCGTCGTCGTGTCCGAGCATGGCCGCGAACAACGCGCCGTCGTCGCCGCGCTGGGCAATCCGCAGCCAGTCGTCGTAGGCCGACACCCAGGCGCCCTGGCCCTTCCAACGGTGGAGGTTGGCAAGGATTTGCGCACGGATTTCGCGTGGCGTGAACCGGCGCACGACGGCGCAGGCGATTGCCCGCTTGAGCTCGTCCAGCGCCTGATGCGACAGGCCGCCATCCCTGCCGGGGCGGATGCCGCGCGCCGTCAGCTCCAGCGGATCGCCTTCGCCGACGCCCCAGGCGTCGAGCGCCGCCTTGGGAACGATGACGCCAAGCGAGTTTCCAATCCGTCTGATGATCAATCTCATGCTGAGTTATAACATGTTATAATGTCGAGACGAAGCCGATCACGGTCCAGATTGCCCAATCGCCACCAATCCCCCGGCTATCGCGGCGGCGGTGTCCGCTGTATGACGGTCAAGAAAACGAGTCGTGGTGAGCACAGGATCACATCGGAGGGCAAACATGGCCGACCGGTTGAAAGGCAAGGTGGCGATCGTGACCGGCGCGGCGCCGCGCGGCGAGGGCGTCGGCAATGGCATGGCCACCGCCATCCTGTTCGCGCGCGAGGGCGCCAAGGTGGTGCTGGTCAATCGCAGCGCCGAACGGGCCGATAAACTCGCCCGCCAGATCCGCGACGAGGGCGGCGAGGCGGCGGTGTTCGCCGGCGACGTGGCGAAGCCCGATGTCGCCCAGGCGATGGCCGACTTCGCCGTCAAGACCTATGGCCGCCTCGACGTCCTGCACAACAACGTCGGCATCGGCGCGCCGGGCACGGCCGAGACCGTGTCCTTGGAGGATTGGAACAAGGTGCTGGAGGCGAACCTCACCACCACCATGCTGTGCACCAAGTACTGCCTGCCAAAAATGAAGGCCGGCGGCAGCGGCTCGGTGATCATGGTGTCGTCGATCGCCGGTGCGCTCGGCCTGATGGGCGGCCCCGGCGCGGCGGCCTACGCCACGGCCAAGGCCGGCCTGCACGGCTTCACGCTATCGGTGGCGGCTGACTACGCGACCCAGAACATCCGCGCCAACTGCATCATCGTCGGCTCGGTGCACACGCCCATGGTGGCGCACCTGGGCACCGAGGCGCGCGAGCGGCGCAAGAATATGGTGCCGATGAAGACCGAGGGCACGGCCTGGGACATCGCGCACGGCGCCGTCTATCTGGCATCGGACGAATCGCGCTGGGTGACGGGCATCCTGCTACCGATCGATGGTGGCCTAGTCGCCCTGCGGCAGTGGCCGCGCTGAGCAACGCCAGCCACGATAGGCGGGAAGCGTTCTAAAACATATCGGGCTCTCGCAGCCGCTTCTTCCGCCGCGGCCGCTCCCAGACGACGCCGGGAAAACCCTTGAGCGGCCCCAGCTTGCCGCCCGTATAGGTCCAGTCGCGCATCTCGCCGATGCCGATGTGGTAGAGCGGTTCGCGGCCGGTGCGGTCGCGGAACAGCGCGCGCGGCACGTTCACCATGTGCGGTGAGCGGGCACGCTCGTAAAACAGCGGTGTGCCGCACCGCTTGCAGAAATGGCGGGTCGTACCGGTCGTGCCATGGTCGTAGCGGCCGATCGCCTTGTGGCCTGCAACGATGCGGAAGCGCTTGCGCCAGCTGCCGACATAAGTCGCGTAGGCCGCGCCGTGCGCCAGTCGGCTGGCCTGCGTGTGGTCGTGCCACGCCCAGCGCGCCGGAACGCCGATTTCCAGCCGTACGGCGCCGCACAGGCAGCTTCCCTCGATAGTCTCGGGCGGATCGAGCGTGGGTCGCTTCATGCCGGGCGATGTCCGTGTCGCGTGGTGCCGGCCCTAGCGACGCCGCGGCCGCGTGTTGCCCTGCCAGGAGCAGAACACGTGCGTCACCGTACCGTCGGCGCGCAGCGAGTCGCCGGTCGACTGGAAGGTCCGTGGATCGAAGCGCGCGACGCCGTCACTGGTCCGCGACTCGACGCCGACGCGCAGCAGCAGGTCGCGGATGCGCTCGACCGGCGCGGTCGTCACCCGCCCGCGCCGCGACGATTCCAGGATGGTGACGCCGACCACCCGGCCGGCGCCGTCGAAGGCCGGCCCGCCGCTCAGGCCGCCCAGCGAGCCCTCGAACTCCGGCGCCCGCGCCACCTCGACCCAGACATGCCCTGGTTCGGGTGACTTGCCGCGCTCGGGCCGCTCGATGCGGGCGCGGCCGATGTATCGGGTGTGCACCTGGGCGGGCCGCGACTGCGGATAGCCGACGTGAAAGGCATCGGCGCCCAACGCCGGTGTGCCGGCCGGCGCCAGCGCGATCGGCGGGCCGGTGCCGACGGCACGGATCATGGCGATGTCGGCGCTGGGATGCAGGCGGACCGCGGTGGCGGCGCGCCAGTCGCGGTCGCGCAGGACGTAGACCGCTTTGCAGTCGTCGACCACGTGCGCCGCGGTCAGCCATACACCGGTCGGGTCGAGCGCGAAGGCGGTGCCGGCGCCGTCGCTCGACCGCGGG
>DATFGV010000080.1:0-4864 GCA_035249115.1 Vineibacter sp.
TGGGCGAGACCGCCGACGCGGTACGCGATCAGGTAGCGCGCTTCGCCGCCGACGAGGTGGCGCCGATCGCCGCCGAGCTCGACAAGACCGACCGCTTTCCGCGCGAGTTGTGGCCGCGCATGGGTGAGTTGGGGCTACTCGGCATTACGGTCGAGGAGGAGTACGGCGGCGCCGGGCTGGGTTATCTCGACCAGGTCGTCGCGGTCGAAGAGCTGAGCCGCGCTTCGGCAGCGGTCGGCCTGAGCTACGGCGCGCACTCCAACCTTTGCGTCAACCAGATCCGGCGCAACGCCAGCGACGAGCTGAAGCGGCGCTACCTGCCCAAGCTGATTTCCGGCGAGCATGTCGGCAGCCTGGCAATGAGCGAGGTCGGTGCCGGCTCGGACGTGGTGTCGATGAAACTGCGGGCCGACAAGAAGGGCGACCGCTACGTGCTGAACGGCACCAAGATGTGGATCACCAACAGCCCGGACGCGCAGCTCGTCGTCACTTATGCCAAGACCGACACCAGCGCCGGGCCGCGCGGCATCACCGCCTTCATCGTCGAGACCGGCTACAAAGGCTTCAAGGTGGCGCAGAAGCTGGACAAGATGGGCATGCGCGGGTCGTCGACCGGCGAGCTGGTGTTCGAGGATTGCGAGGTGCCGGCCGAAAACGTGGTCGGCGCCGTCGGCAAGGGCGTCAACGTGCTGATGAGCGGCCTCGACTACGAGCGCGCCGTGCTGGCCGCCGGCCCGTTGGGCATTATGCAGTCGTGCATGGACGTGGTTGTACCCTACGTGCACGAACGCCAGCAGTTCGGCCAGCCGATCGGCACCTTCCAGTTGATCCAGGGCAAGCTGGCCGACATGTACACCACCATGAACGCCTGCAAGGCCTATGTGTACGCCGTCGCCAAGGCCTGCGACGCCGGCCGCACGACGCGCAAGGACGCCGCCGGCGCCATCCTCTACGCCGCCGAGAAGGCGACCCTGCTGGCGCTCGACGCCATCCAGATCCTGGGCGGCAACGGCTACATCAACGACTACCCCACCGGCCGCTTCCTGCGCGACGCCAAGCTGTATGAGATCGGCGCCGGCACCTCGGAAATCCGCCGCTGGCTGATCGGCCGCGAGCTGTTCGAGGAGACGGCGTAGCCATCCTGTTCCGTCGTCCCGACCAAGGCCCGAAGGGCCGCGTGGAGGGACCTTCTTTCAGCGGTGTCGGTTTCATTTGTCGAGACAAGGTCCCTCGACTGCGCCGCGCTTCGCGCGGCTCCGCTCGGGACGACGGTGAAGAGCGACTGGCAATAGCCCAGGATCGCAGCCGGATCAGTTGACGCGCGCGAGGGCGGATTCTAGTCTGAAATTCACAGTGTGAAGTTTAAGGCCGACCGTGCCCAAGATCCTGTCCGACGAGGACATCGCCGATTTCCGAGCCGAGCTTTGCCGCGTCGCCACCGACCGTTTCGCGCGCCACGGCTACGACGGCGTCACCATGCGACAGCTGGCCGACGCGCTGGGCTGCAGCCCGAAGACGCCCTACCGCTACTTCGCCGACAAGGCCGACATCCTGGCGACGGTGCGGGCCGCCGCGTTCGGCCGTTTCGCCGACGCATTGGAGCGGGCCGCCGCCTCGCACCCAGATCCGGTCGAACGCTCGCGCCGGGTCGGGCGCGCCTATGTCGCGTTCGCGCTGGCCAACCCGTCGGCCTACCGCATCATGTTCGACATCAACGGGCCGGAGCCGATCAGGCACGCCGAGCTGAAGCTGCAGTCGGCGCGGGCGCGACGGTTCATCACGCGGCAGGCCGAGGATCTGGCTGCCGCCGGCGTGATCGATGCCGATCCGCAACTGGTCGGCTGGGCGATGTGGGCGGCGGTGCATGGCATGGTGGTGCTGAAGCTTGCCGGCATGTGGCGCGACGCGCCGGACTTTGAAACCATGCATGAAACCACCATGCGCCTGATCGTCACCGGCGCACGTTCGGCGCGCGTCCCGGCCTCGGGTTCGCGCCGCGCCTGACGGCGTCCCGGCCGGACGGGGTCGGATGCGATCGGGTGGCGTGATACGCTTGCCGGTGATGCCGTAGACCGCAGGGGGTACCGGATGATGTCAGGACTGATCGCCGGCGACCGGACGTTGACCTACCCCGAGCTCGCCACGCGCGCCCTGAAAGGAGCCGGCGGGTTGGCGGCGCTGGGCGTCGGCGAGGACGAGTCCGTGGCGCTGATGCTGCGCAACGACTTCGCGCTGTTCGAGGCCAACATGGCGGCCGGCATGGTCGGCGCCTACGCCGTGCCGATGAACTGGCACGCCACCGCCGACGAGGCCGGCTACATCCTGCGCGACTGTTCCGCCAAGGTACTGGTGGTGCATGCTGACCTGCTGCCGCAGATCGAGTCGGCGATTCCCGATTCGACCCGTGTCTTCGTCGTGCCGACCCCGGCCGAGATCGCCACCGCCTACCATGTGACGTCCGACAACGCCGCGCTGCCGCGTGGCCGGGCGGGCTGGTCGGAATTTGTCGCCGCCAGTTCGCCGCTCGCGGTGCCGCCCAAGATGTCGCGCGGCAGCATGATCTACACGTCGGGCACCACCGGCCGGCCGAAGGGCGTGCGGCGCAAGCCGCCGACCCAGGCGCAGATGGACGCGATGATGCAGCAGATCGGTGCGCTATGGGGCTTGCTGCCCGATCCGACCGCCGTGGTGCTGATGAACGGGCCGATGTACCACTCGGCGCCCGCCGCCTACGGCATGTCGGCGGTGCGCCAGCAGATCACCACGGTGCTGCAGCCGCGCTTCGACGCCGAGGACATGCTGCGGCTGATCGAAAAGCACCGCGTGACCCACATGCACATCGTGCCGACCATGTTCGTGCGCCTGCTGCGCCTGCCGGACGAGGTCAAGCGAAAGTACGACGTCTCGTCGTTGCGCAACGTCACGCACGGCGCCGCGCCCTGTCCACCCGAGGTCAAACGCGCCATGATCGGCTGGTGGGGCAACGTGATCAACGAATACTACGGCGCCACCGAGACCGGCGTCGTGGTGTGGAACACGTCGGCGCAGGCGCTGCTGAAGCCGGGCACGGTCGGCAAGCCGGTCGACGGCGCCGTCGTGCGAATCGTCGATGAGCAGGGCCGCGACGTGAAGCAGGGCGAGGTCGGCGAGATCTACGTCCTGGCGCCCAACCTGTCGGACTTCACCTACAACAACGCCGACGACAAGCGCCGCGAGGTGGCGCTGGGCGAGCTCGTGACGGTCGGCGACGTCGGCTATTTCGACGGCGACGGCTATCTCTTCCTGTGCGATCGCAAGCGCGACATGATCATCTCGGGCGGCGTCAACATCTACCCAGCCGAGATCGAGGGCCAGCTGATCGACATGCCGGGCGTGCGCGACTGCGCTGTGTTCGGCATTCCCGACGAGGAGTTCGGCGAGGCGATCTGCGCCGTGGTGCAGCCCGACGTCGGCCACACGCTGGGCGCCGACGACGTGCGCGCCTATCTCGGCCAGCGCCTGGCGCGCTTCAAGCTGCCCAAGATCGTCGAGTTCCGCGACGAGTTGCCGCGCGAGGACTCCGGCAAGATCTTCAAGCGCAAGCTCCGGCAGCCGTATTGGGAGAAGGCCGGCCGCGCGATCTAGCGGCAAACACGCTTTGGTGTCCTGCCTCTGCTTCCAGCTTGTTTCTCGTCATTGCCCACATTTGACTCATGGCGAACATCGGAGCGCCGCCGGGCGAGAAATCGAGAAGCGAGTTATAATAATGGCCCATATTCAAAACTCGCCACCGCAAGCCTTCATGGTGAGCTTTGTCGAACCATGAAGGCTCTCGCACCGGCGGCCGTGCGGCGCTTCATGGATCGACAAGCTCACCATGAAGCGGCCATTTCCGACGTCAGTGGGTGTTTGCGAGCGGCGCGGCAACGAAGATGTTGACTCCGCCGTCTAGAATTCGAATTCTCGTCACATGGGTCACCCCAAGTTCAGCGAGGAAGATTTCCTCGGCGCGGCTCAGGCCATCATCGCGGAACGCGGCGTGTCGGGGGTGACCGTCGCGTCCGTCAGCGAACGCCTCGGATCGCCGACCGGTTCGTTCTATCATCGCTTTGCCTCGCGCGATGTCCTGCTTGGATCGGTCTGGCTCCGCGCCGTTCTCGACTTCCAGACAGGCACCAGCGCCGCGCTCGGCGCCAACGACGGCCTCAAGGCCGCGCTCCACACACCCGCCTGGGTGCGCATGCACCCGGACCAGGGCCGCCTGCTGCTGGTCTATGACCGAAAGGATTTCCTGCGAGGCGAATGGCCGCCGGAGCTGCGCAAGCGCGTCGCCGACATGACCAAACGTATGGAGGCCGGATCGCGCCGATGGGCGAAGGCGATCTTCGGCAGGGAGGGGCGCGAGGAGATACGTCTGGCGCAGTTTCTGATTTCCGAGCTGCCCGTCGCGGTCGTGCGCCAGCACCTGTTGCGCGGTGAACCGCCGCCGCCGCTCGTCGACCGCATCATCCGGGCGACCTACAGCGCAATCCTGGCAGACTATAGAGCGCGGAAAGCCCGCCCTACCAGGCGGGGACGTAGCGCCACGACCCGGCAGGCTGACGCTCCAGCAGGGTTCGCCCGTGGCCGAACGGTGCCGGCGTGAGACCGCGGACGTGGACTTCTATCCGATCGACGTCGACCCGGATCACGATCATGTTGGCGTCGGCGAAGCCGGGCGGAAACCGCGCGTCCAGCTCGCCCGACCACAGGGTGCGCATTTCCGCGACATCTTCGATGATCGTCGCGCGACCGCCGAGGGCGACGTAGCGGTCGCCGGAAGGATGTTGAAATGCGAGGGTGACCAGCGGCGCGGCCCGCATTTCCCCGACTTTGCGCGAGCTTC
>DATFGV010000081.1:0-7068 GCA_035249115.1 Vineibacter sp.
CATGCCGGCGCGGGCCTCGACGCCGCGGGTCACACTGACGAATGGCAGGCTGTTACGTTGAGCAAAGCGCTCGCCCAAGGTCGACTTCCCGGCGCCGCGCAGGCCCAACAGGGCGATTCCCTTCAACGCGCGGCGCCTGTCCGCCAGATAACGTTGCAGAGGCGCCAGTGCGCCTGCCTGCTCGGCCGGCGACATGCTTGACAGCAGGTCGGCGAGCGGGCCATGCAGCGCGGGCGGGGGTCGGTGGCCGTCGATGACGTCGCGAGCTGGCGGCATCAGGCTGGTGACGTCGACGGCCAGCGCGTCCGCGACCCGGACGAGAACGCCGACGGATGCGTTGGCCTCGCCCTTCTCGAGTTCGTTCAGATAGCGTTCTGAGACGTTCGCCACGGCGGCAAGGCGCTTGCGCGACAAGCCAGCACGGGTGCGGCCGCTCCGCACGTTGGCGCCGATCCGACGGGCGATCTCGTCTTGGCGGTTGGTCATTGGGATCCCGGGGCAATCGTTTGGTTGATGTACGCGCAATCAGTGTGTGAATTATAATGCCTAAAGAACATCCGTCAACATTGGGAAGTGAGATATTTTTCCAAAGATGTGTTGCCTGCGATGGCTTAGTACGGTATGGGGAAGTAGAACGGCGTTATAAAGCCTAGTCATGGATCATGGGAGCTGAAACTATGAGTTATAATGCAACATCGACTGACAACCAAGCGCTAGCCCAGCGCCAGATCGATTTTGCGCGGTCGCCCGACACCTATCGCCATTGGAGGCTGCGCTTTGATGGCGACGTGGCCGAGCTGATCTTGGACGTCGATGAGAACGCCGGCTTGTTCGACGGCTATCAGTTGAAACTGAACTCCTACGACCTCGGCGTCGACATCGAGTTGGCCGATGCGCTGCAGCGGCTGCGGTTCGAGCGCCCGGAGGTGAAGGTCGTGGTGCTGAAGTCGGGCAAGGACAAGGTGTTCTGCGCCGGCGCCAACATCCGCATGCTGGCCGGCGCGGCGCATTCCCACAAAGTGAATTTCTGCAAGTTCACCAACGAGACGCGCAACGGCATGGAGGACAGCTCGCAGTTCTCCGGTCAGAAATTCCTGTGCGCGATCCGCGGCACGGCGGCCGGTGGCGGTTACGAGCTGGCACTGTCCTGCGATGAGATCATCCTGGCCGACGACGGCAATTCCAGCGTGTCGCTGCCCGAGATTCCGCTGCTGGCGGTGCTGCCGGGCACCGGCGGGCTGACCCGGGTCACCGACAAGCGCAAGGTGCGCCGCGATCGCGCCGACGCCTTCTGCACCATCGAGGAGGGGGTCAAGGGTCGCCGCGCCGTGCAGTGGCGCCTGGTCGACCAGGTGGTGCCGAACTCGAAGTTCGACGCGGCGGTGGCGACGGCGGCGAAACGACTGGCGGCTGCCTCCGATCGTCCGGCCGATGCCAAGGGCATCGCCCTGACGCCGCTGCAGCGCACGGTGGCCGACGAAACAATCGCGTATTCGACGGTCAAGGTTGATATCGATCGGGCCGGGCGGCGCGCCACGATCCACTTCCTGGGACCGACCGAGCCGCCGCCGGCCGATGTCGCTGCCATCCAGGCGCAGGGCGCCGCGTTCTATCCGCTGCGCCTGGCGCGTGAACTGGACGACGCGATCCTGCATCTGCGCCTGAATGAGCGCGAGATCGGCTCGCTCATTTTCAAGAGCCAGGGCGATCCGGCACAGGTGCTGGCCTACGACGCGCTGCTGGCGGCCCACCAGGATCACTGGCTGGTGCGCGAGATCCTGAACAACTGGAAGCGCGTGCTCAAGCGCATCGACGTGACGTCGCGCTCGCTGGTGACGCTGATCGAACCCGGCTCATGCTTCGCCGGGACCCTGGCCGAAATCGCTTTCGCTTGCGACCGTGCCTTCATGTTCGCCGGTGCCATGAAGGGCGACAACCGGCCCGAGGCGACCGTCACCTTGTCGGCCCTGAACTTCGGTCGCTATCCGATGTCTAATGGACTCACGCGGCTGCAAACCCGCTTCCTGGGCGAACCCGACAGTGTCGCCAAGGCGCAAGACAAGGTCGGCCAGCCGCTCGATGGTAGCGACGCGGCGGATCTGGGGCTGGTGACCGAGTCGTTCGACGAGGTCGACTGGGCCGACGAGGTCCGCATCTTCCTGGAGGAGCGTGCCAGCTTCTCGGCTGATGGACTCACCGGGCTGGAGGCCAATCTGCGCTTCGCCGGGCCGGAGACCATGGAGACCAAGATTTTCGGCCGGCTGACGGCTTGGCAGAACTGGATCTTCCAGCGCCCCAATGCGGTCGGCGCCGAGGGCGCGCTGAAGCGCTACGGCACCGGCGTGCGCGCCGACTTCAATCCCGAGCGCGTCTGAGCGCGACCGTCACCACGACATCCGCAGAAGGGAAACGCCATGTCCGCCGCTACCGAGACCGTCCAGGGGGCCGTCGACTACTCGACCACGATTCCCAACAACGTCGATCTCGCCCAAGACCAGCGCGTGCTCAAGGCGCTGGAGCAGTGGCATCCCGAGTTCATCAACTGGTGGATGGACGTTGGACCCGACGGCTTCCAGTCGTCGGAGGTCTACCTGCGCACCGCCGTCTCGATCGACCCCAAGGGTTGGGCCAAGTTCGGTCACGTCAAGATGCCGGACTATCGCTGGGGCATCCTGCTGGCGCCGAAGGACGACAACCGGCTGGTCAATTTCGGTGCCCACAAGGGCGAAAAGGCCTGGCAGGAGGTGCCCGGCGAATACCGCGCCATGCTGCGCCGGCTGGTGGTGATCCAGGGCGACACCGAACCGGCCAGCGTCGAACAGCAGCGCTTCCTCGGCAAGACTGCGCCGTCGCTGTACGACATGCGCAACCTGTTCCAGGTCAATGTCGAGGAGGGTCGTCACCTCTGGGCGATGGTCTATCTGCTGCACAAGCACTTCGGCAAGGACGGCCGCGAGGAGGCCGAGGAACTGCTGCAGCGCCGCTCGGGCGACCCGGACAAGCCGCGCATGCTGGGCGCCTTCAACGAGGCGACGCCCGACTGGCTGTCGTTCTTCATGTTCACCTTCTTCACCGACCGCGACGGCAAGATGCAGCTGGAGAGCCTGGCGCAGTCGGGGTTCGATCCACTGTCGCGCTCCTGCCGCTTCATGCTGACCGAGGAGGCGCACCACATGTTCGTGGGCGAGTCGGGCGTCGGGCGGGTCATCGAGCGGACCTGCGAGGCGATGAAGGCGGCCGGCATCGAGGATCCCAACGACATCGCCAGGGTGCGGGCGCTGGGCGTCATCGACCTGCCGACCCTGCAGAAGAAGGCCAACCTGCACTTCTCGCTGTCGCTCGACCTGTTCGGCTCGGAGGTCTCGACCAACGCCGCCAACTTCTACAACGCCGGCCTCAAGGGCCGCTTCATGGAGACCCGGATCGACGACGACCACGTATTGACCGGCGCCACCTATCCTGTGCTGAAACTGGTCGACGGACAGCTGCGGATGGTCGACGAGCCGGCATTGACGGCACTCAACATGCGGCTGCGCGACGAGTACGTGAAGGACTGCCAGGGCGGCGTCAATCGCTGGAACAAGATCATCGAGAAAGCCGGCATCAAGTTCGAGATCAGCCTGCCGTCAGTCGCCTTCCACCGCCAGGTCGGCGAGTTCCAGAAGGTCGACGCGTCGCCCGACGGCAAGTTGCTCAGCGCCGCCGAATGGGCAGGACAACGCGACCAGTGGTTGCCGTCAAGCGGCGACGGCGACTTCATCGCCTCGCTGATGACGCCCTGCTGGGATCGCGGCAAGTACGCCGGCTGGATCGCTGCACCCAAGGTTGGCATCGACGGCAAGGGTGCCGACTTCGACTACGTCAAGATCCATCAGGCCTGAATCATCGACGCCGCCGCCGGCGCGGCGGGAGGAGCCCATGGACCAGGTCACCGCGACGGCCGCGCTCAGGAAGCAGCACCTGATCGATCCGGAGATCTGCATCCGCTGCAACACCTGCGAGGCGACCTGCCCAGTCGGCGCGATCACGCACGATGCCAACAATTACGTGGTCGATGTCGACAAATGCAATTTCTGCCTCGATTGCATCGCGCCCTGCCCGACTGGTTCGATCGACAACTGGCGGGTGGTGAAGTCGGGGTACTCGGTCGACGATCAGTTCGGCTGGAACGAACTGCCGACGCAGGAGGATTTCGGCGCCGATGCCACCGCCACGGCCGACGCGGTCGAGGACGAGGTCGAGAAGCTGCTGGCCAGCGCCCACGCCGGTGTCGGCGGCAAGACCATCGCACCATCATCGGCCGCCAAGCCGACGGTGAACCTCTACCGGCGCGACAAGCCGGCCATCGCAACGGTGCAGGGCAATTTCCGCATCACCGCGCCGGGCACCGAAAGCGACGTGCGGCATATCGTGCTGGGCTTCGGCGAGACGGTGTTTCCGGTGCTGGAGGGCCAGTCGATCGGCGTCGTGCCGCCGGGCACGCGGCCCGACGGCCGGCCGCACGACATCCGGCTCTATTCGATCGCTTCGGCGCGCGACGGCGAGAAACGCAACGCCAACAATATCAGCCTCACCATCAAGCGGGTCGAGGGCGGCGTCGGCTCGACTTACATGTGCAACCTGAAGGTCGGCGACAAGGTCGAGGTGACCGGCCCGTTCGGCGCCACCTTCCTGATGCCCAACGACACGCAGGCCAACATCATCATGATCTGCACCGGCACTGGCTCGGCGCCGTTCCGCGCCTTCACCGAGCGCAGGCGGCGGGCGATGCAGAACGCGGCCGGCCGGATGATCATGTTCTTCGGCGCCCGCACGCCGGAGGAGCTGCCGTATTTCGGGCCGCTGCAGAAAGTGCCGCACAGCCTGCTCGAGAAGCACCTGGTGTTCTCGCGCGTGCCCGGCGCGGCCAAGGAGTACGTGCAGGATCGCATGCGGGTCGAGGGCAAGGCGATGGCGGACCTGGTGGGCGATGCAGCGACGCACATCTACATTTGCGGTCTGAAGGGCATGGAAACCGGCGTCGAAGAGGCGCTGGCGGACATCTGCCGCAAGCACGGCCAGGATTGGTCGCAGATCAAACCGGTGATGCGTGCCGGCGGCCGCTATCACGTCGAGACATATTGAGGGACCGCCGTCGCGCGGGGAAACGCTACTGACAACGAGAACGGGCAGCGCAATGTCGAGCAACAACATGGCGGACGGCCTGCGGGCGCCGTCCGGCACATACAATGCGGCGGACGACATGGTCGACCGCAACGTACGCGAGGGAAGGGGCGGAAAGGTCGCCTTTATCGATCCGACGCGGCGGTTGACCTACGGTGAAGTGCAGCAGGGTTGCGACCGCTTTGCCAACGCGCTGCGACGTCTTGGTATCGGGCGCGAGCGCCGCATCCTGGTGGTGATGCTCGACACCGTCGATCTTCCGATCGTGTTCTGGGGCGCGATCAAGGCCGGCGTGGTGCCGATCCCGGTCAACACACTGCTCACCGCCGACCACTGGCGTTTCATGATCGAGAACAGCCGCGCCGACGCGGTGGTGATCGCCGGCGAACCCTACGATCGCGCCGCGCCAATGCTGGCCGAACTGACCCAACAGCGGCCGTTGCAAGTCATCCTGAGCGACCGCGACGGCGATGGCCGCACGCACGGCCTGCAGGCGCTGCTGGCAGTGAGCAACGCCGGCTTTGCGGCGGCCGACACGCACGCCGACGAAGTGGCCTTCTGGCTCTACTCATCGGGGTCGACCGGCGCACCGAAAGGCACCCGGCACGTGCATGCCAGCCCGATGCTCACTGCCCGCGCGTTCGCGCAGGGCGTGTTGGGGGTCACGCGGGACGACGTCTTCTTCTCGGCGGCCAAGCTGTTCCACGCCTACGGTCTGGGCAACGGCATGTCGTTCCCGATGGCGGTGGGGGCCACCGCGGTGCTGCTGCCTGGACGGCCAACGCCGGACAGCGTGATTGACACCATGCGCGCGCACCAGCCGACGATCTTCTGCGGTGTGCCAACCCTGTTCGCCGCAATGCTGGCCAGCCCGGCTCTCGACAAGGGCGCCGGCTCGTCGCGGCTGAGGCTGTGCACGTCGGCCGGCGAGGCGCTGCCCGAGGACATCGGCCGGCGCTGGCAGCAACAGGTCGGCTGCGAGGTCATCGACGGCATCGGCTCGACCGAAATGCTGCACATTTTCGTGTCCAATCGGCCGGGATCGGTTTGCTACGGTTCGTCGGGCACGCCGGTGCCGGGCTACGAGGCCAAATTGCTGGACGACAACGACGAGCCGGTGCCGGTCGGCGAGATCGGCGAACTGGTCGTCAAGGGCCCGACCGCGGCCGAGGGTTACTGGCTGCAGCGCGACAAGACTCGTCGCACATTCCGCGGCGAATGGACCTATACCGGCGACAAGTACCGCGTCGGCGAGAACGGCAACTACTTCTACTGCGGTCGTACCGACGACATGTTCAAGGTGTCGGGCATCTGGGTGTCGCCGTTCGAGGTCGAGTCGGCACTGGTGACGCACAAGGCGGTGCTCGAGGCGGCGGTGATCGGCAAGAAGGATGCCGATGGCCTGATCAAGCCCAAGGCCTTCGTCGTGCTCAAGCCCGGCGTCGCAAGCGACGAGGCGCTGTTCGAGGAACTGAAAAACCACGTGAAGGCGCAGGCCGGGATGTGGAAGTATCCGCGCTGGGTCGAGGTGCGTCCCGATCTGCCCAAGACCATCACCGGCAAGATCCAGCGCTTCATGCTGCGCGAGGAGTAAACTGCCTTCATGGCTCGACGGACCTGCCGTGAAGACGGGAATCAGTGAGTCAGTCCGAAGGGCCATGGACACAACAGAGCCCCTCAGGGTCGGTCGCTGTTGATCCCAGTTGGCGCGCAAGGGAGACCGCCATGTTTCATCCCGTCCTTGTCCGCGCCGTTGGTGCGTTCCTGGCCGCCGCCGGCGCATCGATCGCCGCCACAAGCGCCGTCGCCCAGAGCAGCAGCGCGCCATACAAGCTCGGCGCCGACCTCTCGGCCGCCTGTGGCGCGCTGTTGGAGCCGGTGCCGGCCAGTGCCATCGGCCTGCCG
>DATFGV010000082.1:0-6444 GCA_035249115.1 Vineibacter sp.
GAAGGTCAGCACCACCGCCATCTGCAGGATCAGGCGGAACAGGTCGCGGATGTTGTCGGCGTGGAACTCCTTGAAGCTCTCGGCGCAGTCGCCGCCCTGCAGCAGGAAGGCCTTGCCCTCCGCCACGTTGCCCAGAGCTTCCTGGAGCCGCCGCGCCTCGCCGGCGAACACCAGCGGCGGGTAGCGCCGCAGCCGCGCCTCGGCCGCCTCCAGCGCCGCCGCATCCTCGTAGACCGGCATCTGCTGCGCCGGGAACTTGCGCCAGGAGTCCGGCGACCAGGCAAACGAGGCCACGCCCGCCGGCTTCTTGCTGCTCGGTCGGCGCTGCGCCGTCGCTTGAACGCTCATGGTCTAATCCTTCGCATGCTGGCCGGAACGGGGGCGCCCCGGGGCGGCCGGTTCTACGCTTTTTCCACAGGTGCTGCCAAGCGCAGTGCGGTCCGTCCAAGGCGTCCGTCTCGCGTCGAACGAAGACGGAACTTGGCCTTACCGGCGTCAGAGCAACCCACCGGGCGCCGTCAGCGGCACGCTCAGCAGCACGCCGAACTCGGCCGCCAGGTCGACGCTGACGCGGGCGTGCACCTTGCCCTGCTTGTCGAAGAACCGGCCGCCGGGCGTGATCGGAAACGTGCCCTCGTGCCAGATGTCGGGATGGATGTAGATGCCGAAGGTGCCGTCGGAGCGGAAGGCGACGAATTGCTCGGGCTTCACGTCATCGCCCGGCGGCGCCACCGGCACCACGAAGGGCTGGCCGTCCAGCGGCCAGAACAGCTGGCCGCCGTCGGGGTGGTAGTTGGCATGCCACAACAGCACGCGGGCCGGCACGGCCGCCTCGCCGCCGATGCCCGCGCCCGCGACTCCTTCCAGCGCCCGCGCCGCGTCCGAGCCGGGCGGCTGGCGGAAGCCGATCACGTAGTGGCCGCCGACCGCCTCGTTGCGGCCGAACAGCCGGTTGCCGCGCCAGTCGCAGGCGAAGACGCCTTCGGTCGTGCCGCCCTCGTCGCCGGTGCCGGCGTCGAGCGTCCGCCAGCCGCGCACCGGCCATTTGACGATCTCGACGCGATGGCGGTGCGGGTCGCGCACGATCTCGCCATAGCCCTTCAGGCTCGCCTCGCTGGCGTCGATCAACGGCACGTCGATCACCCGCAGGCCGGACGGTACAGGCGGATCGAGGTAGTCGAAGGTGCGCGGCTCCATCGCAGACTGCCTCACGCCACTGCCTTGAGCGCATCGAGCGTCTCGTCGGGCCGCTCGACCATCATGAAATGACCGCACGCCTTGAGCACCGCCAGCGCGCTGCCGCCGATGGCGGCGACCAGCGGCTGGCATTTGGCGGCCGGCGTCATCTGGTCGGCGTCGCCGCACACGAAGGCGGTCGGGCATGCGACCTGCGCCGCCCGTGCCGGCGCGTCCTTGTAGACATTGCAGGCCGCCAGATCGTTGTGGATGACGCCGGGCGCCGCGCGGTCGAGCACCGCCAGCGACTCGCGGGTCAGCCACACGCCCGGGCTGACCATGCCGCCCACCTGATGCGCCCGGCCGAGGCCCCAGAAGGTCATCAGCTCGCGCACCTTGGCGGTGCCGGCCTTGGCCGACTCCAGCATTTCGGGATGCACCGGCATGGCGCCGGCGATGCCGCACAGCCCCAGCGCCCGCACCCGCTCGGGATACCGGCCGGCGGCGTCCAGCGCCACCAACCCGCCCATCGAATGGCCGACCAGCGCCGCCTGGCGCAGGCCGGCGGCGTCGAGCAGCCGGATCGTCCAGTCGGCCATCGCCGCGACGCTTGGCAGCGGCGTGCCGCCGGAGCGGCCATGACCCGGGAAGTCGACCGCCAGCACCGAGCGGCCGTGATGCGCGAACCAGCGGGTCTGCAGCCGCCAGACCGTGCGGTCGAAGCCGGCGCCGTGCAGGAACACCACCGCCGGCCGGGCCGGATCGAAGGCGACGCCGCCGGTGGTGGCGAACACGGGGTGACCGTCGACGGTCAAGGTGGTGGTCATGGGGCTGCCTCCGGCGGGTGGGCCAGGGCGCCAGTTTAGCAGGATCGGCGGCCGACCATGCCGCCCTGCCGCGACGACACGACTGGCGCCATGTCCGGAAAGCTACGCCGGCGATCCGATAGCGATAAACCGGGCCTTTTCCGATCGCGGCGGGGGTCATTTACCGCCCGTAGGCGGTAATTGCCAGTCACCCCCTCAGCCCGGCGCCGCAAGTCACCGTCAGACCGGGCCGCTGAAAGTGACGCCGGTGGTCCGATGTCGATAAACCGGGCCTTTTCCGATTGCGGCGGGGGTCATTTACCGCCCGTAGGCGGTAAATGACGGCCGCCCTGCCAGCCCGGCGCCGCAAGTCGCCGTCCAGGCCGGCCGCGGAAAGCTACGCCGGCGATCCGATGCCGATGGAATCGGGATTTTTGGCGAACGACGGGGGGTCATTTACCGCCCACGTGCGGCAGGCGCGATGGCGCCCCCCTCAGGCCGTTGCCGCTGAGCCGGGGCGAGGGTCGCTGGCAGCATCGCTCCGGTCGCCTGGTCCAGAGTGCATCATGAAGCGTCCCGCCAAGCCCGACCGTGGCCGCGCCGTGCGGCGCTCCTCGGACACGCCCCTGCCGGGCCGATGAAGTAGACGGCGGAGCAAGAGCCACCCTGGCTCGGGTTTCCAGCGTCTCGTGGCGGTGGATGCGCAGCAACTGGTCGGGCACTCGTACCAACCATTGCCCGCGAACCCGGCGACCGGCGGGCTCATCGTCAATTGCAGGCGCAGGCCACGATCTCGCGCCGGCGCCGACCACGGCTCGCTAGTAGGATCGCGTGCCTTCCGTCTTGCTGACGATCTCGACCTTGCCGTCTGCGCCGACCTTGACGGTGTAGTGCAGCAGATCCTTGCGGCCTTCCTGCGCGAGCTGCACGGTGAAGGTCGTGGTCGACGTCTGCACGATGGAGCTGATCCCGCCGCCGCCGCGCGCGGTGTACGTCTTGGCCACGTCAGCCAGTATGGCCTGGTAGATGCAGATCGACTGTTGAACCGGGTCCATGGCACACGTCCTCGATTGTTGGGCAACCGCTTCGCGCGGCATCAGCAGGTGCGACCCCGCCAACCCGGCCCCCGCAGCCAGAACCGCGACAAGAGCGACAACGACCGCATGCCGGGGGAGTTTCACGCGCCCTCCCTTCAGATCGGCCGCGACGGGCGGGCGGTGATCATGGTTCCAGCCTTCAGTTCCGCCTCCGTCCTCGGGTAGTGCCGCTTCAGCTTCGCCGGCCACACCGATGTGAGCGACGTGATGGGCGCGGCCAGGGGGCTGGCGCCGAGGAAGTGCGCCAGGGGGTTCGAAATGGCCAAAAGCAACTCTGCCAGCGCGAAGGTGCGCAGCGCTTCGCGCCAGGGATAAGCATGCTCGGCCCACAACTCCATCCCCGAGCCCATCACCGACGCCAAGTCGGCATCGGCAACGCCATAGCACGCGGTCGCGTTCGTATCACCCGACGCCGGACAATGGGCCTTGCCGACGTCGACGTGATCGAGGCCGAGCAAGTGACCGACTTCGTGCACGTGGGCGCGCTGCATCACCTTCCTGCCGGTGCTGGTCGTGGCCTTCCGGACGCTGTTGGTGTCCCTGCTGTCGAAGAGCGTGGCATTCGACCCGAACCAGTTCTCGCTCGCGGCCAAGCGCACGACGTCGATCGTGTGATGGTTGTTGGCTACCGTCGCTTCCTGCGCCTCGAGCTTGAACCGGCACCACACATTAGGAAAGTAGGTGGCCGTTCCTTTCTTGTACGGGAAGCTGGCGGAATCATTGATCAGCCAGAACTTGCCCGTCCAGAACGCTTGGGCGGTGGCGACGAAGTTCGCTTTCCACGCCGACCAGGCGGCGGGCGACCATTTCACGATCCTGCGGGTCGGCTCGGTTGCGTCGCCGTAGTCATGATGTGTTCCGGCGTTCGCGCCGGCGGCGGGGTTGATCTGGCGGAACCCCATGCGCAGCGTCAGCGTCAGTTCGGCGTTGTTGTACGGATCGCAGGGATCGGTATTCAGCTCGGCATCGAACTTTGAGAATGTGATCGTCTTCTTCATGCTCGCCGCCCTAACAATTCACCCCTGTTATACCAGAAATGAGCGAGCGATCAATCCTTTTTCAGAATAATTTGCTACACGTCGGCGTGCGGCGGGGTGACGGCTGTTGTCCGCCCGACTGAGCCTGCAACGGCTCCAGGAGCCGATCTGCAGCACGGCGTCCCTCGGTCAGGCATCCGCCCTGCCGATGCCGTAGAAGGTGGCGCAGGTGTCGCCCAGGATCAGGTCCTTCTCGTGGGCGGTCAGGAACGGGCAGTACCGGCGGATATAGTCGAGCGACTGCCGGTAGGTGCAGAACCGCTCGACGTTCGGCATGTCGGAGCCCCAGACCAGCCGGTCGGCGCCAAGCTGGTCGCGCATGTCGGCGATCAGCGCCTGCGCCTCCGGATAGGGATAGTCCCAGGTGCCGCCATAGGTGATGGGAAACGTCACCTCCAGCACCAGCGTCTCGTGGCGGTAAACGCGCAGCAGCTCGTCGGGGAATTCGTACCGCCCATTGCGGGCGAAGTAGGCCACGGGCGGACTCATCGCCAGGTGCACGCGCAGCCCCTTGTATCGATCGAGCACCCGCCCGAAGGCCGCGAAATGCGCCAGGTAGCCCGCCCTGTCGTAGCTCGGCCCGGCGCTGACCTCGAGGCACAGCGCGCCCCCCCGCCGCGCGATCCTGTCCCAGAACGGCTCCATCTGCGGCGCATCAAGCGGCCAGGGGAAGCCATGGCGGCTGAGCGAATCGACGTTGAAGTAGAGTCCGCGCAGCTTCAGCACGTCGACGGCGTGGTCGATCGCGGCGAGCGCAGCGGGTTGCCCCGCCATCGCCTCGTCGACATGCATCAGACCGGTCATGCGTCCGGGATACTGAAGCTGGGCGAAGGCGTTCATCTCGCTCATCGCGCCGTAGCCGCCGCCCGCTTGCAGCAGGCAGTGATCGACGCCGGCATAGGCCATCTGCGCCAGCATCAGTTCCGGCGGCGCCGTCAGTTCCTGCATGCCGACCGGCATGTACTGGATGCCGTAGTCCTCGCCGTCATGCGTGAACTCGAGCTGCCCGAAGCGGCCGACGCGGAAATCGACGTCGGCGAGGCCGCTCCAGCCTTCGTCGCCGGCCCGGAACAGCGCCCTGGTGTCGGCGCGCGCGCCATCGCGCAGGCGGAAGGTCGAGGCGGCGGTCCGGCTGACGACACGTTGCAAGTAGCGTTTGTGGATGTCGCGCGTCGGATGGCCACAGGCGCCGATCCAGTGCGTGAAGATGTGGGCGTGGCAATCGATGATC
Organism: Vineibacter sp.; assembly: GCA_035249115.1. Classification (GTDB taxonomy): domain Bacteria; phylum Pseudomonadota; class Alphaproteobacteria; order Reyranellales; family Reyranellaceae; genus Vineibacter. The sequence goes on from DATFGV010000082.1 coordinate 5,348, forward strand.
ACGGTGCTCTCTCCGGTGCGGCGGCAAGTGTAGCTGACCGGCTCGCCGATCGTCCCGCAGCGTTCGTCACAGACACGATCGGCGTCACGGCCAGAGACGGCTAACGCGGTGGCGGTGCGCGCGCTGGGGGCGCGCCACTCCGTGGCGCGTCATGTGCGGTCCCACGCTGAAGACGCGCCACGGAGTGGCGCGCCCCCAGCGTTACACGGGCCCCTGGACGATCGGCGCCGGCAGCGAGTCGGGCAGTTTGCCGACGGTCCGCACCGCCGCTTGCATCGCCACGATGTAGCCGTATGGCCCCAGGCCGCAGATCACCGACGTGGCGGCCGCCGAGAGCTTGGAATGGCGGTGCAGCTCGTCGCGGGCGTGGATGTTGGAGATGTGCACCTCGATGATCGGACCCTCGAAGGTCTTGAGCACGTCGAACAGCGCCACCGAGGTGAAGGAATAGCCGGCCGGGTTGAAGATCAACGCCTGCGACGTCGTGCGCGCCGCCTGGATGGTGTCGACCAGCACGCCTTCGTGGTTCGACTGGCTAAAGTCGAGCTCGACGCCGAGGAACCGCGCGAAGTCGCGGCAGCTCTTCTCGATCGCCGCCAGGGTGGTCGAGCCGTAGATGTGCGGCTCGCGCACGCCCAGCAGGTTGAGGTTCGGGCCGTTCACGATCGAAAGGCGAGTCGCCATGTCTGTTCCTCGGGTTTGAGGTGAGCCCTGCCTGCGCGGCCAGTCACTTCGGCGCGCTGAGAAGTGGACCCCATCGGCGGGATCACTTCAATTGCGAAGGGTGTCCGCGGCGACGTCGCCGTTGATCAGGCTGTCTTATGCACGTCGAACTCGACCTGCCGGCCCAGCGCGCGGAACGCGTCCTCGATCTGGCCGAGCTGCGAGGCCTGGCGCAGGTCGAACAACCGGTCCACCTGCGGTGCGTGCACACGCAGCAGCCGAGCAAGTTCGGCCTTGCGCACGCCATCCTCGCGGGCGGCGCGGTACAGCGCCACCTTCAACCCGGTCAGGATCGGCAAGGTCACCCGTCTGCCCCTGCCGGCGGACGGCGCCGGGATGTCGTCGCGATGCGCGATGCGCGCGGCCAGCGCCTC
>DATFGV010000083.1:0-2001 GCA_035249115.1 Vineibacter sp.
GAGGCGCTGGAGTCAGGCATCGTCGGCGTCAACGAAGGCGCGCTGGCGGCCGAGGCCGCGCCCTTCGGCGGCGTGAAGGAGTCCGGCTACGGCCGTGAGGGCTCGGTGCACGGGCTCGACGACTACCAGCACATCAAGTACGTGTGCCAGGGCGGGCTTTCGTAGGCGCGCAGGCAAATAAAAAGCGCGGGCGATGCGCCCGCGCCATTCATCCGGCTGCAGCCGGACTCAGACCGCCATGATCGACACCGACTTGGTGTTGAGGTAGGCCTCCATCGCCTCCGGCCCGCCCTCGGAGCCGTAGCCCGAGTCCTTGATGCCGCCGAAGGGCATTTCCGGCGAAGGCGCGGCCGGCTGGTTGATCCACAGCATGCCGACCTCCACCTGTTGCGACAGCAGGTGCGCGTTCTTGATCGAGCGCGTGAAGGCATAGCCCGCCAGGCCGAAGGGCAGGCGGTTGGCCTCGGCGATGGCCTCTTCCAGCGTGTCGAAACCGCGGATGGCAGCCACCGGGCCGAAGGGCTCGTTGTTGAACACGTCGGCGTCCAGCGGCACGTCCGTCAGCACGGTGGGCGCGAAGAAGTTGCCCGACGAGCCCACGCGCTCGCCGCCGGTCGCCACGGTCGCGCCCTTGCTGCGCGCATCGTCGAGCACCTGGGCCATGGCCGTGAGGCGGCGCGCATTGGCCAGCGGCCCGAGGGTCGTGCCCTCGGTCAGGCCGTCGCCGAGCTTGAGGCCTTCGGCATGCTTGACCAGCGCCTGCGCGAATTCGGCCTTGATGCTGTTGTGCACGAGGAAGCGCGTGGGCGAGATGCACACCTGCCCCGCATTGCGGAACTTGGCGCCGCCTGCGGCCTTGACCGCCAGGGCGACGTCGGCATCGTCGGCGACGATCACCGGTGCGTGGCCGCCCAGCTCCATGGTGGCGCGCTTCATGTGCTGGCCGGCCAGGGCGGCAAGCTGCTTGCCCACGGGCGTCGAGCCGGTGAAGGTGACCTTGCGGATGATGGGGTGCGCGATCAGGTAGCTCGAGATCTCGGCCGGGTTGCCGAACACCAGGCCCACCGTGCCGGGCGGCACGCCGGCGTCGACGAAGGCCTGCAGCAGCGCCGCGGGCGAAGCCGGGGTCTCTTCCGGCGCCTTGGCCAGGAAGGAGCAGCCGGTGGCCAGCGCGGCGCCCAGTTTGCGCACGACCTGGTTGATCGGGAAGTTCCAGGGCGTAAACGCGGCCACGGGGCCGACCGGCTCCTTGATCACCAGCTGCTGCGCCGCCAGGTTGCGCGAGGGCACGATGCGGCCGTAGACGCGGCGGCCTTCGTCGGCGAACCACTCGATGATGTCGGCGCCGGCCAGCACCTCGCCGCGCGCCTCGACGAAGGGCTTTCCCTGCTCCAGCGTCAGCAGGCGGGCGATTTCGGGTGCGCGCTCGCGCAGCAGGCCGGCAGCCTTGCGCATGGTGGCGGCGCGCTCGTTGGCGGGGATCTTGCGCCAGGCCAGGAAGCCGCGCTGCGCGGCTTCGAGTGCACGGTCCAGGTCGGCGATGCCGGCGTGCGCGACCTTGCCGATGGGCTTGCCAGTGGCCGGGTTGATGACGTCCAGGGTCTTGCCGCTCGCGGCGTCGCACCATTCGCCATTGATCAGCAGGCGGGTGTCAACGTAGCTCGATGTGCTCATGTCGGTCCTTGGGTTCTTTCAGGGGATGTTGATGCCGGATTCGGACGGGAGCGGGCGCGAGGCCGTCCCGTGCGCCATTGTCGCCCGGCTCGGCAGGTCGCTCCCGCGGGTGGGCCAAAGCCCCTCGCGCGCGGGCTCCACATCGTGGGATCGGGGCTTCGCGGACGTAAAAAAGCCCGCCTCGGGGGAGGCGGGCTTTGCAGGGAGATCGACGCTTCAGCGGGTCGGCTTGAAGGCGCGGCGCTGTGCGTCGCGCGGCGCGAAGGCCTTGCCGCCGCCGTGCGCACCGCCGTTGCCGCGGGGGGCACCCGTGCCGGCGCCGGCACG
>DATFGV010000084.1:0-6606 GCA_035249115.1 Vineibacter sp.
GTCCGAGGGCAAGTGGATCGCCGTGCCGGCAACGGTCGGCAGCCAGATTAAAGGCCCCTGCTCACGCATTGACCTGCTGAAGCAGCACGCCGGCGTCGACATCCAGGCCATCTACCCGGCGGGTGCGCCGCCCAAGGCCGACGGCTGGACCATGGACGCCTACCTGAAGGCGGCGCAGGACTGTCATAGGGCCGGCTTTCCGTTCGGCATCGGCGTCGGCGTCACGGCCGATTCGGTTGACAGCGCCGGCGCGATCTTCTCGTCGTTTGGCGCCGTGCTGGTCGACGCCAAGGGCAACATCACGGTCAAATCAGACCCGGTCCGTCAGGCGCTCGACTACTACAAGCGGCTGGCGGCGGTCATGCCACCGGACATCGCCGCTTGGGACGACGCCTCGAACAACAAGTGGCTGGTTTCGGGCAAAGGCGCCACGATCATGAACCCGCCCAGCGCCTGGGCGGTAGCAAAGCGCGACGCGCCGCAGATCGCCGAGCAGCTCTGGACGCACGGCATGCCGAGCGGCCCCAAGGGCCGCTTCGCGCCGTTCGTTCCGTACTTCTGGGGCATTTGGAACTTCGGCCGCAACAAGTCGGCGGCCAAGAGTCTGCTGTTGCACCTGTCGACGCCGGCCGCAGCCGAAAAGATGGTGGCGGCGAGCGGCGGCTACGACCTGCCGTCCTTCGCCAGCCTGACCACGTTCAAGACCTGGGCCGAGGAAGGGCCGCCCAAGGGCACGCTCTACCACTACCCCAACCCGCACGACCATCAGGTCCTGTCGATGGCCGCGGCGCCGGCACCGCCGAAGATCGCGGTGCAAATCTATACCCAGGGAATCATGACCAAGATGGTGGCGCGCCACGCGCAGGGCGAGGACGTCGAGAAGACCATCGCCTGGGCGTCCAGCGAGCTCGAAGGCTTTATGCGGACCTAGGACGCGAACGGCCGGAGCGGACCACCGCGGTGGCCGTCTCCGGCACAGTGAGTACGAGGAGCAGCCATGGCCGACATCACGGCAACACGCGCCGGCACGTTCAACGGTTCCGCCGGACGCACGGGGCTGCATCGCCTCATGCAGCGCAAGTCGACGATCGCCTTCCTGATGGCGCTGCCGCTGATCACCGTGATCGGCGTGCTGGTGGTCTACCCGGCTATCTATGCCCTGCACCTCGCAACCTTGAACAAGTCGATGGAACGATTCGTCGCTCTCGGCAACTTCACGTTCCTGTTCGGCCGGGAAACCTTCTGGCTGGTGGTCAAGCAGTCGGTCATCTTCGCCGTCACCGCCGTGCTGTTCAAAGCCCTGATCGGCTTCGTGGTGGCGCATTTCGTGCACAACATCCCGAGCGAGGGCCAGCGCAAGTGGCGCGGCATGCTGCTCGTGCCGTGGGTCATTCCGCCGGCCATGAGCACCCTGGCCTGGTTGTGGCTGTTCGACCCGTCCTACAGCGCCTTCAACTGGCTCCTGGCGCATTTCGGAATCGGGCCCATTCCGTGGACCGGCAACGCCGATTGGGCGCGCTTCTCGGTGATCCTCGTCAACATCTGGATCGGCGCGCCTTTCTTCATGATCATGTACCTGGCGGCGCTGAAATCGGTTCCCGAGCAGCTCTACGAGGCGGCCGCCATCGACGGCGCCACCTGGTGGCAGCGCATCTGGTTTGTGACCCTGCCGATGATGCGCAACATCATCGCCATCACGGCGCTGTTCTCGCTGATCGTCACGTTCGCCAATTTCGACATCGTGCGCGTGCTGACGGCCGGCGGTCCGCTCGACCACACGCATGTGTTCGCGACCTGGGCGTTCCGTGTCGGCATCGAGGGCGGCGACATCCCGCTCGGCGCCAGCGTGTCGCTGTTCATGGTGCCGATCCTGGCGATCGCCGCCTGGTTCATCCTGCGCGACATCACCAAGCGGGGGAGCGAAGTCTGATGGCCGACGCCACGATGACCGCCGGCGGCCCGACCCGGGCCGTCCGCTATGGCAGCATCAGCAAGAGCCGCCGATCGGCGCTGCGCTGGTCATATTTCTTCCTGATCCTGTTCGCGATCTTCTTCCTGACGCCGCCGATCTACATGTTCATCACCTCGCTGAAGACCAGCGCGGAGATCTCGGCGGCGACCAACCCTTGGTGGGTCTACAACCCGACCCTGGACAACTACATCGAGCTGCTGACCCAGAACCAGTACCTGGTGTTTTTCCGCAACTCGGCCGTCGTCTCGGTCTGCGTTGTCACAATCACCATGATCATCAGCGTACTGGCGGCGTTCGCGCTGGCGCGCATGCGCTTCTGGGGCTCGGCGACGCTAGCCACCGGCGTCTTCCTCACCTACCTGATCCCCGAGACACTGCTGTTCATCCCGCTGTTCAAGTCGTTCGCCTTCGTTCGCGATATCTTCGATATCGAGCTGATGAACCACTGGTGGACGATGATCATCCTGTATCCGACCCTGACGGTGCCGTTCGCCACCTGGATCATGATCGGCTACTTCGCCAGCATTCCCAAGGAACTTGACGAGGCGGCCCTGATCGACGGTGCCACCTGGATGCAGACGTTGACCAAGATCTTCATCCCGGTCGCGCTGCCGGGGATCATCGCCGCGACGATCTTCACCTTCACCGTCTCCTGGGCGCAGTTCCTCTACCCGCTCGCCTTCACGACGTCGACCGACCAGCTGGTGCTGCCGGTCGGCATCGTCACGACCCTGATCAAGGGCGATGTCTTCAACTGGGGCCAGATCATGACCGGCGCGCTGCTCGGCGCGGCGCCGCCGCTGATCATCTATGCCTTCCTGATGGACTACTACATCGCCGGCCTGACCGCCGGCGCCACCAAGGGCTGATCGCGGCCGCCGTCGCATCGCGCGTAACAGGGAGTTTCACGAGAGACATGGCACAAGTGACACTGCGCAAGGTCGTGAAGCTCTACGACCAGACGCCGGCCGTCCGCGGCATCGACCTGGAGATCGCCGACAAGGAATTCATCGTGCTGGTCGGCCCGTCGGGCTGCGGCAAGAGCACGACCCTGCGGATGATCGCCGGCCTGGAGGAGATCACCGACGGCGAGATCGCGATCGGCGGCGACGTCGTCAACGACGTGCCGCCGAAGGACCGCGACATCGCCATGGTGTTCCAGAACTACGCGCTCTACCCGCACATGAGCGTGTTCGAGAACATGTCGTTCGGCCTGCGCCTGAAGCGCGTCGACAAGGCCGAGATCCGCCGTCGAGTCGACGACGCCGCCCGCATCCTCGACATCACCGAACTGCTGGAACGCAAGCCGAAGCAGCTGTCGGGCGGCCAGCGCCAGCGGGTCGCCATGGGCCGCGCCATCGTGCGCGACCCCAAGGTCTTCCTGTTTGACGAACCGCTCAGCAACCTCGACGCCAAGTTGCGGGTGCAGATGCGCACCGAGATCAAGAAGGTGCATCAGAAGGTGCGCACCACGACGGTCTACGTCACCCATGACCAGATCGAGGCCATGACGCTCGCCGACCGCGTGGTGGTGATGAACGGCGGCATCATCGAGCAGGTCGGCGCGCCGCACGACCTCTACCATTCGCCGCAGACCAAGTTCGTCGCCGGCTTCATCGGCTCGCCAGCCATGAACCTCCTTCCCTGCCGGCTGGAGGAGGCGGCCGGCGCGTTGCGCGTGCGGCTGTCGGATACCCTGGCCTTCGCCGTGCCGGCCGACCGCACGGCGCGCTACAAGCCATATGCGGGCAAGAGCAGCCTGCTGTTCGGCCTGCGGCCCGAGCACATCACCGAGGAGCCGCGCCACGTCGAGCCCAACCAGCACGTCTTCGAAGTGGCCCTGGACGTCACCGAGCCGATGGGCATGGAGGACCTGGTCTACTTCACGATCGACGGCACCGAGATCTGCGGTCGTGTCAGCCCCACCGCCGGCGCCAAGGAGGGCGCCCGCATGAAGCTGCTGGCCGACCTCAACAACATGCACCTGATCGACGATTCCACCGCCAAAGTGATCTAGGCGCCAGCCAATCTATCGCGGCGCCCCGGCGCAACGGCGCGGGGCGCCGTTATCTTGTCAACGTCAGCCAAATGAGGGGAACCATGGGAGCCTTGCAGGGCAAAGTCGCCTGGGTGACGGGCGCCGGCAGCGGCATCGGCCAAGCGGCCGCCATCGCGCTGGCAAAAGAAGGTGCCACTGTCGTGCTGACCGGGCGGCGCAAGCCGCCGCTGGAGCAGACGGCGGCGAGCATCAAACAGGCCGGCGGCAAGGTCGTCGTGAAGGCCGGCGACCTGATGAAGGCGTCATCGGTCAACCGCATCGCCACCGACATCGGCAAGCGTTTCGGACGTCTCGACATCCTGGTCAACAACGCCGGGCTGAACGTCACCGAGCGCAACTGGCGCCAGCTTGACGCGACGGGCGTCGACACAGTCGTGCACGGCAACCTGTCGAGCGCATTCTACTGCGTGACGGCCGTGCTGCCGATGATGCGCAAGCGGAAGGACGGCGTGCTGATCCACACCTCGTCGTTCGCGGGGCGGTTCCCCAGCTCGCTGAGCGGCGCCGCCTACAGCGCCGCCAAGCACGGCGTCGTCGCGATGAGCCACGTGCTCAACATGGAAGAATGCGTCAACGGCATCCGCTCCTGCGTGGTCTGTCCCGGCGAGGTCGCCACGCCGATCCTCGACAAGCGGCCGGTGCCGGTCAGCAAGGAAGACCGCGCCAAGATGGTGCAGTCCGAGGATTGCGGCGACCTGATCCGCTACATTGCCTGCCTGCCACCGCATGTCTGCATCAACGAGGTGCTGATCAGCCCGACCTGGAACCGCGGCTATGTGGCGGCCCTGCAGATGCCGCACTCCGGCGCCGGCAAGAAGTAGCTGGGGGCGCGTCACTCCAGTGACGCGTCATTTGCTGCAGGGAAGAAATCGCGCGACTGGAGTCGCGCGCCCCCAGCGGCCACCTTCCCCGCGCTTGGCGTGTGGAAGGCTACAGTTGAGGCTCAGCCCATGACCGTCACCATCGCCGCGCCGGCTCTGGCGGACTTCGTCCGCGACATCTTCCATGCGGCCGGATGTTCGGCCGACGAGGGCACCCGCATCGGCCGCTACCTGGTCGAAGCCAACCTCACCGGCCACGACAGCCACGGCGTCATCCGTGTGCCGCGCTACGTTCAGCAACTGCGCGACAAGATCATCACGCCCGACGTTACCGCCGAGGTCGTGGTCGACACGCCGGTGCTGGCGGTGGTCGATGGCAAGTACGGCTTCGGCCAGACCGTCGGACCGCAGGCCGTGCGCATCGGCATCGACAAGTGCAAGCGCATGGGATTGTCGGCGGTCGGGCTGCGCAACGCCGGCCATACCGGCCGCACCGGCGACTTCGCCGAGATGGCGGCCGCCGAGGGTTTGGTGTCGGTGCATTTCGTCAACGCTCGCGGCAGCGTGCTGGTGGCGCCCTATGGCGGCGTCGACCGGCGCTTCTCGACCGCGCCTTACTGCATCGGGATTCCACGCTCCGGACTGCCACCGCTAGTCCTCGACTTCGCCACCTCCATCGTCGCCGAAGGCAAGGTGCTGGTCGCCAGCCAGGGCGGCAAGAAGATCCCGGACGATGCGCTCATCGGACCCGATGGCACGAAAGGCGGCGATCCGCATTTGCTCTATGGTGACTACACGCCGGATGGACCGCGCAGCTATCGTCAGGGCAAGGGCGCGATCCGTGCCTTCGGCGAGCACAAGGGCTCAGGACTGGCCTTCATGTGCGAGCTGCTGGGCGGCGCGCTGACCGGCAACGGCGCCACACAGGAAGGCCGACCGTTCAGCAACGGCATGCTGTCGTTCTACGTCGATCCCAAAGTGATCGATCCGTCGGGCGTCTTCGGACCCGAAGTGGCGCGCTACTCCGACTCCGTCAAAGCGTCGCGCCCGTCGATACCTGGCCAGGACGTGCTCGTGCCTGGCGAGCCGGAGATCATGATGCGCGCCCGGCGCGCCGCCGAGGGCATCCCCCTGCCCGACGACACCTGGGCCAGCATCGTCGGCGCGGCCCGCGCTGCCGGCGTCGAAGAGCGCCGCATTCAGGCGGTCGGGCGGCAATAACGCGCCGATTGTCATCCCGAGTGAAGCGAGGGATCTTGGGGCGGCACCGCGAAAGAATTCTCGCTACGCTCGCAATGACAGACGTGCTCGACCGACGATGAGGACCTTCCGTCTATGACCAAGATCCTGATCGATTGTGATCCCGGCCACGACGACGCCGTGGCGCTGCTGTTCGCCGCACGGCACCTGGACGTGGTTGCCGTCACGACCGTGCACGGCAATGCGTCATTGGAGAACACAACCCGCAATGCGCTGGCACTGCTGGAACTGGCCAACCTCGACCTGCCGGTGGCGCGCGGTTGCGCTGCGCCGCTGGTCGGGAACGCAACCTACGCGCCGCACATCCATGGCAAGAGCGGCCTTGACGGCGCCAACCTGCCGGCGCCGACGCGGGACGTCGTCGCGTCACACGCAGTCGACGTCATCATCGAACAGGCCGAACGCCACAAGGGCGAGCTGGTGATCGCCGTCGTCGGCCCGCAGACCAACCTGGCGCTGGCTTTGCGCCGAGAGCCGCGTCTGGCCGGCTGGCT
>DATFGV010000085.1:0-10844 GCA_035249115.1 Vineibacter sp.
GAAGTGGTCATTAAGACAAAGCCCACTTTGAGCATGTAGGCCTCCTTTTGGCTGAACAGCGAGCAAAGCGCCCCTAGTCCGGTGTTGCACTTCGTTTGTGAACTGAGGGCGATCCAGGGGCGACGCCTAGATCCCTCGCTACGCTCGGGATGACAATCTGACTTCTCTTGAACGAAATGCGCTCTAGCCGCCGGCCCGCAATGAGGGCAGCTCGGCGGCGAGCCATGTCTTGAAGGATCGCAGCGCGCGATTGCGCCGGGCGCCGGGCGGGTGGATCAGCCAATAACTGCCCCCCGGCGACTCGACCGGGAACGGCCGGCAGATCGCGCCCGAGCGCTCGCGCCCGGCGATGAACGGGTTCATGCCCAGCGCGATGCCCGCACCCTGTTCGGCGGCCTGAACGGCGGCGACGAAACTGTCGACCGTGATGGTGTGGACCGGCTTCAGGTCGGGCACCCCTGCCCGCTCCAGCCATTGCGACCACGCGGCGGGAAACGTCGCGACCTCGATCAGCACGGCGCGCCCGAGGTCGCGGGGCTGGCGCAGCCTGAGCCGACGCACCAGGTCGGGCGTGGCGATCGGCGTCGACCTGAGGTCGGCCAGATGCAGTCCATCCAGCCCCTCGGCGACGCTGTCGGCGACGCTGATGCCGGCATCGTACGCCTCGACGTCGAAGTCGACGACGCGACTGGACGTCTCGATCGACAGATCAATATCCGGATGCATGGCGACGAAGTTGCCCAGGCGCGGAATCAGCCAGGCCGAGGCGAACAGCGGAAACACCTTGAGCCTGAGCCGCTGCCGCCCGGGCTTGCGCTCGTCCGGCGCGCCGACGCGTGCCAGTTCGGCGAAGGCCCGGCCGGTCGCCGCCGCCAGCGCTTTTCCCGATACGGTCGGACGGACAGCGCGATGGCCGCGAACGAACAGCGCGACCCCGAGACTTTGCTCAAGGTTCTTGATCCGGTGACTGACGGCGGAGGGCGTCAGGTTCAAGGCATGGGCGGTCGCCTTGAAGCTGCCCAGCCGGACCGCGACGTCGAATGCCTGCAGCGACAGAAGCTGCGGTCCCTTGAGCGTCGCGGCGGCGATCCGGGGCGACGCCGCCCTCGTGCGGCTGGCATTCCGGCTCGCCGTCCGCGTCCTTGTAGCGCTGCGTCTCATGGGTGTCGAGCCTAGACCGGCCGGCGGCCGTTTGTCCTTTTCGATTTAATGGCATTCATCCGTAACGGGGCTGCTTTCGCTTGCCTCGCCGGCGCCTGCGACCAAGTCTTGCTCTCCAGGGGGCTGATGATGCCGAGCGAGAACCTGGCGTTCGATAAGGCGGGCCCGATCGCCACGATCACGCTGAACCGGCCCGAGAAGCACAACACGATCCGCGCCGACATGACGTTGGCGCTCGACGAGGCGCTGCGGTCTGCCAATCGCGACAGGGAGATCAAGGTCATCGTCCTGCAGGGTGCCGGCGACAGCTTCTGCGCCGGCTTCGACTTTTCCGGCGGGCTTGAGCACGCCAGTCACTTCAAGGAGGAGGGCTACGATCCCGGCCTCGACTTCTTCGCCTCGGCCAATTCGCTGACCGGCGGCATCCCGGTCTACATGGGGCTGTGGCGCGGCTTGAAGCCGACGATCGCCAAGGTGCACGGCTGGTGCCTGGGAGTCGGCTCGGAAATGGCCCTGTGCGCCGACCTCGTGGTCGCCTCGCACGACGCCCGGTTCGGCACGCCCTATTCGCGGCTGTGGGGTTGCCATCTCACCGGCATGTGGGTCTACCGGCTGGGACTTGCCAAGGCCAAGTACTACGCCCTCACCGGCGAGTGGATCAGTGGCAAGGAAGCGGCCGAGATCGACCTGATCAACTTCTCCTATCCGCTGGAGGAGCTCGACACACGCGCGACCGAACTCGCGGAGAAGCTGGCGCGCATCCCCATGACCCAGCTCGCCGCCATGAAGCTGATCGTCAACCAGGCCTACGACAACATGGGGCTGCAAAGCACCCAGACACTCGGACCGATCCTCGATGGCATCATGCGCAATACGCCGGAAGGACGCGCCTTCGTCCGCAAGGCCGCGACGGAAGGCGTGAAACAGGCGGTCGCGGCGCGCGACGGTCCGTTTGGCGACTACAGCCAGGGCCGTGCGGAAGATCAGCCGCGCAAGCGCAACCGCCTTGGCCGGCAGGGACGCGCCCGATGACCGGATCGGCAGGCGCCACGGCCGAGCCGCCGGTCAAGTATCGCCGGTCAGGTGCGATTGCGACGATCACCCTCAATCGGCCGGAGAGGTTCAACACCATCCGCCAGGAGATGGCGGAGGAGATCGGGGCCTGCCTGCGTCGCGCCAACACCGACCGCGCCGTCAAGGTGATCATCCTGGAGGGTGCCGGCGACAGCTTTTGCGCCGGCTTTGACTTCTCGAACGGCCTGGAGCACCACCAGGTCTTCCGGGAAGAAGGCTATGATCCCGGCATGGATGTCTACGCCTCGGCCAACGCCTATGTCGGCCGCATTCCGATCTACATGGGCATGTGGCGCGGCCTGAAGCCGACCATCGCCAAGGTGCACGGCTGGTGCCTGGGCGCGGGCTCGGAAATGGCCCTGTGCGCCGACCTCGTCGTCGCGTCGCACGATGCCCGCTTCGGAACGCCCTATGCGCGCGTGTGGGGCTGCCACCTGAGCGGCATGTGGATCTATCGCCTGGGTCTCGCCAAGGCCAAGTACTATGCCCTGACCGGCGACTGGGTCAGCGGCAAGCAGGCGGCAGCGATGGAACTGATCAACTTTTCCTACCCGCTGGAAGAACTCGACGCGCGGGTGACGGCATTGGCCGAGAAGCTCGCCCGGATACCCACGACCCAGCTGGCGGCGATGAAGCTGATCGTCAACCAGGCCTACGACAACATGGGACTGCAGAGCACGCAGCTACTCGGCCCGATCATCGACAGCGTGATGCGCAACACCCCTGAAGGGCTGGAGTTCGTGCGCATCGCCGCAACCGCCGGCGTGAAAGCGGCGGTGGCCCGCCGCGACGGGCCGTTCGGCGACTACAGCCAGGCCCGCCCCGAACACAAGCCGCGCAAGCGCAGCGCGCTGCGACGCCAGCAGAGGACATCGCCATGACCACTTCGCTCGCCGACGACGCGACCGTCATCGCCCGCCTTCTCGACCACATCGACCGCAAGACCACTGACCTCAGCGGGGCGGTATGGCGGCAGCCGGTCGAACACTATGTGTCGCTGGCGCGGCTCGAGGCGGAGCTCAAGTTCATGCGCGCCTGGCCAACGCCTTTCTGTCCTTCCGCGGCCTTGCCGGAGACAGGATCCTACGTCGCACGATCCGCCGCCGGCACACCGATCCTCGCCGCCCGCGGCAATGACGGAAGGGTCCGCGCCTTCCGCAACGCCTGCCGGCACCGCGGCGCGCAGCTTGCCGAGGGCAGCGGCTGCACCAAGGCCTTTACCTGCCGATACCACGCCTGGACCTACGGGCTGGATGGGCAGCTGCGCGGCATTCCGCACCAGCACGGCTTTCCCGACCTGGACAAGGCCGAACACGGCCTGGTGCCGGTGCACACCGTGGAGAAGCACGGCCTGGTGTTCGTCGCCCAGGACGGCGACGGTGCCGAGGCCCCGCGCGAGAATGCGATGCCCGACTATTTCGGGCCGCAGTGGCGGCTGTTGTCGACCGTCGAGCTGGTGTTCGAGTTCAACTGGAAGATCTTCGTCGATGGCCTGCTGGAGGGCTATCACATCCGCTCGACGCACGCGCAGACGTTCTATCCGCGGCAATACGACAACATCAACGTCGTCGAGTTCTTCGGCCGCAATACCAGGGTCAGCTATCCGTACAGGGTGATCGAAAAGCTGCGCGACGCGCCGGCCGAGGCGCGACGGGCGACGAGCGTGATGACCCAGCTCAACCACTTGTTCCCGAACGTGTCGATCGCGACCTTTCCGACGCACACGACGATGTCGGCCATCGAGCCGCTGGCCGTCGACCGCACCCGCGTCACCACCTACTTCCTGTCCGACCGGCCCGATGACGCCATGATCGGCAAGGCCCGTGACTTCGTCACCGCGGGCACCACCGAGGACCGCGACATGGGCCTGGCCGTCCAGCGCGGCCTGGCGAGCGGCGCCAACCAGGCCTTCACCTTCGGCCTGTTCGAAGGCGGCAGCCGGCACTTCCACCGCAACCTGGCCGCCGCCATCGACGCGATGTGATAGCAGCAGACTTCGCTCGCGACTTGTTGCCGCAAGCCTTCATGGTGAACCTCTTCATCCCGAGCCTGTCGAGGGACGAACCATGAAGGCTCTCGCACCGACGGTCGTGCGGTGCTTCATGGTTCGACAAGCTCACCATGAAGCGATCACCGTCAAGGCTTGCTGGTTTGAGGCGTGGAATCCGCCTTCGTCGCTATGAACGGCGTTGGCGGCGGGAAAATCAGACGAAGGTCAGGTCGGGATCGCCGTTGAGGATCCAGGCGCCGACCGTCTCGAAATGCGCCGCGCGGCCCTGCAGCTGCTGTGTCACCGTGTGGATGTCGCGGAAGCGGCGCTCCAGCGGATGGCCGTCGAAGATCGCCGACGCGCCGGCGGCGTTGTAGGCGAAATCGACCGCGTCGCGCGCCTGGTGGATGGCGTGGGTCGAGGCGAGCCGCATGGCCATGCGATGCTCGAGCGTGAAGCTGGCGCCCGGCGCCCGCACGCTCTCCCAGATCGACGCGAGGGCGTTCAGCAGGTAGACGCGCGCTGAAGCCACGCAGGCTTCGGCCTGCGCCAGGCCGGACTGCACCACGGCGTTGTCGCGGATCGGGCTCTTCTTGCCGCGCGGCACCTTGGTGGCGGCGAGCTCGATGAACGAGTCCAGCGCCGCGCGCGCGATGCCCAGCGCCACGCCGGAGAACGCCGTTTCGTACAGCGCCATGGCCGACAACCGGTAGAGCTGGCCGCTCTCGCGGCACTCCTTGGTGAAGTCGCGGGTGATCGAATGGTCGTGCCGCACGAAATGATCGGTGAGCGAATAGGCATCGCTTGCCGTGCCGCGCAGGCCGGTGACGTTCCAGATATCGGTCCACGGTACTTCGGACGCCGGCACCAGCATGGTGCGCTCGACGCGCGTGCCGTCGGCATGGCGTCGCACCGTCGTGCCGTCGGCCTCGTAGATCGGACAATGCGCGCCCAGCCACGTCGCGTGCCGGCCGCCGCTGTTGAAGGCCCAGGTGCCGGTGACGCGGTAGCCGTCGCCGTCGACGATCGCCCTCGCCTTGGGGTCGGGGCCCCAGGCCAGCACCGCGCGCGGATCGCTGCCGAAGATCTTCCAGGCGATGGCGGGATCGAGATAGGCGGCCGACATGGCGCAGCCGCCGCCCTGCCCCAGGCACCAGGCGGTGCTGGCGTCGGCCTTGGCGATCGTCTCGATCACCCGAAAGTGCGTCAGTGGGTCGATCTCGCCGCCGTTCTGTGCGCGCGGCAGCAGCAGGCGGAACAGCCCGGCCTCGTGCAACGCGTCGAGCACGTCGGGCAATAGCCGGCGCTCGCGCTCCATCTGCGCCGATGCCGCCGCGATGCGCGGCGCCAGCGCCTCGGCGCGCGCCACGTAGTCGATCTCGGCGACCGCCACCCGTGCGCTGTCAGGTGCCACTGCCGTTCCTCCCGGCCCGCACTGGACCACGAGTCCCCCAACGACGCCAGCGTGTCAAAACAAACGCCTCACCCTGAGGAGGCCGCGCAGCGGCCGTCTCGAAGGGTGATGCGTCGGCAGCATGGACCGCGGGACCTTGCCGGCTGTGCTTGTCTTGAGCCCACCCTTCGCGACGCCGGCCTGCGGCCGGCTGCTCAGGGTGAGGTCTGAGTCGGCTGCAGGCGACATGGGCCATCGGCTGGCCAAATCACGCCGCCGGCAGGGTGGCGAGGAAGTCGGTGACGGCGCGGTTGAACGCCGCCGGCTGGTGCAGGTTGGCGGCGTGGCCGGCCTGCGGGATCACCACCTTGCTCGATCCCTTGATCTTGGCCGCCATGTAGTCGGTGGCGGCCAGGAAGTTCCTGTCGTCGGCGCCGACCAGCACCAGGGCCGGCACCGCGACGCTCTCCAGCGAGCGGATCACCCGGTCGTTGGCCTGCGCCAGCATGCCGCGCGCCGCGCCGGCCAGGCCGCTGGCGTCGCGGTGCTTGCTCTGCCGCACCTCGTCGCTGCCGCCCAGCGCCGCCAGGCCCTGCGCCTCGAGGTTCTGCGCCCGCCTGTGCGCCGTCTCGTTCCACGCCTGGCGCGCCGTGTCGCTCTTGAAGCCCGGCCCGGTGTCGAACAGCATCAGCGCCCGCGTCGTCGCCGGGTGCGTGGCGTGGAAGGCGAGCGACATGTAGCCGCCCAGCGACAGGCCGGCGATCACGGCGTGGGACGCACCGCAGGCGCGCAGGATCGCCGCCATGTCCTCGACGGTCAGGGCTTCGGAATAGGCCTTGGGATCGCTCGGGTAGTCCGATTCGCCGTGGCCGCGCATGTCCCAGACGATGACCTTGTAGCGGTCTTTCAGCGCCGCGATCTGGCCGTCCCACATGCGGCAGGTGGCGCTGTAGCCGTGGCTCAGCAGCACCGGCGGCCCCTCGCCGTGGACCTCGTAGTGGATCCGCACGCCGTCACGGTCGAGCTTCGGCATCGGCTTGTCTCCGTTGTTGGCCCGCTCCCCGCGAAGGCGGGGATTGTCGCATATGACCTTGCTGCGTGCGCCTCTGTCATCTTGAGCGAAGCGAAGGATCTATTGAGCCGTGGAGACGCACGGACGTCCAAGAATGGCGTATGTACGCCACTCTTAGGCCCGTGCGGGACTGCGGGCCAAAAGATCCTTCGCTTCGCTCAGGATGACAGAAGCCATATGCGCTAGCCATGGCCGTCGCGAGAGTAGGTCTGCGCGCAACGATAGACAGGATCGCGGGCCGTCGTCATGCCGCGCTTGCCGCATGGCTGCTTGGCGATGCGCAGGTGCATCGGCCGGGGCCGCTGGCCTATAAGCGCGCGACGCCGAGCCAGGGGAGGAAGCGGCAAAGATGAACTGGACCGATCGCCGCCGGCGCTTTCGCGCCGTCCTCGCCGGCGCACGCTGCGTGCATCCCGGCTCGGTGTTCGACCCGATCTCGGCGCGCATCGCCGAGGACCTCGGCTTCGAGGTCGGCATGTTCGCCGGCTCGGTGGCGTCGCTGGCGGTGCTGGGTGCGCCCGACCTGATCGTGCTGACCCTGTCGGAGTTCGCCGACCAGGCCTACCGCATCAACCGCGCCGGCAACCTGCCGCTGCTGGTCGACGCCGACCACGGCTACGGCAACGCCCTCAACGTCAAGCGCACCGTCGAGGAACTGGAGACCGCCGGCGTTGCGGCGTTGACGATCGAGGACACGGTGTTGCCGCGGACCTACGGCGAGGACAAGCCGGCGCTGGTGTCGATCGAGGAAGGCGTCGGCAAGATGAAGGCGGCGCTGGCCGGGCGGCAGGACCCCGAGCTGGTGGTGGTCGGCCGCAGCAGCGCGCTGGCCATCACCTCGGTCGAGGACGCGATCGCCCGCGCCCGCGCCTACGAGGCGGCCGGCGTCGATGCGATGTTCCTGGTCGGCACCCGCAGCCGCGCCCAGCTCGAGGCGGTGGCGGCGGCGATCCGCATCCCGATCATCCTCGGTGGCGCCGGCGGCGATCTCGCCGATCCGACGTATCTTGCGACGCAGCGGGTGCGCATCAGCCTGCAGGGCCACCAGCCGATCATGGCGGCGGTGCAGGCGGTCCACGCCACGCTCAAGGCGCTGCGCGACGGCATGCCGCCGGCGAAGCTGCCCAACATCGCCTCGGCCGAGCTGATGAAGCGCGTCACCCGCGACGCCGACTACACGCGCTGGACCCGGGAGTTTCTCGGCGGTGCCTAAGCGAGTTGGCCGCAACGAGTCGTCATTGCACCGGCCGTTTCTTCGGCGCCGCTTCAAGCTGAGCCGTGAACCGTGGCGATCCCCTTTTCGCCGCTCCACAGCGCAGTTGCGGCGATGCGCGCTTGCGGATGGCAGACGAGATTGGACACGCTGTCAGTATCGAGCACGTGGCGCATCAAAGCTTGACGGGCCCGGGAGCCGAATCGGGCATCGGGGCGAAGTCCTCGTCGAGCGGCGCAAGCGTCGCCAACAGCGCCAGCAGCGACTTCGGTTGGGCTGGCTCGATGATCAATCGGCCACCTTCTTTGCGCATGATGGCATCTTCCCAGGGGAGTTCGAACTCGCAACGAATTCGCACCGCCTGATCTCGCCCGTACTTGAACAGCTTGACGTGTCGCTCAGCTGCCAATCTCTGCTCCTCGGGTGGCATATGCCTAAGCATTTGCCATAAAGGACCGGCTGTCTACGTGCCGAGGTAACGATGGGCCGGCCGAAACCGATACAGCAGTTCGCATCGGCAGGTATACAACGTGTCATGGCACTGACCATACGCGACGAGACGCCGGACGACCGCGCGGCTATCCGCGATGTCGTGACGGCGGCGTTCGGACAAGCGGACGAGGCAGACCTGGTCGACCAGCTCCGGCGCGACGGCGACTGCCTGTTCTCCCTGGTCGCGATCGAGGGCAACGCGCTGGTCGGCCACATCGCCCTGTCGCGCATGGCGGCGCCGTTCCGCGCGCTCGGCCTGGCGCCGGTGTCGGTCGCGCCGCCGGCGCAACGGCGCGGCATCGGCAGCCGCCTGATCCGCGACGGCCTGGATCGCGCCGCCAGCGCGGCCTGGGACGCGGTGTTCGTCGTCGGCGAGCCGACGTTCTACCGCCGCTTCGGGTTCGACGCCGGGCTTGCGCGCGACTTCGCATCGCCCTACGCCGGACCGCACCTGATGGTCAAGCCGCTGGCCGGCACCCTGCCGGCGACCGGCGGGCGGATCGACTACGCGCCGGCATTCGGCCGATTGCCGTGAACCAGATCCCTGGTAGGCAAACATAGGACTGATTGACGGCAAGGTCGTCGTCGTCACGGGCGCCGAATCGGGCATCGGCGCCGCTAGCGTAGGCGCCCACCGAAGCTTTGCGCATGGCGACAGCAGCTAGGATCTCGCGGTGGTATGCGCAGCGGCAGCAACACGGGATCCAGTTGCACGGTCTCGTGCGGGTGCGTCAGACTTTCAGGAGAGTTCTATGATAGAAGTAGATATCAGTTACACGATGTATAGTTGAAGCACGTTCTAGTGGCACTTACCACGCCCTTTACTGATCTCATGGAAACGTGCGGCGAGCATTGGGGTGGCCTGCTCTCGGTAGATTCCACATGACCCTGCGCACGCAGCACCGAACGTGCGAGGACTCTTAGTCGCATCGCCAGTTCGATGATCAATCCGCGTCATCTTTGTTAACGACTACGCGATTATCGATTGGAATATATCCTCCCAAGTTGTGTTCGTGCGGTGGCATCCGTGTTGCGAACTGCAGTCGCGGACGCTTTGCCACGAGGTTTGTGCATGCCTTGTCGAGTCGCGTCGGCGTTTGGCCGCAAGGTCGGCCTCGCAACGCTGGGCCTGCTGGTCGTTACGGCGGCGGGCGTTGCTCTCTGGCAGCTCGGCTGGTCACCCGACGACCTCGCCACGCTGCCGCGCCAAGCGCCGGCCTGGGTCGCGGTGTCGATTGCGATCTTCGTCGCCGCCAGCCTGTCGAGCACTGTCGGCTTCGCATTCTCGGCCCTCGCCGGCTCGATGGTCTTCCATCTGGTGTCCGACCCGGTTGAAGCCGTGCGAATCATGATGGTGGCCTCGATTGCGATCCAGCTCTACAGCGTCGCAAGCCTGCGGCGCACGATCTCCCTGCGTCTCTGCGCGCCTTTCCTGATGGGCGGCATCGCGACGGTGCCGCTGGGGATCTGGCTGCTTTTGAGCCTGCAGCCCCAGGCCTACATCTTCGCCATGGGATTGGCGCTCGTTCTCTATGGTGCCAGCATGCTGCTCAGGCGGCCTCCGGTGATCAGGAGGGGCGGTGCCTGGCTCGACGCCGCGGTCGGCGCGCTTGGCGGCATAACCGGTCCCGTGGCCGCTTTCCCCGGTGCGTTCGTCACCATCTGGTGCGGCATGCGCGGCTGGGACAAGGCTGTGCAGCGTTCCGTCTACCAGCCGTACATCCTGGTCCTTCAGGTCGTGACGTTCGGCGCATTGAGCGCGGTCGTCGGGCGCAGCGTCGTCAATGAGGAGGTCATCGCCTATGCGCTGCCAGCCACCGCGGGCGCCTGGCTCGGCCTGCAGGTGTTCCGGAACCTCAGCGACAGGCAATTCCAGAGGTTCGTCAATCTGGCGCTGATCCTCTCCGGCATCGCTCTTGTCCTGAAGTAGCGGCGCCGGCGCATTCTGTGATCCCAGACGTGCATGCCATCGATGATGGCATGGCACCCCCCACCCGGTACCGGGAACGCGCTTTGGGTGCTACGGGAGGGACGCGACTCGGCATCGACGCGAGGTCGACGCGTTAGGAAGGAGCGGGACATGGGAATGCTTGACGGCAAGGTCGCCTTCGTCACGGGCGCCGGATCGGGCATCGGCGCCGCCTGCGCCGAAACGCTGGCGCGCGAGGGCGCGAAAGTGATGGTGACCGACGTCGACGAGAGAGGCGGCGGCGCCGTCGTAGGGCGCATCACGGCTGCCGGCGGCACGGCGGCGTTCCTGCCGCAGGACGTCACCGACGAGACCCGCTGGCCGGCCATTGTCGGCGAGATCGACAAGCGCTACGGCCGGCTCGACACCGTCGTCGCCAACGCCGGCATCGGCGTGTCGGCCTACAGCATCGCCGACATGCCGATGGCCGAATGGCGGCGGCAGACCGCGATCAACATCGACGGCGTGTTCCTGACCGTG
>DATFGV010000086.1:0-3653 GCA_035249115.1 Vineibacter sp.
TCATTTCAACCACTTGCGATCACCGAGGGCCGCTTCATGGTGAGCCTGTCGAACCATGAAGTGGCCCGCACTACGGCCGTGCGAGACTTCATGGTTCGACAAGCTCACCATGAAGTCATCCTGGCAATGCGATCGTAAGGCTCTAGTTTGGCTGCTTTCATTTTGAGTCAGACTCTCAGGATGAGGCGCAGGGCGCGTCGAAGGACGCTCGCTCCTCAGGGTGAGGCGGCGTTGAGTTGCCAAGCGTTTATGGTTGGGATGATACACCGTCCGCGGCTACCATCGGCGCACGCGCGTTCAGGAGCCCGCTTGACCACACGCCGCCGCCTCATCGCCCTGGCGCTCGCCGGGATCGCCGCCTTGGCCGCGCCCGCGGCCGCCAAGGACGAGCTCGTCATCGGCATGACGCAGTACCCGTCGTCGTTCAATCCCAACATCGGCTCGATGGCGGCTAAGACGCTGGTCGCCAACATGACGTCGCGACCAATCACGGCCTACGATCCGGACTGGAAGCTGGTCTGCATGCTCTGCGTCGAGCTGCCGAGCATCGAGAACGGCGGCGCCGTGGTCGAAGAGTACGCGCCGGGCAAGAAGGGCATCGCCGTCACCTACACCTTGCGGCCCGACGCCAAGTGGGGCGACGGCACGCCGGTCACGACCAGGGACGTGGCGCTGACCATCGAGGTCGGCAAGCACCCGCAATCCGGCGTCGCCTCGACGGAAGCCTATCGCCGCATCCTCAAGCTCGACATCAAGGACGACCGGACCTTCACCCTGCATGTCGATCGCGTGACCTTCGAGTACGCCAGCGTCGGCGGTTTCCAGCTGTTGCCGGCGCATATCGAGCGGCCGATCTTCGAGGCCAATCCGGCCGAGTACCGCAACAGGTCGGCCTATGAAACCGACACCGCCAATCGCGCGCTGTGGTTCGGCCCCTACCGCATCGCCAAGACCGTGCCCGGCGCCTCGATCGAGCTGGAGCGCAACCCGACCTGGGCAGGCAAGGCGCCGGCCTTCAAGCGCATCGTCTTCCGCATCATCGAGAACACGGCGGCGCTGGAGGCCAACCTGCTGTCCGGCTCGATCGACTACGTCGCCGGCGAGCTGGGCCTGTCGCTCGACCAGGCGCTGGCTTTCGAGAAGCGCCACAAGGACCGCTTCGACGTCGTCTACAAGCCCGGCCTGGTCTACGAGCACATCGACGTCAATCTCGAAAACAAGCTGCTGGCCGACCGCCGGGTGCGCCAGGCGCTGCTGCTGGGCATCGACCGCGCGGCGATCTCGACGCGGCTGTTCGAGGGCAAGCAGCCGGTGGCGGACGGCAGCGTCAATCCGCTCGACCCGATGTACAGCCCCGGCGCCCGGCAATACGCCTACGATCCGGCGGCGGCGCGCAAGCTGCTCGACGACGCCGGCTTCAAAGACATCCGCGCCGGCGTGCGGCACAACGCCCAGGGCGAGAAGCTGTCGATCGAGTTGGCGACGACCGCCGGCAACCGGGTGCGCGAGCAGGTGCAGCAGGTGCTGCAGAGCCAGTGGAAGCAGATCGGCGTCGAGGTGCGGCTGAAGGTCGAGCCGCCGCGGGTGTTCTTCGGTGAGACGGTGCGCAAGCGCAACTACAGCGGCCTGGCGATGTACGCCTGGATATCGGCGCCGCAGAGCGTGCCGCGTACCACCCTGCACTCGCAGGAGATCCCCAGCGAAGCCAACGGCTGGAGCGGCCAGAACAGCGGCGGCTACAAGAACCCGGAGATGGACCGCATCCTCGACGCCGCCGAGATCGAGCTCGACGCGACCAAGCGCAAGGCGCTGTTCGCCGACATGCAGGGCCTCTACAGCGAGGACCTGCCGGTGCTGCCGCTGTACTTCCGCACCGACGCCTTCATCTTCCCCAAGCCGCTCAAGGGCGTTCGCCCCACCGGCCACCTCAACGCCTCGACCCTGTGGGTCGAAGACTGGCGCTGGGAAACCGGCAACGCCCAATAGCGCGGGCCGTCGCATCGCGCTCCTTCCGTCGTCCCGAGCGGCGCCGCGCACAGCGCGGCGCCGTCGAGGGACCTTGTTTCGACAACTCTAATCGACGTTGGTGAGCGAAGGTCCCTCCACGCGGCCCTTCGGGCCTTGGCCGGGACGACGGAACAAGACCAACTGACGTTGGTGTTGGCGGCTTCATGGTGAGCTTGTCGAACCATGAAGTGCCGCACGATCGTCGGTGCGAGCGCCTTCATGGTTCGACAAAGCTCACCATGAAGGCTTGCAGCGACGAGTCATGAATAAGGTCTGTGGGTGTAAGCCCTCTGAAATTGCCCTGCCCAATAGGGACAATGTTTCGCTGCCGCAGCGTGTCCGGCTGACTATGGTGCGGCCGCCGCGCGTCGACGCGGTCAGCACCGAGCACCAAACTCGCCGCCCATGCCGCTCGAACCTGTCACCCTGACCGGCCGCTACGTCCAGCTGCTGCCGCTGGCCGAAACGCACCGCGAGGCGCTGCGTCCGGCGGCGCAAGACCCGGCGATCTGGACCGTGACCACGTCGGCCTATGGTGCGGATTTCGACCCCTGGTTCGACCGTGCCTTGCGCGAACGCGACGCCGGCCGCGAACTGCCGTTCGTCGTGCGACCGCTGCGCGGCGATGCCCTGGTGGGCAGCACGCGCTTTCTCAACATCGAGCCGGCGCACAAACGCCTGGAGATCGGCACGACGTGGTACGCGCGCCCGGTCTGGGCGTCGGAGGTCAATCCGGAATGCAAGCTGCTGTTGATGCGGCATGTCTTCGAGACGCTCGGCTGGCACCGCGTCGAGTACAAGACCGATGCGCGCAACCAGCGCAGCCGCGACGCCATCGCCCGCCTGGGCGCCCGGGTGGAAGGGATTTTTCGCCGTCACATGATCCTGGCTGACGGTTTCGTGCGCGACTCGGTCTACTTCAGCGTCATCGACCACGACTGGCCGGCGGTAAAGGCCGGGCTGGAGAATCGGCTGCGGTACTAGGCGTCTGGCTATTTCCCATCGCCGCCGACGGCCGACTATAGTGCCGTCATGACGCGCTATCTGGCCGGCCGGGTCGCCGAGATGCTGATCGTGCTGCTGCTGATGAGCGCGGTGGTGTTCGGCCTGATCGGCCTGATGCCCGGCGATCCTTTCGACGTTATGGTGGCCGGCGATCCCAACATGAAGCCGGAAGACGCCGCCCGGCTGCGCGCGCTCTACGGCCTGGATCGGCCGCTCTGGGCCCGCTACCTTAGCTGGTTGACGTCGGCGCTGGGCGGCGATCTCGGATTCTCCCGCTCCTTCGCCCGGCCCGTGCTCGACGTGCTGCTGCCGCGGCTGGCCGACACCTTGCTGCTGATGGGGCTGTCGCTGCTGGTGTCGGCCGCCATCGCCCTGCCAGTCGGCATGCTGGCGGCGCGCCGGCCGCGCTCGGGCACCGACTACAGTGTCAACCTGCTGTGCTTCGCCGGCATTTCGGTGCCGCCGTTCTGGCTGGCGCTGCTGCTGATCATGCTGTTCGCCGTGATCCTCGGGTGGCTGCCGGCCAGCGGCACCGGCGACGGCGCGGTCGACCGGGTGCGGCACCTGATCATGCCGGTGTCGGTGCTGGTGCTGACCCATGTCGGGCACTACACCCGCTTCGTGCGCGCCGCCACCATCGA
>DATFGV010000087.1:0-3560 GCA_035249115.1 Vineibacter sp.
CGAACATCGGGCCCGCGCACGGGAGGATTGAGACGATGGCCAGGAAGCCCGCGCCGGCATCGGTCGAGCCAGCCAAGCCGCGCACCCTGTTCGACAAGATCTGGGATGCGCACGTGATCGAGCGCCGCGACGACGGCTCGAGCCTGATCTACATCGACCGGCACCTTGTGCACGAGGTCACCAGCCCGCAGGCGTTCGAAGGCCTGCGCGCCAGTGGCCGGCGGATGCGCCGGCCGGACCTGACGGTCGCGGTCGCCGACCACAACGTGCCGACGTCCAACCGTGCCGCCGGCATCGACGACGAGGAGTCGCGCATCCAGGTCGAGACCCTGGAAGCCAATGTGCGCGAGTTCGACGTGCCGTATTTCGCCATGGACGACATTCGCCAGGGCATCGTGCACATCATCGGGCCGGAGCAGGGCCTGACCCTGCCGGGCACGACCATCGTCTGCGGCGACAGCCATACTTCCACACACGGCGCCTTCGGGGCGCTGGCCTTCGGCATCGGCACGTCCGAAGTCGAGCACGTGCTGGCGACGCAAACCCTGATCCAGCAGCCGGCCAAGAACATGCGGGTCACCATCGACGGCGATCTGCCGCCCGGTGTCACCGCCAAGGACCTGATCCTGACCATCATCGGCACCATCGGCACCGCTGGCGGCACCGGTCATGTGATCGAGTACGCTGGCCGCGCGATCCGCAACCTGTCGATGGAAGGCCGCATGACGGTCTGCAACATGTCGATCGAGGCGGGCGCCCGCGCCGGGTTGATCGCGCCCGACGAGACGACGTTCCGCTACCTGGAGGGCAGGCCCTACGCGCCCAAGGGCGGCGCCTGGCAGGTGGCGCTCGGCCTGTGGCGCCGGCTGCCGACCGACAAGGACGCGGCCTACGACAAGGAGATCGTCATCCCGGTCGCCGACATTCCGCCGCAGCTGACCTGGGGCACCAGCCCGCAGGACGTGGTGCCGATCACCGGTGTGGTGCCCAACCCCGACGACGCGCCCGACGAGGACCGGCGCAGCGCCTGGAAACGTTCGCTCGACTACATGGGCCTGCAGCCCGGCACGCGGATGAGCGATGTCCGCATCGACAAGGCCTTCATCGGCTCGTGCACCAATGGCCGTATCGAGGACTTGCGGGAAGTCGCGGCTATCGCCCGCGCCGCGCTGGCGCAGGGCCGCAAAGTGGCTGAGCACGTGCACGCCATGATCGTGCCCGGCTCCGGCCTGGTGAAGGAGCAGGCCGAGCGGGAAGGCCTCGACAGGGTGTTCGTCGAGGCCGGCTTTGACTGGCGCGAGCCTGGCTGCTCGATGTGCCTGGCGATGAACGCCGACAAGCTAAAGCCAGGCGAGCGGTGCGCCTCGACCTCGAACCGCAACTTCGAGGGCCGCCAGGGCCGCGGCGGGCGGACCCACCTGGTCAGCCCGGGCATGGCCGCGGCGGCGGCGATCGCCGGCACCTTCGCCGACGTGCGCGAGTTCCGCTGACGGGAAGGCCGCGGAAGCCACCTGACGCCGTCACTGCGTGGTCAGGGACGACCGGTATCTGGGTTTGTTGGCACCGGTTAGGATCGGCTGCCAGTGGCTTCGACGCGCTATGGATGGTACCTTGTGCAGGGCGCCACACACGGCGCTGTTCCGCAGGGTGCTTCGATGTCAGACCGCTATCCCGCTCCGCCGCCCCCGCCTCCCGGCTACCCCGGTGCACCTCCCGGCTATCCTGGTGCACCGCCCGGCTACGGCCAGGCGCCGATGGCGGGCCCTGTGTACGGCGGTTTCTGGCTGCGCCTGGTGGCCTACATCATCGACAGCGTCATCCTGAACATCGTTGTTTTCATCATCAGTTTCGTGATCGGCCTGGTGATCGGCGGCGGCAGCAGGAACGCCGAGCAGGCGCAGTTGATCGCCAGCGTGATCGGCATTGTCATCGCCTGGCTCTACTTCGCCTACCAGGAGAGTTCGCCGGCGGCCGCCACTTTAGGCAAGCGGGCGCTGGGCCTGAGGGTGCTGCGGTCCGACGGCGCTCAGCTGAGCTTCGGTCGCGCCACTGGCCGTTTCTTCGCCAAGATCCTTTCGGCCGCCATTCTGCTGATCGGCTACATCATGGCGGCATTCACCGACCGCAAGCGGGCGCTGCACGATATGATCGCCGACACGGTGGTGATCAAAGGCTGAACCGCGTGACGCGGTGGCGGCCCAAGAAGGGAGCGTAGCGATGAGCAATCAAGGGCAACAACCGCCGTCCTGGCAGCAGCGACCAGGCCAGCCGGCGGCGCCGAACTATCCCGCAGCGCCGCCGCATCCGGGTTATGGCCAGCCCCAACCCGGCTACGGCCAGCCGCAGCCGGGCTATGGCCAGCAACCCGGCTATCCGCAGCCACCGGCGCATCCCGGCTACACGCCGCCGCCCGGCTATGCGGCCCCGCCCGGCTACGCGCCTCCTGGTTACCCGCCGCAGGGCTACGCGCCGGCATCGGGTGGTGTCGTCTTTGCCGGTTTTTGGATCCGCGTTGGCGCCTACATCATCGACGGCTTCATCCTCGGCATTCCGGTGATGATCGTGATGGGCATCGTGTTCGCGACGATGATGCCGGGATTGATGTCGGGCGGCGAACCGTCGCCGGATGCGATCGGGGGCGCCGTCGGCGCCTTCGTCATCGTCTACCTGCTGATCTTTGTCGCCGCTTGGCTGTATGAGGCGATGCTGACCGCCTCGCCGGCCGGCGGCACGCTTGGCAAGCGGGTGGTCGGCGTGCGGGTGGTGCGCGGCAGCGACGGCACGCAGTTGACGTTCGGCCGCGCCACCGGCCGGTTCTTCGCCAAACTGTTCATCACCGGCATCATTCCGTTCGGCATCGGCTACATGATGGCCGGCTTTACCGAACGCAAGCGTGCCCTGCACGACATGATCGCCGACACCGTCGTCATCAAGAAATAGTCGTCGCATCGAGATCACCGAAAGGCCGGCCCCGGGGCCGGCCTTTTCCTTGTCGGGGCGTGGCCGTCGCTGGGCCGCAATGCGATAGTGCGGTGCCGTCGCCATTTCCCCCTCTGCTTCGGAGGAGCCGCGCCATGCCGTCCTGGATCCCGCCGTCGGGCGGACAGCCGCCCGCCCCGCCGCCACCCTATGGCAGCCCGCCGCCGCAGTGGGGCGGGCAGCCTGTGCCGGCGGCCGGCATGGATCACATCGACTACCGCATCCACGGCGAGGAGATGCAGTACGTCGAGATCGAGCTCGATCCCGGCGAGGCGGCGGTCGGCGAGGCTGGCAGCATGATGTACATGGACGCCGGCGTCGGGATGGAGGCGGTGTTCGGCGACGCGCGCAAGACCCCGTCGGGTGGCTTCCTCGACAAGCTGGTCGGCGCCGGCAAGCGCCTGCTAACCGGCGAGTCGCTGTTCACCACGGTCTACACCAACCAGACCCCGTACAAGCGCATCGTCGCGTTTTCGGCGCCTTACCCGGGCACCATCATCCCGATGAGCCTGCGCGAGATGGGTGGCACCCTGATCTGCCAGAAGGACGCCTTCCTGTGCGCCGCCCGCGGCGTGCAGCTG
>DATFGV010000088.1:0-18562 GCA_035249115.1 Vineibacter sp.
TCATTTCAACCACTTGCGATCACCGAGGGCCGCTTCATGGTGAGCCTGTCGAACCATGAAGTGGCCCGCACTACGGCCGTGCGAGACTTCATGGTTCGACAAGCTCACCATGAAGTCATCCTGGCAATGCGATCGTAAGGCCCTAGTTTGGCTGCTTTCATTTTGAGTCAGACTCTGAGGAGCATCGCGCAGCGATGCGTCTCGAAGGATGAGGCAACCGCGATCGCCGCTGCGCTACAGCAACTCGCATCGTGCGTCGCCTCGCCCTTCGCGACGCGGCCCTGCGGGCCGCTCCTCAGGGTGAGGCAGATGGACCTGGAGCGCGGCGCCGTCGCGTCCCAAATCACCGCGCGACCGCACCGCCGTCGCCGCCTTGCAATGGCGGCGAACGGGCAAGGCGCAAAAGCCGATTGCGGCGGCGCGGCGGGCGGTGCGACGCTCGCCGCAACGATCGGGGCTCCCGGGCCTCGCAAGGAGGAATGCCGATGGTGCAAGCGCGCGATGGCGCGACCGGCTGTCTGGCCGGCGTGCGCGTTCTCGACCTCACCCAGTTCGAGGCCGGCCCGTCCTGCACCGAGGCTTTGGCCTGGCTGGGCGCCGAGGTGGTCAAGGTCGAGAACCCCAAGGGCGGTGATCCCGGGCGCCACTCCTTCGGCGCCGGGCCGGGCAAGGACTCCTGGTATTTCCTGCAGCTCAACGCCAACAAGAAGTCGGTGACCTTGAACCTGAAGGCGCCGCGTGGCATCGCGCTGATCAAGGACCTGGCGCGCCAGGCCGACGTCTTCATCGAGAATTTCGCGCCGGGCGCGATCGAGCGGCTGGGCCTGGGCTATGACGACGTCCGTGCCGTCAATCCCGGCATCATCTACGCCCAGGTCAAGGGCTTCGGCGCCGGCAGCCCCTACGAGGACAACCTCGCCTTCGACATGATCGCGCAGGCCTGCGGCGGCATCATGAGCGTCAGCGGCGAGGCCGACGGACCGCCGGTCAAGCCCGGCGCCACCCTGGGCGACACTGGCACCGGTATGCTGCTGGCGATCAGCATCCTGGGCGCGCTGTACCGCCGCAAGGGCACCAACCAGGGTGAGCGGCTGGAAGTCGCCATGCAGGACGCGATGATGCAGTACATCCGCGTCTGCTTCGCCATGCAGTCGGCCTTCGGCAAGCCGGCCGGCCGCGCCGGCGCCAAGCTGTTCTCCGGCGGCAACCCGCCCTGCGGCATCTATCCCTGCAAGCCAGGCGGACCGAACGACTACGTCTACATTTACACCAGCCGCGCCAACCCGGCGCACTGGCAGCGCCTGGCGCAGCTGATCGGCCGCGAGGATCTGGCCAAGGATCCGCGCTACGCCACCGGCGCGGCGCGCGTCGAACGCGAGGCGGAGATCGACGAGTTGATTTCGGCCTGGACCCGCCGGCACGACAAGCACGAGGCGATGCGCCTGGTCGGCGCCGCCGGCATCCCGGCCGGTGCCGTGCTCGACACCGGCGAGCTGCTGAGCGATGCGACCTTCGAGCAGCGCGGCATCGTGCAGACGATCGCGCATCCGACGTCGGGCGACTACAAGATGCCGGCCTGGCCGGTGCGCCACAACGGCGCTCCGCCGACCCTGAAGCCGGCGCCGCTCTTGGGCGAGCACAACGACGACGTGCTGGGCTCATGGCTCGGCCTCGCCGCCGACGACGTCAAGGCTCTGCGCGCTGAGGGAGTGATCTGAAAGTCGCAGAGGCACCGAGGTCAGCGTGGAAACGCCTCCTCCCCACGCGATAGCGTGGGGAGGTGCCCCGAAGGAGCGGAGGGGAGCCAACGTGGTGTTTCAAATCGAGACACCACGTCGGCTCCCCCTCCGGCCTTCGGCCACCTCCCCCGCTTCGCGGGGGAGAATGTAGTTTCTCCTCGCCTCCGCGGTGAATCTGGGTTCGCAAGAGGAGACTGACATGGCCGAGCTCACCGGATCGGAGATCCTGGCGAAGTCACTGAGGAACGAGGGTACCAAGGACCTGTTCTTCATCATGGGCGGGCCGATGCTGCTCGCCGAGTCCTCCTGCATCAAGGAGGGCATCCGGCCCATCGACGTGCGCCACGAGCAGGCCGCCGCCCTGATGGGACAGGCCTACAGCCGCCTGCTGCAGAAGCCCAGCGTCTGCATGGCGGCCAGCGGCCCCGGCGTCATCAACCTGACCACCGGCATCGCCAACGCCTACATCGACTGCGCGCCGGTGGTGGCGATCGGCGGTTCGGCGCCGATCGGCCAGTTCGGCCGCCAGGTGTTCCAGGAGATCGACCAGGTGGCGCTGCTCAAGCCCTGCACCAAGTGGGCCGACAGGGTCTACAACCTCAAGCGCATCCCCGAGCAGGTCAACGCCGCCTTCCAGAAGGCGATGGGCGGCAAGCCCGGCCCGGTCTACCTCGATTTCCCCGGCGACATCCTCTACGGCAAGATGCCCGAGGAGCAGGTCGACTGGAGCCTCAGCGGCCGGCCGCTGCTCAACGCGCGGCCGCAGGGCGAGCCGGCGCAGGTCGCCAGGCTGGCCGAGGCGATCGCATCGGCCAAACAGCCGATCATCCTGTCGGGCAGCGGCGTGATCTGGTCGCAGGCCTGGGACGAGCTGCGGCAGCTGGTCGAGAAGGCCGGCATCCCGTTCTACACCACGCCGCAGGGCCGCGGCGTGCTGCCCGACGACCACGAGCTGTCGTTCCTGACCATGCGCTCGGGGGCTTTCCGCGAGGCCGACCTGATCATCATCGTCGGCACCCGCATGAACTACATCATCGGCCATGCCGCGCCGCCGCGCTTCGCCGCCGCCGCCAGGATCGCGCGCATCGACATCGACGCCGACGAGATCGCCTCCTCGCCGCGCAAGATCGACATCGGCGTGGTCGGCGACTGCAAGATGGTGCTGCGCCAGCTGCTGGGCGAGATCGCCACCAGGGTCGACCGCGACCGCTTCGGCGCCTGGCGCAAGAAGCTCAGCGACGGCGAAGCCGCCAAGCGCAGCGCGCCCGGCGCCAACAAGCCGATGGACGAGGCGCCGATCCATCCGCTGCGGCTGTGCGATGAGGTCAAGAACTTCATGCAGCGCGACGCCATCCTGGTGGTCGACGGCCAGGAGATCCTGAACTACGGCCGCCAGTCGATGCCGACCTTCGCGCCGGGTCACCGCCTGAACTCCGGGCCATTCGGCACCATGGGCGTCGGCCTGCCGTTCGGCCTCGGCGCCAAGATCGCCAAGCCCGACAAGCAGGTGATCGTCGTGCACGGCGATGGCTCGTTCGGGCTCAACGCCATGGAGCTCGACACCGCGGTGCGCCACAAGATCCCGGTGCTGGTGGTGATCAGCCTCAACGGCGGCTGGACCGGCGATCCCAACCGCGACAAGCCGGGCCGCGACCTCGGCTACACCCGCTACGACAAGATGGCCGAGGCGCTGGGCTGCTATGGCGAGTACGTCGAGCAGCCCAACGACATCCATCCGGCGCTGGAGCGGGCGCAGAAGCAGGTCGACGCCGGCCGGGTGGCGGTGGTCAACGTCAAGACCGACTACCGCGCCCGCGCCGACACCACGCGGTTCGCGGATTATTCGACGTAGTGTTTTCCTTCTCCCCGCGCAGGCGGGGAGAAGGTGGACGCCGCGCAGCGGCGGCCGGATGAGGGGCTGCGCGGTCTTGCGGTTGACGATGCTGTTGAACGAAACCGAGGCGGCATTTCAGCGCGCTTCATTCTCGCATCCGGCGTGAAGCCCCTCATCCGGCGCTTCGCGCCACCTTCTCCCCGCCGTCGCGGGGAGAAGGCCACTCAGGGGCAAAGCATCGCCATGAAAATCGGCGTCCTGCAGTTTTTCAGCTGGCCCGAGCGGCGGGTGGCGCTCGAGACCGTGTACCAGCGCGCGATGCAGCGCATCGAGGTCATGGATCGCGCCGGCTTCGACGCGGTGTGGCTGGCGGAGCACCACTTCAGCACCTTCAGCATCTGCCCATCGGTGCACATGATGGGAACGCTGGC
Source organism: Vineibacter sp. (assembly GCA_035249115.1). Classification (GTDB taxonomy): domain Bacteria; phylum Pseudomonadota; class Alphaproteobacteria; order Reyranellales; family Reyranellaceae; genus Vineibacter. Next base: position 4,005 of record DATFGV010000088.1, read on the forward strand.
GGCGGCGCGAACCACGCGCCTGCGGATCGGCACGGCGGTGTCGCTGGCGGCGCTGTACCACCCGCTGCGGCTGGCCGAGGAGGTGGCGCTGCTCGACGTGCTGAGCGGCGGGCGGGTGAACTGGGGCGCCGGCCGCGGCTTCTCGCTGACCGAATTCAACGCCTTCGGTGTGCCACCGGAGGAAAGCGCCGAGCGCTTCCGCGAGGCGGTCGAGATCGTGCTGCGCGCCTGGACCGAGGACAAGGCGGGCTTCGCCGGCAAGCATTTCCGCTTCGAGCCGGTCGAGCTGCTGCCCAAGCCGCTGCAACGGCCGCACCCACCGGTGTGGATGGCCGCGACATCGGATCCGGCGATCGACTGGGCGGCCGGCCGCGGTTTTTCCATCCTGATGGACCCGCACTCATCGGTCGCCGATCTTGGCCGCAAGCGCCAGCGCTATGCCGATGCGCTGGCGCAGGCCGGTCATCCGCCGGCCGAGGGCCGCGACCTTCCCATGGCGCGGCTGGTCGCCCTGGCCGAGACACGCGAGCAGGCCGCCGAAATCGCCCGACGCGGCGCCACCTGGCTGATCGGCGCCTACGCCGGCCCGCAGCACCGCAAGGCCAAGACCATGCATGTCGAGCGCACCTATGACGGCCTCGACCCGGTCGAGTTCTACATGCAGCAGGTGATCCTGCACGGCACGCCGGACTCAGTGGTCGACCGCGTCCAGCAACTAAAGGAAGAGATCGGCCTGAACTACCTAATGTGCGCGCCACTCAGCCACGAGTCGTTCATGCTGCTGGCCGACAAGGTCGTGCCGCGGCTCGTGTGATACCAGCGGCTCGTGGCACGCATTCGCCGGTCACCTCCGCCTCACCCTGAGGAGCGGCCCGCAGGGCCGCGTCTCGAAGGGTGGGCCACGCACGCCGCGAACGACCACGGCGGACGCAACGACGGTGATTGACCTCATCCTTCGAGACGCATCGCTACGCGATGCTCCTCAGGAAGAGGTTACTGCCAGGTCCGGTTGAGACGACGCCATGCCGCTACCAACGCCAGCCGGCGAACGGGCGGATCAGCAGCAGGCCGGCGAAGAAGCCGCCGACATGGGCCGCCCAGGCAATCAGGTCGCCGCCGGCTGTCGTGCCGAACAGGCCCAGGCCAAGCTGCATCGCCACCCACAGCAGGGCAAACGGCACCAGTGCGGTCATGGTGCCGCGCTGGCGCATCAGCAGCAGCAGGCCGCCGAACAGTCCGCTGATCGCGCCCGATGCGCCCAGCATCGGCACGTCCGACGTCGGGTAGATCGCGGCCTGCAGCGCGCTGCCGGCAAGGCCTGTCGCCAGAAAGAACAGCAGGAAGCGCGGGCCGCCCAGGAAGCGCTCGACCGGCGCGCCGAAGGCGGCGAGCGTGGCCGCGTTGATCGCCACGTGCGCCCAGTCGCCGTGCAGGAACATGTGGGTCAACGGCGCCAGCAGCAGCGATGCGCCGTCGGCTTTAAGGTCGCCGAGATAGCGCGCCGGGATCAGCGCGAAGGTCTGGATCAGGTCGTTATCGACGTCGTCCGTCAGCATCTGGCGCAGCAGGTGCAACACCAGCAGCACGACGATCAGTCCCAAGGTCAGCGGCGGCAGGTTGATCGCCGGCTCGCTGCGCCCGGGCCGTCCAGGTCGCTGATCGAAGGGCACGCGGTTCGTCCCGACCGCCGCTCAGACCTTGGGGCCGCCCTGGCCCAGGGCGCGCAGCCGCAGGCGCAGCGCGTTGAGCTTGATGAAGCCCTCGGCATCGCGCTGGTCGTAGGCGCCCTGGTCCTCCTCGAAGGTCACGTGCCGCATGCTGTAGAGCGATCGGGGCGACTTGCGTCCGACGACGGTGGCATTGCCCTTGTAGAGCTTTAGCCGCACCGTGCCTGTGACATTCTGCTGGCTGCGGTCGATCAGCGCCTGCAGCATCTCGCGCTCGGGCGAGTACCAGAACCCATAGTAGATCAGCTCGGCGTAGCGCGGCATCAACTCGTCCTTCAGGTGCGCCGCGCCGCGGTCCAAGGTGATGCTCTCGATGCCGCGATGGGCGGCGTAAAGGATCGTGCCGCCCGGCGTCTCGTAGATGCCGCGGCTCTTCATGCCGACGAAGCGGTTCTCGACCAGGTCGAGCCGGCCGATGCCGTTGGCCTTGCCCAGCTCGTTGAGCCTGGTGAGCAGCGCCGCCGGCGACAGTTTCACGCCGTCGACGGCGACCGCGTCGCCGGTCTCGAAGTCGATCGTGGTGTAGGTCGCCTTGTCCGGTGCCGCCTCGGGCGAGATGGTGCGCTGATAGACCATCTCGTCCGCCTCCTCCCACGGATCCTCGAGGATCTTCCCCTCCGAGGAGGAGTGCAGCAGGTTGGCGTCGACCGAGAACGGCGCTTCGCCGCGCTTGTCCTTGGCGATCGGGATCTGGTGCCGTTCGGCGAACTCCAGCAGCGTGGCGCGGCTGGTGAGTTCCCACTCGCGCCACGGCACGATGATCTTGATGTCGGGCTTCAGCGCATAGTAGGTCAGCTCGAAGCGCACCTGGTCGTTGCCCTTGCCGGTGGCGCCGTGGCAGACGGCGTCGGCGCCGAGTTCGCGCGCGATCTCGATCTGGCGCTTGGCGATCAGCGGCCGGGCGATCGAGGTGCCCAGCAGGTACTGGCCCTCGTAGAGTGCATTGGCGCGGAACATCGGGAAGACGAAGTCGCGCACGAATTCCTCGCGCACGTCGTCGATGAAGATGTTGCCGGGCTTGATGCCCAGCAGCTCGGCCTTCTGGCGGGCCGGCGACAGCTCCTCGCCCTGGCCGAGATCGGCGGTGAAAGTGACCACCTCGCAGCCATACGTCGTCTGCAGCCACTTCAGGATCACCGACGTGTCCAGGCCGCCGGAATAGGCGAGCACCACCTTCTTGATGTCGCCCCGCTTGTGGGGGCCGGCGTACTGGACGGACACGGGGACCTCTCGGGCGGCGCGGCGGCGCGCCGGCAACAATGGCGCCGGACCAAACGCTGCGCGGAACCGGCAAGGCGGCCGGAGTATAGGCGGCGTCCCGATGCGGGCAAGCGGCGAAATCCCATAGGAAATCAGCTCCTTGCCGCGATGTCACAGATCGCGCGCGCCACCCGTCTGAGGTGTGAAGACGCTGGAGCCAGCCCATGACGACCATCGACGCCGCCGCACCGCCCGTCGCGCCGACGCCCGCGACACGGCGTCTTGGACCGTACATCCTGCCCGCCCTGCTTGGCGCGAACGCGCTGGCGATGCTGGTGGCGGGGCCGCAATGGTACGCGCATACGCCCGGCGTCGCCGACACAGGGCCGTACAACGGCCACTTCGTGGCCGATATCGGCATCGCCTTCGCCGCCGCCACGGTCAGCCTGCTGATGGGGCTGCTGCCTTTGCCGCACGCCCGGCTGTTCGCCCTGCCGGCGGCGGTCTTCCTGATCGGCCACGCGGCCCTGCACCTCGCCGGCCTCGCGCACCACGTACCCACCGACGTTTGGACCATCGCCACCGACGTCATCGGCATCTACCTGCCGGCCTGGGTGGCGTGGCGCATCGTGCGGCCGGAGCTCGCCACCTTGGTGACATCGATCGGTACGCCCACGGCAGTGGCCGAGGGCGCCATCCGTGCCGCCGAGCGGCGCCTGGGCGTCTCGATGGACTATGCCCGAACGATCGCACGGACGTCGCCCGCGACCTTCGGCAAGCTGCTGCGGCTCAGCGCCATGGCCGATCACCGGCGTGGCGCTCCGGCGCCGTTCCATCTCGCCGGCCTGGCGGCGGCGCTGCACGACGACTGCGGCGAGTGCGTGCAGATCCACGTCAACCTGGCACGCGCCGACGGCGTGCCCGCCGAGTGGTTGCGCGCCGTGCTGGCCGACCGGCTCGACGACCTGCCGCCGCAGCTGGCCGATGCCGTGCGCTTCGGCCGCGCCGTTGCCGCCGACGATCCGGCGATGGAAGATCACCGCGTCCGCCTCGAGCGGCACTACGGATCAGGCATGGTGACGGAGCTGGCGTTCGCGATCGGTCTGGCGCGTTTCTACCCGACCCTGAAGCGGGGCCTCGGCGTGGCGCGCGCCTGCCGGCTGGTCAAGGTCGAGGTGGCCGATGGCTGACGCCGCCGCGCTCGACGATCCCGTCGCCACCTTCGAGGCCGAGCGGCCGCGGCTGCGGGCGCTGGCCTACCGCATGCTCGGCACAATGGGCGACGCCGAGGACGCGGTGCAGGACACCTACCTGCGCTGGCACCGCACCGAGTGCGCCGCGGTGCGCACGCCGCAGGCCTGGCTGGTGTCGGCCTGCACCCGCATCTGCATCGACCGCCTGCGCCGCGCCCGCACCGAGCGTTCCGCCTACATCGGCCCCTGGCTGCCCGAGCCGATGATCGTCGAGACCGGGGATTCCCCAACCCTCGACGACACCCTGTCGCTGGCCTTCCTGGTGGTGCTGGAGCGGCTCAGTCCCACCGAACGCGCCGCCTGGCTGTTGCACGAGGCCTTCGAGCACGACTACGCCGAGATCGCCCGCGCGCTGGACAAGAGCGAAGCGGCCTGCCGCCAGCTGGTGTCGCGCGCCCGCAAGCATCTCAAGGACTCCCGTCCGCGCTTCGCGCCGGACCGTGCCAAGGCTGACGCCCTGGCGGCGCGCTTCGCGTCGGCGGTGGCCAGCGGCGACCGGGCGGCACTGATGGCGCTGCTGGCGCCCGAGGCCGAGCTGTGGTCGGACGGCGGCGGCAAGGCGTTGGCGGCGCTCAACGTCATCCGCGGCGCCGACAGGGTCATGCGCTTCATGGTCGGCATCAGCGGTAAGCAGCCGGCGGGCCTGCGCACCCGGCCGGCGCGGCTGAACGGCATGCCCGGCCTGATCGGCACGGTTGGCGGCGCGCCGCAATTCACCCTGTCGCTGGACGTCGTCGAGGGCCGCATCGCCGGCGTCTACATCGTGCGCAACCCCGACAAGCTGCGTCACTTGCCGGCGGCGTAGCGCCTTGCGCACCTTCCCCGGAATGCGAACGAGGGCGCGCTGGGGGCGCGCGACTCCAGTCGCGCGTCTTTGCAGTTGCCAAGACATGACGCGTCACTGGAGTGACGCGCCCCCAGCCTACTCTCCCAACCGACACCGTGCGCGCCGCTGCGACACGGCGGCCCCTCGTCAAGGCAAGCCGCGACACCATATAGTTCCGAGCATCGGACCGGAGGCACGATGGCCACGACGCTCGACCGGGTCGCCTACGTCGCCAGCCAGACGGCGCGGGTCGGCTGGTTCCTGGCGCACTACGCGGCGGGCCGGCGCCAGCTCAAGCCGATGCCCAAGCCGGCGTTCCCGGTCGGGCCGTTCCCCGACCGACAGGACCTGCTGCGTGACATGCGGCAGCTGTTCGAACGCGAATGGCGGGACATCGCCGCCGGCCTGTTCCCGTCGCCGCCGCCGCTCAATCCCGATCCCGTCGCCTGGCTGAGGCGCAGCGCGCTGTACTTCCGCGACCTGCCCAAGGTCGACGTGCGCCGGCACGCGGGCGTCAACGACGAGCCCAATGACGATCCGGCGCACGCCCACCTGCCGCGCTACTACCGGCAGAACTTCCACTATCAGAGCGGCGGCTGGCTGACCGAGGATTCCGCCGAGGTCTACGACGTGCAGGTGGAGACCCTGTTCACCGGCGCGGCCGATGTGATGCGCCGCCGGGCGCTCAAGCCGATCGCCGAGTTCCTGGCCGGCCGCGACCAGCGGGCACTACGCCTGCTCGACGTTGGCACCGGCACCGGCCGCCTGCCCGGTTTCGCGCATCACGCCTTCCCGGGCCTGCGTATTGCCGGCCTCGACCTCAGCCGGCCCTACCTGGAGCACGCGCGCCGCACGATCGGAGCGTCCAAACGTCTGAAATGGATCGAGGGCGCAGGCGAGGCCTTGCCGTTCGCCGATGCCAGCGTCGACCTCGTGACCTCGGTGTTCCTGTTCCACGAGCTGCCGAAGAAGGTGCGCCGCGCCGTCGTGGCCGAGATGGCGCGGGTGCTGAAGCCCGGCGGCCGCGCCATCATCGTCGACTCCGTGCTGGAAGCCGACCGGCCGGAATGGAAGGGCCTGTTCGACCTCTTCCCCTACTATTTCCACGAGCCCTACTTCACCGACTGGGTGACGTCGGACCCCGACGCGCTGTTTGCGGCGCACGGCCTGGCACCGGTGGGCGTCGAGATCGCCTTCCTGTCGCGCGTGATGGTGTTTGATCGGCCTACGTGATCGCGGCCGTCTACCGCCTTTGTCGCACGTGATAGACGTGCAGGATCGTCTCCAGGTCGTCATCCACGGCATAGACAATGATGTATGGCAGCCTAGTAACGGACCATTCGCGCGTTCCGTCGCGTTGCCCAGGGCGACCTATTCTCGGAAACACCGCAAGTCGTTCGGCGGCAGTGTAGACCGCCTGCGCGATCTTGCGCGCCGCCGCTGGATTGCGCGCCTGCACGAAACGGACTTGTTCGCCAAGGTCGACGAGCGCCTCGGCCGACCATTCAAGCCGCACGACGGCGCGCCCGTTTTCGCTTCGGCTTTGGCATCGGCAGTTCGTTGTCGGTGCCCCACGAGTCGATCCACGTCTTCACCCTCTCGTGCGAAACCACGCGGCCCGCCTTCACATCGGCCAGCCCGCGATTGATCGCGGCAAGGAAGGCCTCGCGTTCGCCGACATAGGCTTCGACCGCTTCCCGCATGACGAAGGACCGGCTGCGCCGCGCCTTCTTGGCGATACGCTCAAGTTGCCCGACCAGCTTCCGAGGCAGGCGTGCGGTAACAGTCGACGAGTCACTCACGGATCAGGCCCCTGTATTCGGATGTACACATCTTAGCATGCGGGAACTGAACACACCAACCCGACCTGGCCACCGTCGCCGGATCGGATCGTGGCAGACCATCCCCGGCGTCTGCTGGTCGCTGGCAGGGTGACATCCGCGCAAACCCAGGGCGAGGCCGACTACCTGCGAGAGAATTGAGTGGCGGTCGCAGGTTGTCGATGCTGCAGCCAGGCACCACGCCGACCTGATGGTCGCGACGAGAGGTGCCGCACTCAACGGAGTCCGACATGAGCAATCCTGTCGACCTGATCGACCGCTACATCGCCGCCTGGAACGAGACCGACACAGGTCGTCGCCGCGAGCTGATCGCGCGCACGTGGACGGAGGGCGCCACCTACCTCGATCCCCTGATGGCCAGCGAAGGCCATGCCGGCATCGACGCCATGATCGGCGGCGTGCAGGCGAAGTTCCCCGGCTTGCGCTTCAGCCTGACCGGCAAGGTCGACGCCTTCCAGGACCGCGTGCGCTTTTCCTGGGCGCTGGCGCCGGCCGGTGGCGACGCCCTGGTCAAGGGCACCGACTTCGCCGTCATCGCCGGCGACCGCCTGCAGGCCGTCACCGGCTTCCTCGACCAGGTGCCGGCCGGCGCGGCCTGATTCCTCGCCTTCATGGTGAGCTTGTCGAACCATGAAGGCGTCGCGCGCCTAGCGCTGCGGCTCGTTTCATGGTTCGACAAGCTCACAATGAAGCGATCACTTACACCTCCACCCGCGCCTCGACGTTGCGCAGCTTGGTGCGGCGGTCGCGCACGCTCTCGCTCTTCAACTGGCCGCAGGCGGCGAGGATGTCGCGGCCGCGCGGCGTGCGCACCGGCGCCGACAGGCCGCCGGCGTTGACGATCTCGGCGAAGCGATGGATGCGGTTGTTCGAGCTGCACTCGTAGGGCGCGCCGGGCCACGGGTTGAACGGGATCAGGTTGACCTTGGCGTGGATCGGCGTCAGCAGCCGCACCAGCTCGCGCGCGTCGGCGTCGCTGTCGTTGATGCCCTTGAGCATCACGTACTCGAAGGTGATGCGCCGGCTGTTCCTGGCGCCGGGATAGGCGGCGCAGGCCTTGAGCAGCTCGGCGATCGGCCACTTTCTGTTGACCGGCACCAGCGTGTCGCGCACGTCGTCGCTGACCGCATGCAGCGACACGGCGAGATTGACGTCGAGCTCGGCGCCCACTCGCGGGATCATCGGCACGATGCCGGATGTCGAGAGGGTGATGCGCCGCCTGCTGAGCGCGATGCCCTGGTCGTCCATGACGATGCGCAGCGCCTTCGCGACATTGTCGAGATTGTACAGCGGCTCACCCATGCCCATCATGACGATGTTGCTGAGCATGCGCGTGGTCTCGGTCGGGGTCGGCCATTCGCCGTAGCTGTCGCGCGCCACCATGAACTGGCCGACGATCTCGCCCGCCGTCAGGTTGCGCACCAGCGGTTGGGTGCCGGTGTGGCAGAAGCTGCACGTCAAGGTGCAGCCGACCTGGCTGGAGACGCAGACCGAGCCGCGATCGGCTTCGGGGATGTTGACGCACTCGACCTCGTTGCCGTCGGCCAGGCGCAGCAGCCATTTGCGCGTGCCGTCGACCGAGCGTTGCTCGACCGCGACCTGCGGCAGGTCGATGACGAACAGCTCGGCCAGCCGCTCGCGCGCCGTCCGGGCGATGGTGCTCATGGCAGCGAAGTCGCGCGCACCGTGCCAGTAGATCCAGTGCCAGATCTGACCGGCGCGGAACGGCTCCAGCCCGTGCTCGGCCAGCAGCGCCTTGAGCTCGTCGCGGCTCAGGCCGACGAGGTTGCGCCGCGTGTCGTTGCGCCGCGTCGGCTCGAGGATGGAAAGGGGTTCGCTGGGCGGGGCCGGCATGGCGGACAGATAATGCGCCGCGGCGACCGCCGCAACCGGTGGGCTGCGGCATGTGGCGGTTTCCCCCGTCATCCCGAGCGGAGTCGCGCCATGCGCGGCGTAGTCGAGGGACCTCGTCTCAAAGACTACGGTCGACGTCGCGGAGGCAAGGTCCCTCCACGCGGCCCTTCGGGCCGTGGTCGGGGGACGACGATGTACCTTGCCATGGACGATTGCCCCGGCTGCAATCGGCCAGCGCAGCGCGCCCCGGTCACCGCACCTGGCACTCCTGCGAGGCGCGCCATAGGGCGAAGGAGAAGCCGCCTAGCGGGATGGTTTCGCTCACCTCGGCGCCGGTGGCGTCGACGCCGCGCGCCGTCACCGACCAGCCGGCCTTCAGGGCGTCGACGATGCGCAGGTCCATCTCGGCGCTGGGTGCCCAAGCGGCGTTGCTGCCGTCCTGCGTGAATAACCGGAACCGGGCGACTCCGAAGTCGAGTTCGATCTCGCTGCCGGGCTTCACCGCGTAGCCGGCAAAGTACGACACGACGTAGTACGCGCCCGCGCCCGGCCGGTGCGTCACGTAGAGCAGCGGCCGGTCCTTGGCGCGACCTGCCGGCGCCGGCGGCACGGCCTTGGGCGTCACATAGCAGCTGCGGTCTTCGCCGCTGCCTGCCGCCAGCGCCCGCCATTCGCCGAACTCCTCGAGCCGGCGCGGCAGATCGGGGTCGGACGGTGCCTGCGCCCGGGCGACAGGCGCCGCCAGGCCGACGACGACCAGCGTCGTTGTCAGGGCCTGGGCCGCCCGAGGGAGTCGCGCACGCATGGACCGACCATAGCGGAGCCAACGGCAATGACAAACCGTACCCGACGCGCCAAACGGCGAATGGCTCCACTATCCTCGCCGTCGCCCTGAGCGAAGCGAAGGACCACGAGAGCATCGCGCTCAGCCGCGCGCTGCCGCCGCGGCGAGCTTGCGCCGGCGGCGGCGCTTCCACATCGGCTCGCCGAACACCGGCATCGGCAGCGGCGACGTTGGGCCGCCGGCGCCGACCGGCCGATCGGCGAAGCGGCCCAGGCTGATCAGCCGGTCGTACATGATGATGGCGCCGGCGATGCCGAGATTGACCGAGAACTTGCTAGGGATGCGCACCACGAAATCGCACAGCGCCTGCGCCGCCGGCGACAGCCCTTCGCGCTCGGCGCCCAGCAGGTAGGCGGCCTGCCGCGGGTGGCGGAAGCTGGGCAGCTCGACGGCATCCGGCGTGATCTCGATGCCGACCAACCGGCAGCCCTGCGGCAGGCGGAACTCTTCGAGGGTGGCGAAGTGGTAGGCCGGCACTGCGCCCGGCGTGTCGGAGGTGTCGGCGCGGCCGGCGTCACGTTGGCGGTACTGGGCATTGACGGTGAAGACGAAACTGGCCCCGAAGGCGTGCGCCGTGCGGAACAAGGTCCCGACGTTCATCGCCTTGCTGACGCCGTCGACGCCGATGCCGAAATAGCCTTTCATCGCCAACCGGATTGGGGCACAAGATATTGCAATCGCCCGCGCGCTTAGCATGTCCGTCCGGCGCGCGACAGGCGTCGTTCGAGACCAAGCCCCCATGAACCACGACGTCACCGCCGCCGCTTCCGCCGCCTCACGGGCGGCGGCGGCGACGACCGACGCGGCGGTGCGGGCGCAATACGAGACGATGCCTTACCCGCCGCGCGATCCAGCCGACGAGGCGCGGCGCCTGGTGGTCGGCACGCCGAGCCACGCGCTGGAGATCAACCACTACCTCTACGCCGGCCGGCGCGATTTCCGCCAGCCGTTCCGCGCCCTGATCGCCGGCGGCGGCACTGGCGATGCCTGCATCATGCTGGCGCAGCAGCTGCAGGACATGAGCTGCCCGGCGGAGGTGGTCTATCTCGACATCTCCGAGGCATCGCGCGCCGTCGCCGAGGCCCGCGCCAAGGCCCGCGCGCTGCGCAACGTCCGTTTCCACACCGCGTCGCTGCTCGACCTGCCGACGCTCGGGCTGGGACAGTTCGACTACATCGATTGCACCGGCGTGTTGCACCACCTGCCCGACCCGCAGACTGGACTGAACGCGCTGGCGGCATCGTTGGCGCCCGAAGCCGGCATCGGCGTGATGCTGTATGGCGAGTTGGGCCGCAGCGGCGTCTACCCGATGCAGGAGATGCTGCGCACCCTGGTGCCGGTCGGCAAGCCGGCAGCAGAACGGCTGGCGATGGCCAAGCGGCTGATCCGTTTCCTGCCGCCGACCAACCTGTTCCGCCGCAACACGTTCCTGAACGACCACCTGTCGGGCAACGACGCCGCGCTCTACGACCTGCTGCTGCACAGCCAGGACCGCGCCTACACGGTGCCCCAGATTGCCGACCTGACAAGGCGCGCCGGGCTGCGGGTGGTGTCGTTCATCGAGCCGATGCGCTACGAGCCTTCGACCTATCTCAGCGATCCGCAGATCGGCCACGACCTCGCCGCCCTGCCGTTCATCGAGCGCGCCGCCTTCGCCGAGCGTCTGGCCAGCAACCTGCGAGTCCACGTCTTCTACGCCACCAAAGCCGGCGTCGACACCGTGGCGCGGCCGGAGGACACGTCAGCCATTCCGGTGCTGCGCGAGATGGACGCGGCCAAGCTCGCCGATGGGCTGAAACCGGGCACGCCGCTGATCGCCAACCTCGACGGCTTCCCGTGGCGGGCGCAACTGCCGCCGCTGGCCAGCGCGATCGTCGCCCAGATCGACGGCCGCAAGAGCATCGCCGACATTTACACGGCGATGGCAATCAAGGGCGGACTGCCGGTGTGGGACGAGTTCCAGCAGCAGTTCGAGCAGATCTACCTCGTGCTCAACGGCATCAACCACCTGCTGCTACGGTTCCGCGCCGGGCGGTGATCGGGTCGTCGCCAATGGCCCTCTTGATTGATCCATCGACGCGAGCCCTCATTGTGAGCTTTGTCCAACCATGAAGGCTCTTGCACCGACGTGGGTGGGACGCGTCATGGCTCGACAGGCTCACCATGAACCGATCACTGCCCGGCGATGATGCCGCGCGCCTTCGCCATCGCGCTGGCGACCGCGGCCCTGTGGGCGGTGTATCTCGTGGTCACGCGCTTCGTCGTCGCCGGCGCTGGACTCGATCCCTGGGCCTATACCCTGGTGCAGCTGCTGAGCGGCGGGCTGGCCATCGCCTGGCTCGGCCGCACCGCGCCGGGCGACTGGCGAGGGCTGTTCACACCCTGGATGGTCGGCTACGGCGCATTGCGCGTCGGCATCACCGGCGCCTCGTCGGCGGCGTTGGCGTGGGTCTCGGTCACGCAAAGCACCCTGCTGTCGACCGCCAACGTCCTGATCGGTGCGCTGGCCACCTACATCGCCTACCGCCTGGCGCCGCCGCGCGGCGAGGGCGCGCCGCTGGCGGCATTGGCGCTGGGGGTCGCGGTGCTGGTTGTCTGCCTGCAGCCAGGCACCGCTTACTGGGGGGTGTTGTGGTTGCTGGCGTCCGAAGCGGGCGTGGTCATAGCGGCGCTCGCCGTCGAGAAGCACCCGCGCAATCGCGCCGACGACATGGCGGCCCGTAGCCGCTTTACTGCCGAGACATTGATCATCACCTCGATCGTGCTGATCGTCGCCTGGACGCTGGCCGGCCTCGTCGGGCTGGCCCGCTCGCCGTGGGACGGCGGTGGCAACGCCTTCGGCAACCCGATGCTGTGGCTGTGGGGCATCGGCGCCGGCCTGCTGTTCCGCGCGCCAGGACAGTGGCTGACGTTCTACACTTTGCGCCACGCCGGCACGCAGGCCTATCTGATCGCCCTCACCTTGATGCCAGCCTTCGCCATCGCCTTTGAGCTCGCCGCCGGCCGCATGGGCTGGATCGCCGCGCCGGCGCTGGCGCAAGGCGAGTGGCTGGGCACGGCAGTGATCCTGGCGGCGGGGTGCTGGCTCATGACCTTGCGCTTGCGGCCGGTGGCATTTCATGCGGCGCCGCGGCGCAAGGCTCCAGATCGTGAGGCCTGACGATGGTCAATGAACCCTTTGTCGAGCCCCGGCATGTCGTCGACGTTGGTGACTGCTACTTCTACCACACGGTGGACGTCCCGGGGCACGGTGTGATGCGCGGCGAGTGGGATCTGCGGGCCAATCTCGACGCCTATTTCGGCCACTATGACTTCGCGGCCCGGCGCGTGCTGGATGTCGGCACAGCGTCGGGCGCCCTGACGTTTCATGCCGAGAGGAAAGGCGCGGATGTCGTTTCGTACGACCTGTCGGACGGGCATTCGTGGGACATCGTGCCGTTCGCCAACCTTGACAGAGGGGCGACGGATGCCGCACGGCGCCAGCACATCAGGCGCGTCAACAACGGCTACTGGTTCTGCCATCGCGTCTTCGCGTCTCGCGCCAAAGTCGTGTACGGCATCGCTTACGACATACCCGACGCGATCGGCGAGGTGGACGTCGCGGTCTACGGTGGCATCCTTCTCCACCTACGCGACCCGTTTCTCGCACTCGAGCGGGGCGCGCGCCTGGCACGGCGCGCCATCATCGTCACGGAGATTTGCCGGCACGGCCGCTTCGGCCGCTGGTTGGGCAATCCCAAGTTCGTGCCGCGGCCGACCCGGCCCGACCAGTTCGATACGTGGTGGAATCTGCCGCCGCGGCCGGTGCGGGATTATCTGGCTATTCTCGGCTTCCCCAAGTCGACTGTGACCTGGCACCGGCAGCTTTTCTTAGGGCGACCGACAACCATGTACACAATCGTGGCGCGCCGAGACTAAAGGTCAGGCCGCGGCGCGGATCGCCGCCTGCTTGACCTTGCCGTCGACCGCGGTTTCGAACTGCTTGAAGTTGGTCTCGAAGCGCTGCGCCACGTCGCGCGCGGCGGTGTCGTAGGCGCGCTTGTCCTTCCAGCTGGTGCGCGGGTTGAGCACGTCGGGCGGCACGTCCGGGCAGGCCGACGGCACCAGCACACCGAAATGCGGATCGGCCGTGACGGCGACCTGCGCCAGGCGACCGTCGAGCGCGGCCCGCACCATGGCGCGGGTGTGGCGGATCGACATCCGCTCGCCGACGCCGAAGCCACCGCCCGACCAGCCGGTGTTGACCAGCCAGCACTTGACGTTCTGCCGCGCCATCTTCGCGCCCAGCATCTTGGCGTAGACCGTCGGGTGGCGCGGCATGAACGGCGCGCCGAAGCAGGTCGAGAATGTCGCCTGCGGTTCGCTGACGCCCTTCTCGGTGCCGGCGACGCGGGCGGTGTAGCCGCTGAGGAAGTGGTACATCGCCTGCTCCGGCGACAGCCGGCTGATCGGCGGCAGCACGCCGAAGGCGTCGGCCGTCAGCATGATGATGTTGTCGGGGATGTTGGCGATGCCCGAGGCGCTGGCGTTGGGGATGAAATCCAGCGGATAGCAGGCGCGGGTGTTCTCGGTGTGCTGGTTGCTGTCGAGGTCGAGCAGGCCGGTGGCCGGGTCGAGCACGACGTTCTCCAGCACCGTGCCGAAGCGCTCGGTGGTGGCGTAGATCTCGGGTTCGGCCTCGCGGCTGAGCTTGATGACCTTGGCGTAGCAGCCGCCCTCGAAGTTGAAAACGCTGGTCTCGCCCCAGCCGTGCTCGTCGTCGCCGATCAGGGTGCGCGAGGGGTCGGCCGACAGCGTGGTCTTGCCGGTGCCGGAGAGGCCGAAGAAGATCGCGGTGTCGCCCCTCTCGCCGATGTTGGCCGAGCAGTGCATCGGCAGCACGTTCTTGTCGGGCAGCAGGTAGTTCAGGATGGTGAACACCGACTTCTTGATTTCGCCCGCGTACCAGGTGCCGCAGATGGCAACGACGCGCTCACTGAAGTTGACCAGGATGGCGCAGTCGGACGCCGTGCC
>DATFGV010000089.1:0-7103 GCA_035249115.1 Vineibacter sp.
CCCGAAATACCGCTTCCGGGGCAAGAAGGACGGCACCTTGCGCTTCGAGCCCGGCGTCGGCGGTCGGCTGGTCGAAATCTACGACGAAGCCGCCGGCGATCTGTTCGAGGTCGGCAAGATCCTCGACTGGCAACCGGCTTCGCGGCTGTGCTTCGAGTGGCGCGGGCCCAACTATCGGCCCGGACAGGTCACCGTGGTCGAGGTTCGTTTCGTCGTGGCGCAGGCCGGCACCCGCGTGGTGGTCGAGCACCGCGGCTGGGAGAGCCTGCCCGCCAATCATCCAGCGCGCCACGGCATGGACGATACGCCGTTCCTCGCCAGCATGGCCGGCTGGTGGCAGGAGCAGCTCGCGAGCTTGCAGGCGCGCAGCACGACGTATCGACCATGACGCCCGCAGCGCTTGTCATCCCGAGCGCAGCGAGGGATGACAGATGTGTATGCGCCGCAGCGAGTGACACATCGAACCGGAGAATCCCGCCATGACCGCACAAGCGTTGCCGCCGCCGCTCGCCCTCTTCCGCATGGTCACCGGCTACTACGTGTCGCGGGCGATCCATGTCGCGGCGGAGCTCGGCGTCGCCGACCTGATGCGCGACGGTCCGGTCGCCGCCGAGGCGCTGGCCACAAAGACCGGCACCCACGCCCCGTCCCTCGCCCGCGTGTTGCGGCTGCTGGCTGGCGTCGGCGTCTTCAGCGAAGAGAAGGATGGCCGCTTCGCACTCACGCCTGTCGGCTCGTGCCTGCGCGCTGACGTGCCGGGCTCGATGCGAGCCGCGGCGCTTCTGTTCGGCGGCAGCACGCAGCTCGCCTGGAGCGAACTCGGCCACAGCGTGCGTACCGGCGCGCCGGCCTTCCGCAAGGTGTTCGGCGCCGACGCGTTCGACTACATGGCGCAGCATCCGGTGCACGCCGCCAACTTCGATCTCGCCATGGCCGGCTTCACCCGCATGATCGCCGGCGCGGTCGCCGTCAGCTATGACTTTTCATCGTTCAAGACGGTGATGGACGTCGGCGGCGGCAACGGCATGCTGCTGGAAGGCGTGCTCTCCGCCAACCCGACGTTGCGCGGCATCCTGTTTGACCTGCCGCACGTCGCCGAGCGGGCCCGCTCGCGCCTCGCCGAAATCGGCCTGGCGGATCGTTGCGCGGTCGAGGGCGGCGACTTCTTCGCCGCAGTGCCCGACGGCGCCGACGCTTGCCTGCTGAAACACGTCATCCACGACTGGGACGACGCGCGCGCCACCACCATCCTGCGCAACTGCCACCGTGCGCTGCGACCGAACGGAAAGCTGCTGCTGGTCGAAGGCGTCTATCCGCCGCGCATCACGGCCAGCGACGATGGCCTCGCGGCGGCGGCCAACGACGTCAATATGCTGGTCTGCACCGGCGGCCGGCAACGTTCCGAGCACGAGTTCCGCGATCTGTACGATGCCGCCGGCTTTCGTCTCACGCGCATCGTGCCAACGCCGGCCCGCGTGGCCGTGATCGAGGGGGTGAAGACGTAATTCCTCCCCAACGAAGTTGGGGAGGTGGCCCGAAGGGCCGGAGGGGAGCCGACGGGGTCTCAGTAACCAGGACCACGTTGTCTCCCCTCCGCCCCTTCGGGGCACCTCCCCACTGCGTGGGGAGGATTTGATCAGCCCGCCGCGGCTACCGCGCGCTTGGCCATCACGGTCACGAGATGCGCGCGGTACTCGGCGCTGCCGTGGATGTCGCTGTTCAGGCCGCTCGCCGGCACCTTGATGCCGGCCACGGAGTCCGGCGACCAGGTCTTGGCGAGTGCGTCCTCCATCGGCTTGCAACGGAAGGCGCATGGCCCGGCGCCGGTGACCGCCACCCGCGGACCGGATGCGGTCTGGGCCACGAACACGCCGACCATGGCGTAGCGCGACGCCGGGTTGGGGAACTTCATGTAGCCCGCCTTGTCGGCCTTCGGGAAGCTGATCGAGGTGACCAGCTCGCCGTCCTCGAGCGCCGTCTCGAACAGGCCCTTGAAGAAGTCGTCGGCCGCGATGCTGCGCTCGTTGGTGGTGATGGTCGCACCGAGCCCGAGGACGGCCGCAGGGTAGTCGGCCGCCGGATCGCTGTTGGCGATCGAGCCGCCGATCGTGCCGCGATTTCGCACCTGGTTGTCGCCGATGCCCGAGGCCAGCTTGGCCAGCGCCGGGATCGCCTTGGCGACGTCGGCCGAGGCGGCAACCTCGGCGTGCTTCGCCATGGCACCGATGGTCACTGTGTTGCCAGCCACCTTGATGCCACGCAAGTCGGCAATGGCGCCGAGATCGACCACGTCGGACGGCCGCGCCAGACGCTGCTTCAGGGTCGGGATCAACGTCATGCCGCCGGCCATGAACTTGCCTTCCGAGGCCTTCTTTACCGCCGCCACCGCGTCGGCGACCGACTTCGGCTTGTGATAGGCAAAATCGTACATCGCTTCCTCCTCGATCCCTCTGCTGGCCCGGCGGGAGAGCGCTTCATGGTGAGCTTGTCGAACCATGAAGCGCCGCTCGACGGCCAGTGCTACGCCTTCATGGTTCGACAGGCTCACCATGAAGGCTGTTGAAGTCCTTCGCTCCCCCGCGCGTCTAGCGCGTGTTGATGGCGTTCCACACCGCCTGCGGCGTGGCCGGCATCTCGATGCGGTCCTGGGCGCCGACCTGGGCCAGCGCGTCACGCACCGCGTTCATGACGGCGGCGGGCGCCGCAATGGCGCCGGCCTCGCCGCAGCCCTTCACCCCGAGCGGGTTGTGTGGGCAGGGTGTCACCTGGTAGCCGAGCTTGAACGACGGCAGGTTGTCGGCGCGCGGCATGGTGTAGTCCATGTACGAACCGCTGATCAGCTGGCCCGAGGTCTTGTCGTACACGGCGTTCTCCAGCAGCGCCTGTCCGACGCCCTGGGCGATGCCGCCATGGACCTGGCCCTCGACGATCATCGGGTTGACGATGATGCCGAAATCGTCGACCGCCACGAAGTTGACGATGTCGACGACGCCGGTGTCGGGATCGACCTCGACCTCGCAGATCTGCGTCCCCGACGGATACGTGAAATTCGCCGGGTCGTAGAACGCGTTTTCGTCCATGCCCGGCTCGAGCTTGTCGGATGGGTAGTTGTGCGGCACGTAGGCCGTGAACACCGCCTGCGCCAGTGGCACGGCCTTGTCGGTGCCGGCCACCTTGAAGGTGCCGTTCTCGAACACGACATCGGCCTCGGCCGCTTCCATCAGGTGGGCGGCGATCGTCTTGCCCTTGGCAATGATCTTGTCGGCGGCCTTCATGATCGCCGAGCCGCCGACCGCCAGCGAGCGCGAACCGTAGCTGCCCATGCCGAACGGCACCTGCGTGGTGTCGCCGTGCACCACCTCGATCTGGTCGAGCGGGATGCCGAGCTTGTCGGACACGATCTGCGCGAAGGTCGTCTCGTGGCTCTGGCCGTGGCTGTGCGAGCCGGTCAGCACCTGCACGTTGCCGGTGGGATTGAAGCGCAGCTCGGCGCTTTCCCACAGGCCGACGCCGGCGCCCAGCGAGCCGACCACCGCCGAGGGCGCGATGCCGCAGGCCTCGATGTAGGAGCAGATGCCCACCCCGCGCAGCTTGCCTTTGGCCTTGGCCGACGCCTTGCGGCCGGCCGCGCCATCGTAATCGGCGAGCTTCTTCGCCTGGTCGAGGATCGGCGCGTAGTTGCCGGAGTCGTAGGTCAGCGCCACCGGCGTCTGGTACGGGAAGGCGCTGGCCGCGATGTAGTTTCGCCGGCGCAGCTCGCCGGGATCGATCTTCATCTCGCGCGCCGCCTTGTCGACGATCGTCTCCAGAAGGTAGGTCGCCTCGGGGCGGCCGGCGCCGCGATAGGCGTCGACCGGCGTGGTGTGGGTGAACACCGAGCGCACGTTGGCGTAGACCAGCGGCGTCGTGTACTGGCCGGCCAGCAAGGTGGCGTACAGGTAGGTCGGCACGCAGGTCGCGAAGGTCGACAGGTAGGCGCCCATGTTGGCGATGGTGTCGACCTTCAGCGCCAGGAACTTGCCGTCCTTGTCGAGCGCCAGCTCGGCGTGGCTGACGTGGTCGCGGCCATGCGCGTCGGTCATGAACGACTCGCTGCGCTCGGCCGTCCACTTGATCGGGCGCTGCACCTTGCCGGCGGCCCACAGCACCAGGGTCTCGTCGGCGTAGATGAAGATCTTGGAGCCGAAGCCGCCGCCGACATCCGGCGCCACGACGCGCAGCTTGTGCTC
Source organism: Vineibacter sp. (assembly GCA_035249115.1). Lineage (GTDB taxonomy): Bacteria > Pseudomonadota > Alphaproteobacteria > Reyranellales > Reyranellaceae > Vineibacter. The sequence goes on from DATFGV010000089.1 coordinate 4,230, forward strand.
GGGAATGCCCAGCACGAAGGCCGACAGCACCAGGCGCGCCACATGCGGGTTCTGGCTGGTGGTGTAGAGCGTGTAGTTGCCGGTGCCGCGGTCGTACTCGGCCGCGGCCGCGCGCGGCTCCATGGCGTTCGGGACCAGCCGGTTGTTGACCAGGTCGAGCTTGGTGACATGCGCCGCCTTGGCGAAGGCGGCGTCGATATCGGCCTTGACGCCGAGCTCCCAGTCGTAACTGAGGTTGCCCGGCGCGTCGGCGTGCACCTGCACCGCCCCCGCCGCGACCGCCTTGACCGGATCGATGATGGCCGGCAGCACCTCGTAGTCGACCACGATCTGTTCGGCCGCGTCCTTGGCCTCGGCCTGGGTCGCGGCGATCACCATCGCGACCGTGTCACCGACATAGCGGACGGTGTCGACGGCCATCGGCGGGTGCGCCGGCGCCTTGTGCGGCTGGCCGTGCTTGTCCTTGACCACCCAGCCGCACGGCAGGCCGCCGACCTTCGCATCGGCGATGTCCTTGCCGATGAAGATCTCGACGACGCCCGGCGCCGCCTTGGCCTTGGCGATATCGATGCTCTTGATCCTGGCATGCGCATGTGGCGAGCGCAGGAAATAGGCGTAGGTGCAGCGCGCCAGCTGCAGGTCATCGACGTACCGGCCGGAGCCGGTCAGAAAGCGCCGATCCTCCGTGCGCTTGATGCGCTCACCGATCTTGGCGACGTTGCCCATCTTTGCCTCCCTCGAGGAACCGCTTGTTGCTTGTGGTTGGGGCAGACTTCAGACGCCGGCCGCCTTCATCGCCGACGCGCCGGCGACGATCGCCTTGACGATGTTGTGGTAGCCGGTGCAGCGGCAGAGATTGCCTTCCAGGCCGTGCCGCACGATGTCTTCGGTGACGTTGTAGTTGTGCTGCTTCACCAGGTCGATGGCGCTCATCACCATGCCCGGCGTGCAGAAGCCGCACTGCAGGCCATGATGCTCGCGGAACGCCTCCTGCATGGGATGCAGCTGGTCGTGGCTCTTCGCCAGGCCCTCGATTGTGGTGACCTTGGCGCCCTCGGCCTGCACCGCCAAAAGTGTGCAGGACTTTAGCGACACGCCGTCGACATGCACGACGCAGGCGCCGCACTGGCTGGTGTCGCAGCCGACATGCGTGCCGGTCAGCCCGAGATTCTCGCGCAGGAACTGGACCAGCAAGGTGCGCGCCTCGACGTTGCCGGAAACGGTCTTGCCGTTCACGGACATGGACACGGACATGGTCATGTGGAGTGCTCCCTACCGCCTAACTTTATTAAGATCGGAAGTCGCGGCCGACCGCCGCAAGTCCCTGCGCACGGCGCAGCATCGCAAGCTGTGCCGCCGCGGGTCAAGCGCTTTGGCCTTAGGCCCCTTCCCCCGCGCAGCGTCGAGAAGGTGGCAGTTCCTCGCCAAGCTCAGGCTGAGGGGCCGGATAGAGTGCCGGCGCGGTCTGACCTTCAACAACTTAGCGGACAGCGAAATAGACAATGATCAGGATGGCGACGCCGGCACCGATCAACAGCCAGTGCTTGAAGCCGCGCTCCGCCGAATCGGTCGCCGGCCTGGCCGCGGATCCGGTCGCGTTCACTTCGCCACCGCCCGTCACGGCACCGCCGATTGGAGACGACGCGGCGCCGACCGCCTCGGTACCGTCGGCGGCCGCCGACGCACCACCGCCCACGACCTCGGAGAACTTGCCGAAGAACTCGTCGGCCAGCTTCTTTGCCGCGCCGTCGATCAGCCGGGCACCGATCTGCGCGATCTTGCCACCGACCTGCGCATCCGCGGTGTAGTTCAGCATGGTTTCGGCGCCGGCATCGGCGAGCTTGACGACAGCACCACCCTTGGCGAAGCCGGCGGCACCACCCTGCCCTTCGCCGCTGATTCGATAGCCGTTGGGCGGATCGATGTCGGACAGCGTCACCTTGCCGGCAAAGCGGGCGCTAACCGGCCCGATCTTCATGCGCACCGTCGCCTTCAGCTCGTTGTCGCTGACTTTCTCCAGAGATTCGCAGCCCGGAATGCTTTGCTGCAGCACGGCGGGATCGTTGAGCGCATCCCACACCTTCTGGCGTGCGGCCGGGATGCGGTACTCGCCGGAGAATTCCATGCCCGATTCCTTTCGCCGCGACGGCAGCGTCCGAACGCCTTAGCTGGCACCGCCGCGATGCACCGTCAATAGGTCGCGCCCGGGGCCGACAGGCTACCACTTGCCGGTAAACGATTCTGGAGGCGGTTCGGCCAACGGCTGGCGCAGCGAGACATAGATGGTGGCGAGGTACGGTACCGCCATCAGCACGGCCATGGCCGTGAACCAGTTGGCCTGCGTGTTCATGAACAGCGCCTGGACCACCCACTTGCCGCCGTCACTGGCGGTCCAGCCGGCGGCCAGGCGCGCCGCGTCGCCATGCAGCTTGACGGCCCCCTCGGTCAAGGCCAAGGCGATCGCGCCGCCGAGCAGCGCCACGCTCAAGACGAGCTCCGGCCACAGAGGCGCCCAGCGGCTGTGAGCCGGTTCCATACGTACGAACGAGCGGCCGCCGTCGTAACCCAGCAGCCGGCCAAACGACAACGCCTTGGCGATGAACCGTGTCCGCCGGACGCCGCCGGTGCGCCAGATAGTGGCCAGCTTCCAGGCCATCAGCACAACCGCCGGCACGGCGAAATCCATGATCGGGAAATCACGGTAGCGGCCGTCGATGCCGATCACCCACACCGACGACCAGGTCAACTCGCCCCATTGGATGATGCCAAGATGCGCGTCAATGCTGAGCACTGTCAGGTGAAAGACGCACAGTATCGAGAACGCCAGGTACGCCATTTGCAGCAGCAGGTCGGGTCGGCCATCGATCCTGCCGC
>DATFGV010000090.1:0-26080 GCA_035249115.1 Vineibacter sp.
GTGATCGGCGGCCAGGCCGTGCGCCTGATGGGCGTGCATGCGCCGGAGCGCCACGAGGATGGCGGCGCCGCGGCAAGAAGCTGGATGACCGCAACCGCGCTCGGTCAGGCCGTGGTGTGCCGTCGCGAAGGACGGCGCAGCTTCGATCGGGTGGTGGCCGTATGTTTCAATGACGCCGGTGATCTGGCGGCGCAGTTGGTCGCGGCCGGGTTGGGGCGTGACTGCCCGCGCTTCAGCCGCTTGCGCTACGCCTCGCTCGAGACCGAGGCCAACCGTCGCCTGGCGTTGCCCGCCTACTGTCAGCCGCGGCCGTCGGCGCGCTAGAAAAGTCGTTGGGTCGGCCGGCTCGCGGTCGACAGCCGCTTGCTCTTGCTAAGAAATCAGCGATGGCCGACGGCGGCCACCGGCGGCGGCGAGCTTGGGCTTTTCGCCGTCGTCCGGCGTGCCGAAGTCGTGCTTGCCGCAGGGAGCGCGTCGACGCTTGAAGCGGCACAGCTGGTCCCAACATTGGAATCAGGGCTGGTTCGCGGTTGCCTTGACCTTCCTGGTTCAGAGCCTATGATATACATCTAGGATGTATATCATGCGAGGCGGCCATGCAGGTTTCAAAATGGGGCAATAGTCTCGCGGTGCGCCTGCCCCGGGCAGTGGTCGAGGCGCTCAGGCTCAAGGAGGGCGATGAGATCGAGATCACCATCGCCGGCGCGCGTCGCTTCGAGGTCGCCCGCGATCGCGGACGCGAGGAGGCACTGAAACGGCTGCGCGCCCTGAGACGGCCCCTGCCCGCGGGCTTCAGATTCGATCGGGAAGCGGCCAATGAACGGTAGACCGTTTCTCGATACCAACATCGTCGTCTATGCCTTCAGTTCGAACGATCCCCGCACCGAGCAAGCGGAGGCGCTGCTGGCGGCCGGCGGCGTCATCAGCGTCCAGGTTCTGAGCGAATTCGTGAATGTGTCGCGTCGCAAGCTGGGGCGCGGCTGGGCTGAAATTGACGAGGCCCTCGGCGTTCTGAAGGTCCTGCTCGACCCGCCGGAGCCCCTGACCATGGAACTGCACGAGGCGGCGGTTGACGTCGCCCGCCGGCATGGCTTCTCGATCTACGACAGCCTCATCGTCGCGGCGGCGTCGCGGGCCGGCTGCGCCATCCTCTATTCCGAGGATCTCCAGCACGGACAGAGGATCGGGCAGTTGACGGTCCAGAACCCGTTCATCGGATAGGAGGACGACACCGCTCGTTGACGCCTGGGCTGCCGTTCGCCACCTCCCGGGCGAAGCGCGGGCCACCCCGGAGGTAGAGACCTCGGCGTGTCACGAAATCAGCGACGGCCCGCGGCGGCCACCGGCGGCGGCGACCTTGGGCTTTTCGCCGCGCTTGGCGGCCCGTTCGGCCTCGTGCTTGTCGATCATGTGCTGCGCCGCCTCGGCGCGCTGCCGGGACAGGGTATCGCGGTTGGCACCGACCCAGTCGTAGGACTCCTGGCGGGCGACGTTGCTCTGCTCAAAGTGTGGCATCACGTAGCGGGCGTAGAGCTCGTAGGAGCGCTTGGTCTGCTCCCAGTCGGCCATGTTGTTGGCCATGTGCAGCATGACGCCGAACGCGCCCTGCTTGGCCTGCAGCTTGTTGATCAGCTCGATGGCGTCGTCCGGCGTGCCGACCACGCCGATCTTGTTGTCGATCCAGTAGTCGACCACGTCGGTGCCGGCCGGCACGTCGAAGCGTGGCGAGTTGTTGTTCATGTAGTCGATGTAGCGCTGCATGCCGAAGCGGACGTTCTGGCGCGCCTGATCGCGCGTCTCGGCGACGTGGAACGGCGCCACCAGCCGCAGCCGCTTGGGGTCCATCGTATGGCCGTGCTCGGCGGCGATCTCGCAGGCCGTCCGCCAGTTGACGCCCAGCACGTCGAAGCCCTTGGTTTCGGCAGCCGCGACACACAGCATGCCGAGATCGTAGCGGCCGGCCAGGCGCCCGCCCGAGGGCGTCACGGCGCTGGCCACCGCCACCTCGGGATACGGATCGCTGTAGGGCAGCAGGTGCAGGCGCGCCTGCTTCAGCGAGTACCAGTCGGTCTTTTCGGTGACCGTCTCGCCCTTGAACAGGCGCAGGATCAAATCCAGCGCCTGCTCCATGCGGTCGCGCTGGGTGTTGGGGTCGATGTCGAGCATCATGGCGTCCGAGGCCAGCAGACCCGGGCCGGCGCCGAACATGACGCGGCCGCGCGTCTGGTGGTCGAGCTGGATGATGCGGTTCGCGACCATCAGCGGGTTGTGGTACGGCAGCGAGATGACGCCGGTGCCGAAGCGGATGTGCTTGGTGCGCTCGGCGGCGGCGGCGATGAACAATTCGGGCGACGAGATGGTCTCGAAGCCGGCCGAATGGTGCTCGCCGATCCAGGCCTCGTGGTAGCCCAGCCGGTCGAGCCACTCCATCAGCTCGAGGTCGCGATGCAGCACATTGTTGGGATTCTCGTCCATCGCGTGGAACGGTGGCAGGAAGATCCCGTGCCTCATCTTGAACGCCATCGCCTGCTCCTCGTGCCGTTTGCGGCGGTCCCGGTGTGCGCCTGCCGCGACGCCGGGTCAAATGCGTTGCCGGACGCGCGCCATGCTTGCCGCGAATGGCGGCGGCTGGCCCGAGGCGACGTCAACAGGCGGCTGTCACCCGAGCGCGGCGAGGGATCCAGGGATAGCGCCTGGATCTTTCGCCGCGCTCGGGATGACAACTCGAGTCCTGGTGAACCAAGCGCGCTCTAGTGAGTCGCCAGCTTGATGTCGGCCCTGCGGATGACCTCGCTCCAGCGAGCCACTTCCGACTTGATCATGGCATCGACGATGTCGGGCGAACCGCCGGCCGGACGGATGGCGAGCTCATCGTAGCGTTTCACCAGGTCCGGCATGGCCAGAGCCTTCACCACCTCGGCGTTGAGCCGGCGCACGATGTCGAGCGGCGTGGCTTTGGGCGCGGTGAGCGCGAACCAGGTCTCGACCTCGACGTCGGGCACGCCGGCTTCGGCCATCGTCGGCACGTCGGGCAACAGCTCGAGCCGCTTCGGCGAGGTCACGGCGAGAGCGCGCAAGGCGCCCGACATCACGTGGCCGGCCACGACCGCGACGTTGTTGAACGCGAGCGCGATCTGCCGTGCCAGCACGTCGGCCACCGCGGGCGCCTCGCCGCGATAGGGCACGTGCACGAGCTTGATGCCGGCATTGAGCTGCAGCAGCTCGACGACCATGTGCGGCGCGCTGCCGACGCCGCCCGAGCCGAAGGTGAGGGTTGCCGGCTGGGCGCGTGCGAGGTCGAGCAGCTCCTGCACCGTCCTCGCCTCGAACGAGGGATGGACGACAAGCACGAACGGGTTGAAGCCCAGCATGGCGACGCCGGTGACATCGCGCTGCGCGTCGAAGCCGACGTTCTTGTGGAGCTGCGGGGCGACCGCATAGGCGGTCTGCGTCGCCGACATCAGGGTCGTTCCATCCGCCGGCGCCTTGGTCAGCAGCTCGGCGGCGATCATGCCGCTGGCGCCGGGCTTGTTCTCGACGAAGACCGTGCCGATCGGACCGCCGTTGAGCTTCTCGGCGATCAGGCGGGCGACCATGTCCTGGCCGCCGCCGGGCGAGGAGCCGACCAGGATGCGGGTCTGGCCCGGCTGTGCACGCGCTGTGCATGGCAGGGCGGCGAGCGCGGCAGCGCCGCCGAGAAAAGCTCGACGCTTGGCAGTGTTCATTCAGCCACTCTACCGGACCAATCCCCGCGTGACGAACGACTTCGTGCCAGCGCACGTTCTGCGACTTGATCGATGCCAGCCGCGCGACGTTCGCCGATGTCCGGACGCCGACCGAAAGCCGATAGGGCGGGGCTGACGTCTCGGCTCTAGACCCTAGTTCGCGGTCATGCCGCCGTCGATCACCAGCTCGCTGCCGGTGACCCAGGACGCCTCGTCCGACGCGAGATACAGGCAGCCGGCGGCGATATCGTAGGGCTTGCCGAAACGGCCCAGCGGCGTCGCGTCCATGCGCCGCTTGGCGATTTCGGGATTGGAATGGCCGGGCGCCGTCATCGGCGTGTCGACGAATCCCGGATGCACCGAGTTCACCCGGATGCGGTCGGGCGCGTACTGGATGGCGGCCGCCTTGGAGAAGATGCGCACCGCGCCCTTCGAGGCGTGGTAGGCGGCGTTGGCGTGCGAGCCGATGATGCCGCAGATCGACGAGATGTTGATGATCGAGCCGCCGCCGGCGCGCTGCATGGCCGGGATCACCGCCTTGGTGCCGAGGAAGACGCCGGTGGCGTTGATCTCCATCACCTGGTTCCACTGCGCCAGGGTCTGCTCAGCGAGCCGCGGCCCGGCCGTTGCCGAAGTCTGGATGTTCTGGCGCGGATCGCGGCCGGAAATGCCGGCGATGTTGCACAGGATGTCGAGGCGGCCGTAGGCGCTCACGACCTGCGCCACGATCGCCTCCCAGGCGTTCTCGTCGCGCACGTCCTGGGTCGCGAACTTGGCCTTGCCGCCGGCCTTGACGATCTCGTCGGCGACGGCGGTGCCCAGCGCGGCGTTCATGTCGGTGCCGAACACCGCGGCGCCCTGACGCGCGAACAGCCGCGCCGTCTCGGCACCAATGCCCGAGGCCGCGCCGGTCACCAGCGCCACCTTGCCTTCCAATCGTCCCGGATGCTGCATGGTTCGTCTCCCTTGCTCCGTGCCTGGCAATCACTTGAGGGTGTCACACGTGAACCTGTCATGCCGAGCGAAGCGAGGAAGCTTGGACCGACGCCAAGATGTCTCGCTGCGCTCGACATGACAGGTGGTGCATGTCAGCGCCCTGACCCTGTCTTACGCCGCCTTGGCGTCTTCCAGAATCATGTCGGCGGCCTTTTCGCCGATCATGATGGTGGCGGCGTTGGTGTTGCCCGATACCACCGTCGGCATGACCGAGGCGTCGGCCACCCGCAAGCCCTGCAGTCCGTGAACACGCAGCCGCGAGTCGACCACGGCCAGCTTGTCGTCGCCCATGCGGCAGGAGCTGGCCGGATGCCAGTTCGACTGCACGGTGTCGCAGGCCGCTGCCAGCAGCGCCGCGTCGTCGTCGATGCCGGCCAGCGGCCCGAACTCCGCGCCGGTCAGCTCGCGCATGGCCGGCGCCGTCATCAGGCGCCGGCACAGCTTCATCGCCTGCAGCGCCGTCTGCCGGTCGCCTTCGGTCGACAGCAGATTATGCACGATCGTCGGCGGGGCCGACGGATCGGCGCTGCGCACATGCACGTGGCCACGGCTCTCCGGACGCAGCAGAGTGACGCCCATCGTGACGCCGGGATCGCGATCGAGGATGCGCGCCTCAAAGTCGGCGAATGTGCCGGGGAAGACCTGGAACTGGACGTCCGGCGAGGCCAGCTCGGCCCGCGTCCGCACGAAGGCGCTGATCGGCAAGGTGGGCATCGACAGGATGCCGCCGCGACCGAAGGCGTAGCGCAGCAGCGAGCGCGCGCCGCGCCAGCCATGGACCTCGTCGTTGTAGGTCACCGGCTGCTTGATCCGCCAGCGCATACGCACGATCTGGTGATCCTGCAGGTCGTGGCCGACTCCGGGCAAGGCGTGGACCACCGGCAATCCGTTGCGGCGCAGCACCTCGGGATCGCCGACACCGGACAGTTCCAGCAGCTGCGGCGAGCCGAACGCACCGCCGCACAGGATGACGGCGCGCCCGGCGCGCGCCTCCTCCCGGGCATGCCGGTTCGACCAGGCGACGCCGACGGCCCGCGTGCCGTCGAACTCCACCCGCGAGGTCAACGCTTCGGTGACGACGCGCAGATTGGGTCGCGCCCGCGCCGGATTGAGGTAGGCCACCGCCGTGCTGCATCGCCTGCCGTTGCGGATCGTCGCCTGGTGGTAGCCGATGCCCTCCTGCACCCGGCCGTTGATGTCGTCGTTGCGCGGGATGCCGATTTGCGGACCGGCCTCGACCAGGGCGTCGCAGACGCCGATGCGGTGCGCCAGATCGGACACCGCCAGCGGCCCGCCGGCGCCCTGCAGGTCGCTGGCGCCGCGCGAATTGTCCTCCATGCGACGGAAGTATGGCAGCACGTCGTCAAACGACCAGCCGCGATTGCCGAGCTGCGCCCAGTGGTCGAAATCCTCGACCTGGCCACGGACGTACACCATGCCGTTGATCGAACTCGAGCCGCCCAGCACGCGGCCGCGCGGCAGCAGATAGGCCTGGTTGCCGCGCGCCGGGTCCGGCTCGCCGCGGAAGCACCAGTTGACCGCGCTGTTGGCGACGTTCTTGCCGAAGCCGAAGGGAACGTGGATCCAGAGATTGCGATCGTCCGGCCCGGCCTCCAGCAGCAGGACGCGGTTGGCCGGATCGGCGCTCAGCCGGTTGGCCAGCACGCAGCCCGCCGATCCGGCGCCGACGATGATGTAGTCGTAGTGCACGCGACTCTCCTCCCCGGCGCGCAGGATGCCATAGGCGCGACTGCCGATGAAACGCGCGGCGCCCGGACGCCGCTGCGGGTCAGGGATGTGGCATCTTCATTTCTCACTGTGAAGCGCGCGTCTTCACCTCTTCCCAGCGGGGAGAGGTGAACTATCGTTCGCGCTCCATGCGGCGCATGAAGGCGGCGAGCGGAATCGCCGCCGCGGCGGTGAAAGCGGTCAGGTAGAAGGCGTTGATGTAGCCGATCATGCCGGCCTGCCGCATCAACTCGTTGGACAGGCGCATCAGGCCGCTGGCGCTGTCGAGGCTCCAGTGCAGCGGCAGCTCGGGCAGGACCAGCGCCTTGTTGAAGGGGGTGATGAATTCGGTCAGATGCGCGTAGCTGGTCGCGGTCGAGCGGATCACGACCAGCACCGCCATGGAAATGAACAGGCTGGAGCCGAAATTGCGCATCAGGGTGAAGGTCGCCGAGCCTTCGGTCACCTGCCGCGGCGGCAGGGTGGAAAAGGCCATCACCGTCATCGGCGTGAAACAGATCGACTGGCCAAAGCCCTGCAGCAGGTTGCTCCAGAAGACGTCGGCGTCGGTCATGTTGATGTCGAGCTGCGCCATCCAGAAGCCGGCGCCGGCCTGGATCGCCATGCCGCAGGCGATCGCCAGGCGTGGCGCGATGCGGGTGATCTGGGCGATCACCAGGAACGCCGTCCAGTTGCCCATGCCGCGCGCCGCGATCAGCAGGCCGATGGCGTTGTCGGGATAGCCGCGCAGATCGTGCAGCAGGGTCGGGAACAGCACCAGGCTGGTGAAGCTCAGCATGCCCATCACCAGCGCCAGCAGGATGCCGATGCTGAAGTTGCGGTCCAGCAGCAGGCGCGGGTTGAGGAACGGTTCGGGCACCGTCAGGCAATGGCTGAGGAAGACCCAGAAGGCGAGACCGCCGACGAAGGCCAGCAGCACGATCTCCGACGACTCGAACCAGTCCAGGCGGTGGCCGCGGTCGAAGATCAGCTGGGCGCAGACCAGCGCCGTCGACAGGGCGATGAAGCCGATCCAGTCGAACGTCACCGCCGTGCGGGTGGCGAAGTCGCGCAGCGCGAACCAGCTGCAGATCAGCGCGCAGATGCCGGGCGGCACGATCATGAAGAAGGCGGCGCGCCAGTCGTAGGCCTCGGTGGCGTAGCTGCCCAGGATCGGCCCGACGACGGGGCCGAACACCGCGCCGATGCCCCACATCACCAGCGCCGCCGGTTGCAGGTGGCGCGGGAAGGTCGCCAGCAGGATGGCCTGGCCCAGCGGCATGATCGGCGCGCCGAAGGCGCCTTGCGCCACGCGCGCCAGGATCAGCACCTCCAGGCTGTTGGCCAGGCCGCACAGCACCGAGCTGACCGTGAAGCCCAGCACCGTGCCGGTCATCAGGTTGCGCCAGCCCAGGCGGCTGGACAGCCAGCCGGTCATCGGCGTGGCGACGGCGGTGGCCACCAGGTTGAGCGTGATCACCCAGGAGATCTCCTCCTGGGTCGCCGACAGATTGCCGCGGATCTGCGGCAGCACCAGGTTGGCGAGCGTGATCGTCATGCCGAACAGCATGTTGGCCAGCTGCACCATGAACAGGATCAGCCACTGCTGGCCGCTGATGCTGAACAGGCCGCCCCTGGCGGCGATCACGGTCATCCGGCGCCTTCACTCATCGCCCTCGCGGCGCCGCCTTGCGGGCCGCGGACCGGCATCCTTGGGCAGCGCCCGGGCGAATGACAGGGCAAAGTGCGCCGACGGCGGCGCCCAGCCGTTCGTCCCGCTCATGGCAGTATCGCCGTGGTCGCATCACCCATCACTGTCGGCGGCGACGCGAACGTTGCCGGCCGTTCGCGCTCTCCCCTAACATCGCGGCGCGCCGGCAACGATGGCGCGCGGCGACATCATTCACTGCGAGGGGGAACGCCATGTGGCAACCGAGCGAACGCTATCCCGATCCCGCCGTCCGATCGCTCGATCCGGCGTTCGACAGGTACAAGCTGGCGCTGGCCTCGGTCGAGCGGCTGTACACCGGCTGCCGCTGGTCGGAAGGGCCGGCCTGGTTCGGCGACGGCCGCTACCTGCTGTGGAGCGACATCCCCAACAACCGCATCCTGCGCTGGGACGAGGAAACCGGTGCGGTGTCGGCGTTCCGCAAGCCGTCGAACAACGCCAACGGCAACACGCGCGACCGCCAGGGACGGCTGGTGACCTGCGAGCACGACGCGCGCCGCGTCACGCGCACCGAGTACGACGGCGCCATCACGGTGCTGGCCGATGCGTGGCAGGGCCGCCCTCTGAACTCGCCCAATGACGTTGTGGTCGCGTCCGATGGCGCCGTCTGGTTCAGCGATCCGCTGTTCGGCATCCTGGGCTACTACGAAGGCCACAAGGCCGACTCGGAGAACACGCCCGCCGTCTACCGGATCGACCCCAAGACCGGCGCGCTGGCCATGATGGCCGACGACATCGCCGGCCCGAACGGGCTGGCCTTTTCGCCCGACGAGAAGACGCTCTATGTGGTCGCCTCACGCAACATGCCGCACCGCGCGATCGTCGCCTACGATGTCGCGCCTGGCGGCGGCAAGCTGACCAACCGGCGCACCCTGATCGATGCCGGACCCGGCGGCTCGCCCGACGGCTTCCGCGTCGACGTCGGCGGCAAGCTGTGGTGCGGCTGGGGCATGGGCGCCGGCCACGATGGCGTGCGCGTCTTCGCGCCCGATGGCAAACCGATCGGCCACATCGACCTGCCGGAACGCTGCGCCAATCTGTGCTTCGGCGGCCGCTACCGCAACCGGCTGTTCATGGCCGCCAGCCACGGGCTGTACGCGCTGTACGTCAACACCCAGGGCGTGGCCGGCGGCTGACCGCGACAGGCTCGCCGAACGCCCACCGGCCTCACTCGTCCTTCGCTCGCTTGTCGCGCAGCTTGGCCCAGTACTCCAGGCGCTTGAGGATCTCGCGCTCGAAGCCGCGCTCGGCAGGCTGGTAGAAGGCCTGCCGCGCCATGCCGTCGGGGAAGTAGTTCTGGCCGGAGAAGGCGTCGGGCGCGTCGTGGTCGTAGTCGTAGCCCTTGCCGTAGCCGAGCTCCTTCATCAGCCGGGTCGGCGCGTTGAGGATGTGCATCGGCGGCGCCAGCGAACCGGTTTCGCGTGCTGCCCGCGCCGCGGCGCCACTGGCAACGTACAGCGCGTTCGATTTCGGCGCGGTCGCGAGGTAGACCACGACCTGGGCGATCGCCAGCTCGCCCTCGGGCGAGCCCAGCCGCTCGTAGGTGTCCCAGCCGGCCAGCGCCTGCGTCAGCGCCTGCGGGTCGGCCATGCCGACGTCCTCGGAGGCGAAGCGCACCAGGCGGCGCGCCAGGTAGAGCGGATCCTCGCCGCCGGCAAGCATGCGGGCGTACCAGTAGAGCGCCGCGTCGACGTCGGAGCCGCGCAACGACTTGTGCAGCGCCGAGATCAGGTTGTAGTGGCTCTCCTGCGCCTTGTCGTAGATCGGCGCCCGCTTCTGCAGCAGCCGCGCCAGGTCGTCGGGCGTCAGCGGTTGGTCCACCTTTAGATACGCGACCTCCTCGGCCATGGTCAGAACATACCGACCATCGCCGTCGGCCATGGCGCACATCGCCTCGCGGGCGGCATCGGTCAGCGGCAGGGTGCGGCCCAGCGCCGCCTCGGCGCGCGCCAGCAAGGTGAGCAGCGCCGGCGTGTCGAGCCGGCGCAGCACCAGCACCTGGCAGCGTGACATCAGCGCGGCGTTGAGCTCGAAGGATGGGTTCTCGGTCGTGGCGCCGACCAGCGTGACCGTGCCGTCCTCGACATACGGCAGGAAGCCGTCCTGCTGGGCGCGGTTGAAGCGGTGGATCTCGTCGACGAACAGCAAGGTGCCCTGGCCGGCCAACCGCCTTTGCCGGGCCGCGTCGAACACCCTGCGCAAGTCGGCGACGCCGGAGAAAACGGCCGACAGCGGCTCGAAGTGCAGCTTGACGCGATCGGCCAGCAGGCGGGCGATGGTTGTCTTGCCGCAGCCCGGCGGCCCCCACAGGATCAGCGAGCCTAACCGGCCCGAGGCCAGCATGCGGCCCAGCGGTGCGTCTGCCGCCAGCAGATGGTCCTGGCCGACGATGTCCTCCAGACGGTTCGGCCGCAGGCGCTCGGGCAGCGGTGTCGGCGCCAGCGCGCTGAACAGCCCTTCCGACCGGTCGCCCCTGGCCTTGCCTGCCGCCATCCGTCGTGCCCGCCCGTTCAGCCGCGGAAGTTGAAGTTGCGGACCTCGCCGTTGCGCCGCACCGCCAGGGTCCAGCGCTCCGAGGGCGCACCGACCAGGTCGCGCAAGGTCGCGACCGAGTCGATCTCGCGGCCGTTGACGGCGACCACGTAGTCGCCCGGCTTGAGGAACTGCGCCGCGAAGCTGCCTTGCGGCACCTCGAGCACCACGACGCCGGTCTGCGCCTGGTCGAGCGACAGTTCGTCGGCCACCGCCGGCGACATGTTGACGACCACGACGCCGGACAGCGGCTGGCGGCCGGCCAGTTGCGTGCGATCGCGGGCCGGCGCCTCGGGCGGCGCGGCGAGCGTCAGCGCGAAGGTCTGTTCCTCGCCCTTGCGCAGGGCGCGAACCCGGACCGTCGAGTCGACCGCCTGGGTCGCCAAACGGAAGCGCAGCGCGCTTTCATCGTCGATCGGCTGGCCGTTGATCGACAGCAGCACGTCGCCGACCCGCATGCCGGCTTTCATCGCTGGCCCATCTTGCGCCACGACACGCAGCAACACGCCCTGCGGCCGGGTCATGTTCAGCGACTGCGCCAGGTCCGGCGTCACCCGCTGCACGCCGACGCCGATCCAGGGGCGCACCAGACGGCCGCCCTTCTCGGCCGCCTCGATGATTCGGGCGACGATGTTGGAAGGCGTCGCGAAGCCGATGCCGATACTGCCGCCGGTCTTGGAGTAGATGGCGGTGTTGATGCCGACCAGCCTGCCGTCCATGGCGAGCAGCGCGCCGCCGGAGTTGCCGGGGTTGATGGCGGCGTCGGTCTGCAGGAAGAAGCCGCTTTCGGTGACGCTGCCGCCGCTGCGCGCAACCGCCGAGATGATGCCCGAGGTGACGGTCTGCTGCAGGCCGAAGGGATTGCCGATCGCCAGCACCAGGTCGCCGACTTCGACACTGTCGGAATCGCGCAGCTCGAGGTATGGCAGCTTCTCGCCGCCGGTGTCGATGCGCAGCACGGCGAGGTCGTAGCGGTCGTCCGAGGTCACCAGCTTGGCGGGGAACTCGCGCTTGTCGGCGAACACCAGCTGGATCTCGTCGGCGTTGCGCACGACATGGGCGTTGGTGACGATCAAACCGTCTGGCCGGACCACAACGCCGGAGCCGAGCGCGTTCTGCACCCGCTCCTGCGGCAGGCCGCGCATGTAATCGTCGCCGAAGAAGCGGCGGAACATCGGATCATCGAGAAACGACGGCCGCTGCGCCTTGACCCGGGTCTTGGTGTAGATGTTGACCACCGCCGGCGAGGCGCGCTTGACCAGCGGCGCGAAGGAGAACTGCACGGCGTCGCGGCTCGGCGGCACCTCGGCGCGCTGCGCCGTGGCAGGCGCCGCGATGCCGGTGGCCAGGATGAGCGCGGCGAGCGCCGCGAGCGTCTTGTTGCGCATGGCGGATCCGTCCTTACCGGCGACATCGCCGGCGGTCACGTCGCGCGCGGCATCCTACCCGGCCGGGCCGGATGTGGGGAGCGAAAGCGGCGGCACTGTGGCCTTTACCTCTCGCCACCGGGGAGAGGTCGCAAAGACTAAGCCTGCGGCTGCTCGGCTTCCTCGTCCGGCTTCTCGGCGGTCGGGCCGCTGTCCTTGCCCTTGGCTTCGAGGTCGCGGTCGACCAGCTCGATCAGGGCCATCGGCGCCGAATCGCCGTAGCGGAACCCGGCCTTGAGCACGCGGGTGTAGCCGCCCTTGCGGGTCTTGTAACGCTCGGCAAGCGTGGTGAAGAGCTTCTCGACGATGGCGTCGTCGTTGCCCAGCGCCGACAACGCCTGCCGGCGCGCGTGCGGGCCGCCACGCTTGCCGAGCGTGATCAGCCGCTCGACCAGCGGTCGCAAATCCTTGGCCTTGGGCAACGTGGTGCGGATCTGCTCGTGCTTGAGCAGTGCCAGCTCCAGATTCATGAAGAGGGCCTTACGGTGCCCGCTCGGCCGGTTGAGCTTGCGGCCGTTCAATCCGTGTCGCATCGATCGTCTCCGTTATGTTTATCGACGCGCCCCGGCAAGCCGCGACGCGCGTTGGGGCACAATGGCCCGTGTACTCATACCCCCTCCCCCCTTGTGGGGGAGGGAGGAAACTCAGTACGGCTCCTCCAGGCGCTTGGCCAGTTCCTCGATGTTCTCGGGCGGCCAGTTGGGGATTTCCATGCCGAGGTGCAGGCCCATCTGCGCCAGCACTTCCTTGATCTCGTTGAGCGACTTACGGCCGAAGTTCGGCGTGCGCAGCATCTCGGCTTCGGTCTTCTGCACCAGATCGCCGATGTAGATGATGTTGTCGTTCTTCAGGCAGTTGGCCGAGCGCACCGACAACTCGAGCTCGTCGACCTTGCGCAGCAGGTTGCGGTTGAACGGCAACTCGTCGGCGACCTCGGCAATGCGCGCCGCCTGCGGCTCCTCGAAGTTGACGAACAGGCGCAGCTGGTCCTGCAGGATGCGGGCCGCCAGCGCCACCGAGTCCTCGGGATTGACCGTGCCGTCGGTTTCGACGGTCATCGACAGCTTGTCGTAGTCGGTGACCTGGCCGACGCGGCTGTTGTCGATCTTGTACGAGACCTTCTTGACCGGGCTGAATAGCGCGTCGACCGGGATCAGGCCGATCGGCGCGTCGGCCGGCCGGTTGGCCGTCGCCGGCACGTAACCCTTGCCGGTCGACACCGTCAGCTCCATGTGCAGCGAGGCGCCGTCATCGAGCGTGCAGATCACCAGCTTCGGATCCATGATCTGGATGTCGCCGGTGGTCTCGATCATGCCGGCGGTCACCTCGCCCGGGCCGCTGGCGCGCAGCACCAGGCGATGCGGCCGGTCGGACTGCATGCGCACCGCCAGCGACTTGATGTTGAGCACGATGTCGACCACGTCCTCGCGGACGCCGGGGATCGACGAGAACTCGTGCAGCACGCCGTCGATCTTGATCGAGGTCACGGCGGCGCCTTGCAGCGAGGACAGCAGGATGCGGCGCAGCGCGTTGCCCAGGGTGAGGCCGAAGCCGCGTTCCAGCGGCTCGGCGACGATCGTCGCCTGGCGCGTCGGCTCGCCGCCCGGCTCAATCTGCAACTTGCTTGGCTTGATCAATTCTTCCCAATTCTTCTGGAGCACGGAGGGTACCTCTCGAGGTCGGGTTGGGGGCCGGTGGCCCCGGCTTGGGCGGGCGACCCGCCGCTACGTCGAACACCGCGACACCGTGGGCGCCGCGGCCTGAACCTGGTTGGCGGCGCCGACTCGCGTCGCGGCGCCGCACGGAACCTTAGACGCGCCGTCGCTTGGGCGGCCGGCAGCCATTGTGCGGGATCGGCGTGACGTCGCGGATCGCCGTCACGCTGAGGCCGACGGCCTGCAACGCCCGCAGCGCCGACTCGCGGCCGGAGCCGGGGCCGCGCACCTCGATCTCGAGGGTGCGCATACCGTGCTCCATCGCCTTGCGGCCGGCGTCCTCGGCCGCCATCTGGGCGGCGAACGGCGTCGACTTGCGCGAGCCTTTGAAGCCCTGCGCCCCCGACGACGACCAGGCGATGGCGTTGCCCTGCACGTCGGTGATGGTGATGATCGTGTTGTTGAACGAGGCATTCACGTGGGCGACACCCGACGTGATGTTCTTGCGTTCGCGGCGGCGCGGACGCGCGGCGGCCGCGGTGCCCGCGGCGGCGGGAGCTTTGCCCATGGGTGGTCCTATCCTGTAAGGCTCAAACGGCCTTTTTCTTGCCAGCGATCGGCTTGGCCGGGCCCTTGCGCGTGCGGGCGTTGGTGTGGGTGCGCTGGCCGCGCACCGGCAGGCCGCGGCGGTGGCGCAGGCCGCGGTAGCAGCCGAGATCCATCAGCCGCTTGATGTTCATCGCGACTTCACGCCGCAGATCGCCCTCGACGGCATAGTCGCGGTCGATCGTCTCGCGGATATGCAGGACCTCTTCGTCGCTCAGCGTGCTGACCCGGCGATCCAGTGAGATCTTGTTCTTTTCACAGATTTCCAGGGCCTTCCGCTGGCCGATACCGTGGATGTACTGCAGCGCCACCACGACGCGCTTGGCTGTGGGGATGTTCACGCCGGCGATGCGGGCCAATTTAGGTGCTCCTTCAAGTGCTTAGGGCGCAGGCACAGGCCTGGACAACGACGCCCTGGGCGCTCCGGAAAGCGCGGGCTTATAGGAATCGTCCCGATGAGTCAATTCCCGGCTTTGTCAAGCTTTTCCAAGTGCTTGGGTCAATTGCCGGTAGACCTCGTCGATCGACGCCATGCCGTCCACCCACCGCAGTCCGCCGGCTTTTTCATAGTAGGGCAAAATCGGCGCGGTCTGCTGGTTGTAGACCCGGATTCGCTGTTTCAAGGTCTCCGGATTGTCGTCCGGGCGCAGCGGTTGGCCAGCCGCCTGGGCGTCGCGTGCCCGGCCGTCGATGCGGTCGAACAGGGCCTTTTCGTCGACCCGCAGCGCCACGATGTGGTCGATCTTGACGCCCTGTGCGGCCAGCGCCTGATCGAGCGCCTCGGCCTGCGCCACGGTGCGCGGAAAGCCGTCCAGGACGAAGCCGTTGGCACAGTCCGGCGCCTTGATGCGCTCCAGCAGCAGGCTCACCACCAATTCGTCTGGCACCAGATCGCCACGCGCCATGATGTCCTTGGCACGCAACCCCAGCTCGGTGCCGGCCGCCACGGCGGCGCGCAGCATGTCGCCGGTCGACAGCTGGCGCAGGCCGAATTGCTCCTCCAGCCGCCGCGCCTGGGTGCCTTTGCCGGCGCCGGGCGGGCCCAGCAGGATCAGCTTCATCGTCCCTTGCCCTTCTTCAGCCGCGCGGCGCCGATCAGGTCGCCGTACTGGTAGGCCATCAGGTGCGACTGCACCTGGTTGATCGTGTCCAGGGTCACCGACACGACGATCAGCAGGCTGGTGCCGCCGAAATAGAACGGCACGCCGCCGCGCGCGATCAGCAGCTCGGGCAGGATACAGACGGCCGCCAGGTAGAGAGCACCGATCACCGTGATGCGGGTCAGCACGAATTCAAGGTAGTCGGCGGTGTTCTTGCCGGGCCGGATGCCGGGAATGAATCCGCCGTACTTCTTCAAGTTCTCCGCCGTGTCGGTCGGCTGAAAGACCACCGTGGTGTAGAAGAAACAGAAGAAAACGATCAGCCCGATGTAGGTCAGCAGGTAGAGCGGCTGGCCGTGGCCCAGGTGCAGCGACACCCATTCCAGCCAGCCGGCCTGCTGGCCGCCCTGGAAGCCGGCGATGGTGGCCGGGAACAGCAGCAGCGACGAGGCGAAAATCGGCGGAATGACGCCTGACGTGTTGATCTTCAGCGGCAGGTAGTTGGTCGTGACCTGCGAGCCGTAGCCGGTAAAGCGCTTGGGGTACTGGACCAGGATGCGCCGCTGCGAGAGCTCGATGAACACCGTGAAGGCGACCACCGCCACGGCGCCGACCGCGAGCCCGATGATGAACAGCGCCGAGAGCGCGCCGGTGCGGCCCAGCTCAAGGGTCTGTACAAGCGCGCCAGGCATCGCCGCCACGATGCCGGCGAAGATGATTAGCGAGATGCCGTTGCCGACCCCGCGCGAGGTCACCTGCTCGCCCAGCCACATCAGGAACATGGTGCCGCCGGTCAAGGTGGTCACCGTCACGAAGCGGAAGTACAGGCCGGGATCGACCACCACCGGCCCGACGCTGCTGGTCTGCGCCTCCAAGCCTACTGCGATGCCGTAGGCCTGCAGCGCCGCCAGGAAGACGGTGCCGTAGCGTGTGTACTGGTTGATCTTCTTTCGCCCGGTCTCGCCTTCCTTCTTCATCGCCTCCAGCGACGGCACCACCGTCGTCAGGATTTGCATGATGATGGATGCCGAGATGTACGGCATGATGCTGAGCGCCAGGATCGACATGCGCCCGATCGAGCCGCCGGAAAACACGTCGAGCAGTCCGGCGATGCCGCCGGCCTGGCGCTGGAACATCTCGGCCAAGGCGACCGGGTCGACGCCGGGGACCGGAATGTAGCTGCCGACGCGATAGACGATCAGCGCGCCCAGGGTGAACCACAGGCGCTTCTTCAGCTCCGACGCCTTGCTGATGTTCGCCCAGTTCAGGTTCTTGGCGAGCTGTTCGGCGGCCGATGCCATGCGGTTCGTTCCTCGACGGCCCGGCGCGACAGGCCGGAGCCAGTGACGGGCGCAGCGGCCGCCTAGGCGGCCTTTTTCTCGCCCGACGCCACTTCGACCTTGCCGCCGGCCTTTTCGACCGCGGCGATCGCCGGCTTGGACGCGCCGGCGACCTGCACGGTGAGCTTGGCTTTCAGTTCGCCGTTACCCAGCAACCGCACGCCATCCCACAATTTGGTCACGAGGCCGGCCGCCTGCAAGGCGGCGCCGTCGACGGGCTTGGCGGGATCGAGCCGGCCGGCGTCAACCGCCGCCTGCAGCGCGCCGAGATTGACCTCGGCGAAGGCCAGCCGGAACGGCCTCTTGAAGCCGCGCTTGGGCAGCCGGCGATGCAGCGGCATCTGGCCGCCCTCGAAGCCCTTGATGCTGACGCCGGAACGCGCCTTCTGGCCCTTGACGCCGCGGCCGGCGGTCTTGCCCTTGCCCGAGCCGATGCCGCGGCCGACGCGCATGCGCGGCTTGCGGGCCCCGGGATTGTCGGAAATGTCGTTGAGTCTCATGTCGGTGCTTCCTGGGCTCCCGCGGCGTCGACGCCGCCACCCGAACTCACTTCGCCGGCTCGACGCGGACGAGATGGTGGACCTTGTTGATCATGCCACGCACCGCGGGCGTGTCCTCGAGCACGCGGCTGCGATGGCGCTTGTTGAGGCCCAGGCCGACAAGCGTGTCGCGCTGGTCCTTGGTGCGACCGATCGGGCTACCGATCTGCGTCACCTTGATGGTCGCCTTGTCGGCCACGGTGCGTCTCCTCAGGCCGCTTCAGCCGCGTGATCGTCGCGACGGCCGAGGATGTCGGCGACCTTCTTGCCGCGGCGCGCCGCCACGGTGCGCGGCGACTGCACCGAGCCGAGCGCCTCGAACGTCGCCTTGATCATGTTGTGCGGATTGGAGGTGCCCATCGACTTGGCGACCACGTCCTTCAGGCCGACGGTCTCGAACACGGCGCGCATGGCGCCGCCGGCGATGATGCCGGTGCCGGCCGGGGCGGCGCGCAGCACGACGCGGCCGGCGCCGAAATGGCCGACCGCGTCGTGATGCAGGGTGCGGCCCTCGCGCAGCGCGACCCGGATCATGCCGCGCTTGGCCGACTCGGTCGCCTTGCGGATCGCCTCCGGCACCTCGCGCGCCTTGCCGGTGCCGTAGCCGACCCGGCCGCGCTGGTCGCCGACCACGACGATGGCGGCGAAGCCGAAACGCTTGCCGCCCTTGACTGTCTTGGAGACGCGGTTGATGTCGACCAGCCGGTCGACGAGTTCGTTCTCCTCGCGATCGCCGCTGTCTCGACGCTGGCCGCGACCACCATCGCGGTCCGATCGGCGGCCACGCCCGCCCTCGCCGTCGCGCGGACCGCGACCCGAACCTGGTGCCCGTGCCATGCTTTATCGCCTCCCGATCAGAACGCCAGCCCGCCTTCGCGGGCGGCGTCGGCCAGCGCCTTGACGCGGCCGTGGAACAGATAGCCGCCGCGGTCGAACACGACCTGCGTGACGCCGGCCTTGACGGCGCGGGCGGCGATCAGCTTGCCGACCTCGGCCGCCGCCGCCTTGTCGGCGCCGGTCTTCAGCTTGCCCTTGAGCTCGCCGTCGGCCGACGAGGCCGCCACCACGGTGTGGCCCTTGGCGTCGTCGATCACCTGGGCGTAGATGTGCTTGCCGGAACGGAACACGCTCAGGCGCGGGCGCGGGCCGCCCTTGCTGCGCAGCGCGTAGCGCACGCGCCGCTGGCGCCGCTGGAACAGATTCTCTGCCATCCTCGTGCTCCGCTCCTACTTCTTCTTGCCTTCCTTGCGCAGGATCTTCTCGCCCTTGTACTTGATGCCCTTGCCCTTGTAGGGCTCCGGCGGCCTGAAGGCGCGGATCTCGGCGGCGATCTGGCCGACCCGTTGCCGGTCGGCGCCGCTGACCTCGATCTCGGTCGGCTTGGCGGTCTTGATCGCGATGCCTGACGGTATCGGGTAGATCACCTCGTGGCTGAAGCCGAGCTGCAGCTTCAGCGCCTTGGCGTCGGCGGCGGCGCGGTAGCCGACGCCCTCGATCTCGAGGTTTACCGTGTAGCCCTCGTGCGCGCCCTGCACCAGGTTGCGCACCAGCGCCCGGCTGGTGCCCCACAGCACGCGCGAGCGCTTGGTGTCCTCGCGCATCTTGACGACGATACTGTTGCCTTCCTTGGCGACAGTGATCTCGTCGGCGACGCGCAGCGACAGCTCGCCTTTCTTGCCCTTGGCCTTGACCGTCTGGCCGGCGACGTCGACGGTGACGCCGGCGGGGATGACCACAGGATATTTCCCGACGCGCGACATGGTCAGAACACCTTGCAGATGACCTCGCCGCCGACATTGGCGACGCGGGCCTCGTTGTCGGACATCACGCCGCGCGGCGTCGAGAGGATCGCGATGCCGAGCCCGTTGTAGTGCTTGGGCAGGTCGGCGATCTTCGAGTAGACGCGGCGGCCCGGCTTGGAGACCCGCTTGATCTCGCGGATCACCGGCCGGCCGTTGTCGTATTTCAGCTCGATGCGCAGCTCGCGCACGCCTGGCCGCAGCTCCTCCTCGAAGAAGCCGCGGATGAAACCCTCGCGCTGCAACACGTCGAGCACGTTGGCGCGCAGCCGCGAGGCCGGCGCCGTGATCGAATCGAGACGGGCCGACTGCCCGTTCCGGATCCGTGTCAGCATGTCACCGACGGGATCGCTCATCGACATGATCGGTGCCTCCGTCCTACCAGCTCGACTTGACGACGCCCGGGAGCTGGCCGCGCGCGGCCAGATCGCGCAGGCCGATGCGCGACAGCTTGAACTTGCGATACACGCCACGCGGCCGCCCGGTCAATTCGCAGCGGTTGCGGATCCGGATGCGCGCGCCGTTGCGCGGCATGGCGTTGAGCCGCAGCTGCGCCTCGAAGCGCTCCTCGATCGGCTTGGAACGGTCCATGACGACCTTTTTCAGCGCCACCCGCCTGGCGAGGTGCTGCTTGGACAGCTTCTCGCGGCGCTTGTTCTTCTCGACCATGCTCGTCTTGGCCATATGAACGTCTCCTGCCCTTCAGTTGTAGAAGGGGAAATCGAAACCGCGCAGCAGCGCCTTGGCCTCGGCGTCGGTCTGCGCGGTGGTGCAGATGATGATGTCCAGGCCCCGGACCTTGTCGACCTTGTCGTAGTCGATCTCCGGGAAGATCAGTTGCTCCTTGAGGCCGAGCGCGTAGTTGCCCCGGCCGTCGAACGACTTGCCGTTCAGGCCGCGGAAGTCGCGGACGCGTGGCAGGGCGATGTTCACCAGCCGGTCGAGGAACTCGTACATGCGGTCGCGCCGCAAGGTGACTTTGCAGCCCAGCGCCATACCCTCGCGCACCTTGTAGGTGGCGATCGACTTGCGGGCCTTGGTGATCACCGCCTTCTGGCCGCTGATCAGCGCCAGCTCGGCGGCGGCGTTGTCGACCGCCTTGCGGTCGGCGACGGCCTCGCCGACACCCATGTTGATCACGATCTTGTCGAGCCGCGGCACTTCCATCGGGTTCTTGTAGCCGAACTCCTGGCGCAGCGCGGGACGCAGCTTGCTGTCGTAAATCTCTTGCAGACGGGTCGCCATCTCCAGTCCCCTAGCGGTCGATCAACTCGCCGGACTTGCGCGCCGCGCGCACTTTTCGGCCGTCGTCGAGAAACTTGTAGAACACCCGGGTCGGCCGCGGCTTGCCGGGCTCGCTGGCCGGGTCGATGTGGGCGACGTTCGAGACATGGATCGGCGCCTCGAACGACACGATCTGGCTCTGTTCCGCCTGCGTGCGCGCCTTGCGGTGGCGCTGGCGCATGTTGATGCCGGCGACCACGACGCGGTTCTCGTCGGGGATCACACGGGTGACCTCGCCCTGCTTGCCCTTGTCGCGGCCAGTGGTGACAATCACCCGGTCGCCCTTCTTGATCCTGAGTTTCGGCATGTCGGCGCTCCTCACAGCACCTCGGGGGCGAGCGATATGATCTTCATGAACTTGCGGGCGCGCAGCTCGCGCGTCACCGGTCCGAAGATGCGTGTGCCGATCGGCTCGTCTTGCTTGGTGATCAGCACCGCGGCGTTGTTGTCGAAGCGGATGGCGCTGCCGTCCGGCCGGCGGATCTCGCGCGCCGTGCGCACGATCACGGCGCGGTGCACCTCGCCCTTCTTGACCTTGCCGCGCGGCATCGCATCCTTGATCGACACGACGATGACGTCGCCGATCGTGGCGGTCTTGCGCTTCGAGCCGCCCAGCACCTTGATGCACTGCACCTTGCGGGCGCCGGAGTTGTCGGCGACGTCAAGGTTCGTCTGCATCTGGATCATCGTCTGCTCCCTGGCGGCTCGCGCCGCCGCTCCTTGCGGACCCTGGACCGCGGCGTCAGGACGCCGCCGCCTCGGTCATGACCACCCACCGCTTGGTCTTCGACAGCGGCTTGCTTTCGATGATGCGCACGGTCTGTCCGACCTTGATGGCGTCGGACTCGTCGTGCGCGTGGTACCGTTTGGAACGGCGGATGAACTTCTTGTAGATCGGGTGCTGGACGCGGCGCTCGACCTCGACCACGACGGTCTTGGCCATCTTGTCGCTGACCACCACGCCCTGCAGGACTCGTTTCGGCATCTCAGGCTCCTTAGCCAGCGGCCTTGCGCTGCGCCTGGGCGCGCGCGGCCTTGGCCCGGGCACGGCGGGCGCTGGCGGTATTGTCGGTCTTGTGGATCAGCACTTCACGGATACGGGCGATCTCGCGCCTGACGCGCCGCATGCGGGCGGTGTTGTCGAGCTGGCCGCTGGCCTTCTGGAAGCGCAGGTTGAACGATTCCTTGCGCAGGTCGACAAGCTGGGTCTTCAGCTCGTCCACGGTCTTCGCCCGCAGGTCGGAGCCCTGGCTCATGGCGCGCCTCCCGCGGCCACGCGGGCCACGAACCTGGTCTTGATCGGCAGCTTGGCGGCGCCCAGCGCGAACGCTTCCTTGGCGACCGGCTCCGGCACGCCGTCGATCTCGAACATGATGCGGCCCGGCTTGACGCGGCAGACCCAGAACTCCGGCGCGCCCTTGCCACTGCCCATGCGGACCTCGGCCGGCTTGCTCGACACCGGCACGTCGGGGAACAGGCGGATCCAGACGCGGCCGGTGCGCTTCATGTGGCGGGTGATGGCGCGGCGGGCGGCCTCGATCTGCCGGGCGCTGATGCGCTCGGGCTGCAGCGCCTTGAGGCCGAACGAGCCGAACGCCAGGTTCGTCGCGCCCTTGGCGGCGCCGCTGATCCGGCCCTTGAAGGCCTTGCGGTACTTGGTTCTCTTGGGACTCATCATGGCGGCGCACTACCTTCCGATCAGCCGCGGCCCTGCTGCGCCTCGGCGGCCAGCTTGTCCTGGGCCATCGGGTCGTGGGCCATGATCTCGCCCTTGAAGACCCAGACCTTGACGCCGCAGGTGCCGAAGGTGGTGAAGCCCGTGGCGGTGCCGTAGTCGACGTCGGCGCGCAGCGTGTGCAGCGGCACGCGACCCTCGCGGTACCACTCCATGCGCGCGATCTCGGCGCCGCCCAGCCGCCCGGAGCAGTTGATGCGGATGCCGCCGGCGCCCAGCCGCATCGCCGATTGCACGGCGCGCTTCATCGCCCGGCGGAAGGCGACGCGGCGCTCGAGTTGCTGGGCGATGCTCTCGGCGATCAGGGTGGCGTCGATCTCCGGCTTGCGGATCTCGACGATGTTCAGGCTGACCTCGCCGGAGGTCGACTGCTTGGCCAGGTCCTGGCGCAGCTTCTCGATGTCGGCGCCCTTCTTGCCGATCACCACGCCCGGGCGGGCGGTGTGGATGGTGATGCGCGCCTTCTTGGCCGGCCGCTCGATGATGATCTTGCTGACCCCGGCCTGCGACAGGCGGCCGCGCAGGAACTTGCGCAGGCGCAGGTCCTCGTGCAGCAGCCGGGCGTAGTCGTTGGCGGCGTACCAGCGCGAATCCCAGGTGCGGTTGACGCCCAGGCGCAGGCCGATCGGATTGACTTTCTGGCCCATTACTTCTTCTCCTCCGCCGCCGCCTCTTCGCGCTCCCGGACCACGATGGTCAGGTTGCTGAACGGCTTCAGGATGCCGGCGCCGCGACCGCGGGCACGGGCGTGGAAACGCTTGAGCACCAGCGCCTTGCCGACGCTGGCCTCCTTGACCACCAGGCGGTCGACGTCGAGCTGATGGTTGTTCTCGGCGTTGGCGATCGCCGACTCCAAGGCCTTGCGCACGTCCTCGGCGATGCGCTTGCGCGAGAACTTCAGCTCGTTGACGGCGGCGCTGGCCGCCTTGCCGCGGATTTGGCCGGCGACCAGGTTCAGCTTGCGCGGGCTGACGCGGATCATCCGCGCCACCGCCATCGACTCGTTCTCCGCCAGGCGCGGCTTGCGTGCGGTCTTGCTCATGGCGCGACCCTCACCTCGAGACCTTCTTGTCGCCGGCGCCGGAGTGGCCGTGGAACACGCGGGTCGGCGCGAACTCGCCGAACTTGTGGCCGACCATCTCCTCGTTGACGAGCACCGGAATGAACTTGTGGCCGTTGTAGACGCCGAACGTCAGGCCGACGAACTGCGGCAGGATGGTCGAACGGCGCGACCAGGCCTTGACCACCTCGTTGCGGCTCGACTGCCGGGCGGCATCGGCCTTCTTCAGCAGGTAGCCGTCCACCATCGGACCTTTCCAGACGGAACGTGGCACGATCGTCCTCCTCTTGACCCGCCGCTCAGCGTGTCGCGTGGCGCCGACGGACGATGAAGCGGTCCGTCGACTTGTTTCTGCGGGTCTTCTTTCCCTTGGTCGGCTTGCCCCACGGCGTCACCGGATGGCGGCCGCCCGAACTGCGGCCCTCGCCGCCGCCATGCGGATGGTCGATCGGGTTCATCGCCACGCCGCGGGTCACCGGCCGGCGGCCGAGCCAGCGGATGCGGCCGGCCTTGCCGTAGTTGATGTTTTGCTGGTCCGGGTTGCTGACGGCACCGATCGTCGCCAGGCACTCGCCGCGTACCATCCGGACCTCGCCGGACGACAGCTTGAGCTGGGCGTAGCCGGCGTCCTTGCCGACCAGCTGGCAGTAGGTGCCGGCCGAGCGCGCGATCTGGCCACCCTTGCCGGGCTTCATCTCGACGTTATGCACGATGGTGCCGACCGGCATGTTGGCCAGCGGCATGGCGTTGCCCGGCTTGATGTCGACCCGCTCGCCCGACACCACCTGATCGCCGGGGCGCAGCCGCTGCGGCGCCAGGATGTAGGCCTGCTCGCCGTCGGCGTACTTGACCAGGGCGAGGAACGCGGTGCGGTTGGGATCGTACTCCAGGCGCTCGACGGTCGCCGGCTGGTCGAACTTGCGGCGCTTGAAATCGACCAGGCGGTACCGCCGCTTGTGGCCGCCGCCGCGATGCGGGCCGGTGATGTGGCCGTGGTTGTTGCGCCCGCCGGTGTTGCGCTTGCCCTCGGTCAGGGCCTTCACCGGCTTGCCCTTGTGCAGGTCGGACCGGTCGACCAGCACGAGCTCGCGCAGCGACGGCGTGACCGGCTTGTAGGTTTTCAGCGCCATGGTTCAGTCCGCCTCACAGACCGGTGGTGACGTCGATCTTGCTGCCCTCGACCAGCGAGACGATGGCCTTCTTCCAGTCACCGCGCTGGCCGCGGGTACCCTTGAAGACCTTCTTCTTGCCGCCGACGACAATGGTGCTCACGCCCTTCGGCTTGACCTTGAC
Source organism: Vineibacter sp. (assembly GCA_035249115.1). Lineage (GTDB taxonomy): Bacteria > Pseudomonadota > Alphaproteobacteria > Reyranellales > Reyranellaceae > Vineibacter. The sequence continues at coordinate 24,549 of DATFGV010000090.1, forward strand.
GTTGAACAGTCCCTCGACCGCCGCCTTGATCTCCGGCTTGGTGGCGTCGATCGGCACGACGAACGTCACCTGGCCGTAGGCGCTGCCGTTGGTCGACTTCTCGGTGATCACCGGCCGGCGCACGAGCTCGTACATGCGCGATCGCGACAGGACCGGCTTGCGGGCGACGCTCATTGCAGGCGCTCCTCGAGATGCTTGGCGGCGTCGCGGGTCAGCACCAGCGTGTCGCGGCGCAGGATGTCGTAGACGTTGGCGCCCTGCTGCGGCAGCACGTCGAGCCGCGCGATGTTGCGAGCCGCCCGCGCGAAATTCGCCTCGATCTCGGCGCCGCCGATGATCAGGGCGTTGTCGATGCCGAGCTTCTTCAGCGAAGCGGCCAGCTTGCCGGTCTTCGGCTCGGCGACACTGACCTGGTCGAGCACCTTGAGCTTGCCCTCGGCGGCCTTGGCAGCGAGTGCCGAGCGCAGGCCGAGCTTGCGAACCTTCTTGGGCAGGTCGATCTCGTGGCTGCGCACCACCGGACCGAACGCCTTGCCGCCGCCGCGGAACTGCGGCGCCGCCCGGTTGCCGTGACGGGCCCGGCCGGTGCCCTTCTGCGACCAGACCTTCTTGGAGGTCGCCTTGACCTCGGAGCGGCCCTTGGACTTGTGCGTACCGGCGCGGCGGCGTGCCAGCTGCCAGACGACGCAGCGCTGCAGGATGTCCTTGCGCACCGGCGCGGCGAACACCGCGTCGGCGAGCTCTATCTCGCCGGCGTCGGCGCCCTCGAGGGTGGTGACGGTGAGCTTCATGGCATCAGCCCTTGTTGGCCTCGGCGGCCGGCGCCTCCGCGGCCCCCTTCAGCGCCGCCGGAAACGGCAGGTCCTTGGGCGCCTGGCGCTTGGCGGCGTCGCGCACCAGCACGTAGGCGCCCTCATGACCCGGTACGGCGCCCTGCACCAGGATCAGCCCGCGGTCGGCGTCGGTCGACACGACCTTGAGATTCTGCGTGGTGACCCGCTCGGCGCCGAGATGGCCGGCCATCTTCTTGTTCGGGAAGGTGCGACCGGGATCCTGGCGGTTGCCGGTCGAGCCGTGGCTGCGGTGCGAGATCGACACGCCGTGCGAAGCCTCAAGGCCGCGGAAGTTCCAGCGCTTCATGGCGCCGGCGAACCCCTTGCCGATGGTCGTGCCGGTGACGTCGACGAACTGCCCGGCCAGGAAGTGCGTGGCGGCGATCTCGGCGCCGACCGGCAGCAGTGCGTCCTTGCTGACACGGAACTCGACCAGCTTGCGCTTGGGCGGCACGCCAGCCTTGTCGAAGTAGACGCGCATGGCGTCCGACAGGCCACGGCCGCGCATGGTGTTGCCGTTCTTCTTCTTCTTGGCCTTCACCTTGCCCTTGCCGATACCGAGCTGGACGGCGTTGTAGCCGTTCTTCTCCTCGGTGCGGACCGCGACCACCTGGACACCATCCAGCTTCAGCACGGTCACGGGCACGTGCTCGCCGTCGTCGTTGAAGACGCGGGTCATGCCCACCTTCTGTGCGACCA